>NZ_JAKKRW010000023.1:0-85910 GCF_025653905.1 Shewanella sp. SM71
ACGCTGATAAAGAGACATGTGAAAATCAGGAGCGCAGCCATACCTTACGACCCCGAATACGAAGCTTACTTAAGTAAGCGGAAACAGGCAAAGGAAGGTCGAAACTCTTGGTTCGATCCTGTCTTAGCTGCTATATAGGGTGCTGGGTAACAGAACACGCCTTAGTGGAGGCTTGAGCCGTATGCAGTGAAAGTTGCACGTACGGTTCTTAGGAGGGCGGCACTTGGTAACAGATGCCGTCTATCCGACCAAAGCATGCTACGTATTTCTTTAAAACAAACAGGTTTTGCCGATGCTAAACAGGTGAGCGATGGTGATTAGCTAGACGACCGTCCGGCACATGGCCGCTCTTTGGCGTCCATGCCATCGCGGCATTTGTGAATCCTTTCACATCAGATGGGGCGGTCGAGCATCCACGGATGGACTGGCTGCGAGTCGACGAGCAAATGCCATGGCAAGCATGTGTGAGTGGATATCAGCAAACGCTAAACTCCTCACAACTAAAATTATTGGTCCCAAAACACTCGTCTTCAAGACATATCTGTCCAAAAGTGAATTACGTTCAGTATCACACCTGACTCATTGACTATTCATCGAACGATAAAGATAAAATATGTTTCGCCCATAAAAAAACATCGACCTAAGCCGATGTTTTATATCTACTAAGATGATCGAACGTTAGCGGGTTAAGCCTCTTTGAACGTGCTCCAAATGGGGGCATGATCTGAGGGTTTATCTATGCCGCGCAGATCGTAATCGACGTCGGATTCGACTAAACGTGCTGCCAGTGAAGGCGTTGCTAAAATCACATCAATTCGCAGGCCGCGGTTGTCATCGAACCCTTTGCTGCGGTAATCGAACCAAGAATAACGTTCGATGCGCTCTGGGTGTAATTGACGGAAAGTGTCGACTAAACCCCAGTCTTGCAAGGTTTTCAACCACTCACGTTCTTCCGGTTGGAAGCTACATTTGCCGGTTTTTAGCCAACGCTTACGATTGACTTCACCTATACCTATGTCTAAATCGGTCGGCGAAATATTGATGTCACCTATGATGGCGATATCTTCATCGTTGCTGTGATTTGTCTGCAAGTAGTGCATTAAATCCTGATAAAACTTACGTTTAGCAGGATATTTTGTTGGGTGGTCTATGCTTTCGCCCTGGGGGAAATAGCCGTTGAACACAGTCAATGGACGACCATTCGCTTGGGTAAATGTGCCGATAATCATGCGGCGCTGGGCATCTTCATCATCGCTTGGAAAACCCTTTTGCAGTTTTTCTGGTGCGATTTTAGACAGCATGGCAACACCATAGTGAGCTTTACCGCCGTGGTAATGCACTTGATATCCCATAGCTTCGACTTCGGCTAATGGAAACGCCTCATCGTGCACTTTGGTTTCTTGCAGGCCGATAATGTCGGGCTGGTGGCTATCGATTAAGGCTTGCAATTGATGCAAGCGTGCCCGCAGACCATTGATGTTAAAGGACACTATTTTCATTAAGGCAGGACTCGTTTAAAGGGTTTAACCACAACACTTTGGTAAACGCCCGCTTCGATATAGGGATCGGCATCGGCCCAGTGTTTTGCTGCCACTAAGGATTCAAAATCTGCGACAACCAGTGAACCACTAAAGCCTGCATCACCAGGGTTTTCACTGTCGATGGCTGGGTGTGGGCCAGCGATCAGTAAACGACCTTCATCGGCGAGGGCTTGTAGGCGAGCTAAATGGGCTGGGCGTGCGGCTAAACGTTTTTCTAAACTATTCTCAAAATCTTGAGCTGAAATCATATACCACATTATTTGAGTTCCTTGCGTTGATCTTCGGGAAGGTGTTTATAAAGATAAAATACGGTCAGGACAGTATTAATTAAAGTTAAAGCGGTTAAACCAAACACTTTAAAATTGACCCAAGTTTCTAATGGCAAACTAAAGGCGACATAAATATTGACTAGGCCACAAGCGGCGAAAAAGATCACCCAATACCAAGTTACGCGAGCCCAAATTTTGTCGTCTACTTGCATTTCTTTGCCTAACATCGACTTTAATATCGATTTATTGAGCAATTGACTGACACCTAAGGCGATGGCAAACAAACTATAGATGATGGTCACTTTCCACTTGATAAAAGAATCATCGTGAAACACTAAAGTGAGTGTGCCAAACACTGTCACCATCGCAAAGGTGATTAAGTGCATCTTTTCAAGTTTCTTATATAGCGCATAGGTCACGATCAATTGAAGCGCGGTGGCTGCGATCAATGCGCCGCTGGCGATATAAATATCGAAAAATTTATAAACGGCAAAAAAGATGACGAGGGGCAGGAAATCAAGCAGTTGTTTCATAAATAATCATGTTAAAGAGACATGGGCTTGAGTGTAGCATGTGCAACATAAGGGCAAAAGCACCATGGGCCTAGGATTGCGATCTTGCCCATTAAATGGGTTTAATGGGCAAGTTAGACTTGTGCCTGTTTGGTTGCGTTTGTCTTAGCGTTAGGACGACTTAGTAGTGGGCAATCGTGGCATTGGCCAGTGTTGGCGAGTTGATACCTTAGGCAGCAAGTACGGCGAATGCATTGGATGTTTGTGCTGCCTTCTTTGGGGTCAACAATCAAATTGATGCTGTTATACAGTGGATTTTGGGTGCCATCAAAAAAGGTCGCTC
Organism: Shewanella sp. SM71; assembly: GCF_025653905.1. Classification (NCBI taxonomy): domain Bacteria; kingdom Pseudomonadati; phylum Pseudomonadota; class Gammaproteobacteria; order Alteromonadales; family Shewanellaceae; genus Shewanella; species Shewanella sp. SM71. The sequence goes on from NZ_JAKKRW010000023.1 coordinate 2,666, forward strand.
TGCGAAACAGAGCTTGCTTAAGTTGCTGACTTTGTTGCTGAGATAATCCCAACTCTCCTAGATACCAGTGGATCAGATAGCCTAAGTGACTCCAATATAATTTAGCGGGCACGGGGCTCAAAGTGAGTAGGCGCTCAACACTCGGTTGCAGTAAGTTTAATATAAGGCCTTGTAGGGCGAGTTCTTTATCAACTGGCGGCTTATATGGGGTTAATGGCGAGTGTACCTTAGTGTCTGTCTTGAAACTTGGCTTAGTGTTTATTTGGGAAAGTGGCTCGATGTCGTGGTGTTTTTTAAAGGCCAAAGCGGTATTTGGCTGGGGTTTTGCGATGTTAAATTCAAATTTTGCCACTCGGCCACTGGCGTGTACCTGCATAAAAACGGACTGTAGCTGCCAGTGAATAGGCTCGAAATCGGCTTTTTTTGCGTTAAAAATCCACTCCATCACAGGCGGAACTAAAAGGCCAAAATACCATTGACCCCAAAGTGAATGCAGCGCTTTGCGAGTGTCTTTTCTACTGGCCGTAGCGCTTTTACTGACTAAGGCGCTTTTACTGGCGAAAGCGGGCGCTCGGCTGGTTGCAGCTGTTTTACTAACCTCGGTTTCAACCTGAGTTTCTGCGCTAGGATGTGCGATGGCAAAACGTGCAATGAGTTTTTGATAAGTATCGACGTTACTCCATTCATCAAAACTGAGCCCAGTAGGGTACTGCGTTGCGCTAAGGTGCTCGCCATAGAAGGGTGCCCGCTCATGTAACAGCTGATTGAGTGTCAAAATAGTTTGATTCAACGCGTTGTGGCTTGGCGAGGTATCGCACAATGTTTGCAGTCTGGTGTCTCTCCGTTGGCTTGCCATAGTGACTCCTTAATGGCTGTGATTGATTGCCGCGGTTATCGATAAGTCCATGTAACTGATTACCTTGCGAGCTCAAGATTTGGGCTCACAAGGTTTTTCGAACGATCTCAATATAAATCTGACTTAGAAGCGATAGTCCAAGGTTAAGCTGGCACTTCGCGGCGTACCGTATTGGAATTGACTATATTGACCGACTTGGCTGTAGTAGCTTTTATCTAAGGCGTTGTGCAGGTTTGCGCTGAGCTTAAGTTGCTCGGTGAAGGCGTAACTCGCCATTAGACTCGCTAGCGCGTAAGAGCCTTGCTCGACTTCGACTTTGCCAAGTGGCGAATTAACTGTTTGGTAGACGCGGCTCTGCCAGTTAACTCCCGCACCTATTTGCAATTTATGCCAATCACCGCCAAAGGTATAAGTGGTGAAGAGTTTTAATTGCTGGCGTGGTGACGTGGTACTGATACGTTTGCCTTCAGGATCTTCGCTAGTGAACTGGGTGTAACCTAAGTAAAGATTCCAGTCATCAGTGATTTTACCCGTCGATTCAAATTCGAATCCCTGTGTTTTTGTACCGTTTACGCCTTCATACACTTGCGTTGTTGTTCCTGGGATCACATCGCCAGTGCTGACTCCGACATTGTCTTGTCTGATCTCAAACACCGACAGCGACATATCTAAAGCCTCATCGAACAGGCTCGCCTTAATCCCGCCTTCGTAGTTTTTCCCTTTGACTGGATCTAGGTAGCTTTTATCGATTCTTTGCTTAGTTTGCGGTGCAAAAATATCCGTATAACTGGCATAGAGCGAATATTGCTCGGTCAGGGCGTAGGTGAGGCCGAAGTAAGTGGTGAGTTCGTTGCTGATGTTGAAATCGTAACGGCTGCCAAAATTATCTTGGTCGGTTTCCCACTCATTGAGGCGTAATCCGACGATGACAGCTAACGCGTCGCTGAGATTAAGCTGAGTCGCCACATAGGCTGCACTCTGTTTGGTTTCGCCAAATGAACCCGTGGTATAGGTTTCCTTCCATTGAGGTTTTGGATATTGGAAGTTCGGATCGCGAAAATCCCCCAAAGGCGGTACTGCCGCAGTGGGATAATAGTAGGGATTGGCGAACTCTTGGCGTTGGCCATTCCAGCCAAACATCAATTGATGTTCCTGACCAAAGAGTTGGTATTGTCCTTCGGCGCGCAAATCCACATTGTGTTGGGTGCGACTGCCGTCGACATAGGCGATAGAGCCTGCAGTGGCGCCGATATTGGTTACAGGATCAGGATATCCCGTGGCCCATAGTACATCGAACTCCAATGAGTTATCGCCGTAGGTGTAAGTCCCTTTTAGGTTCCAACCGTTATTTAATCTGTGTTCGAGACTCGCAAAGGTGTTGAGTCCTTGGGTATGCGCCGAGCCCCAATCGGGCGCCGTTGAAGTGGCACGATCATAATTAGTGCGACTGCCATCGCTGTAAAATAGCGGTAAACCGCCCGACATAGTGCCGCTCGGCGTAGCATCTTGGTAATCGACACCAAGGGTGAATAAGGTGCTATCGCCAATATCGGTTTCGACTATGCCGTATAGCGTAGTGCGCTGCTGCTCGTACCTGTCTTGGAATGAATCTTTATCCTGATAGGCGGCGACCACGCGACCGCGCACAGAACCAGAATCATTTAAGCCGCTGGAAACATCGACCATACCGCGCACATTATTCCATGAGCCCACACTTAACGAGGTGTTGCCCATAAACTCTTGAGTCGGGCGTTTACGGATAAGGTTAATGGCCGCCGAGGGGTTACCAGCTCCCGTCATGAGGCCAGTCGCGCCGCGTACCACTTCTACTCGCTCGTAGATGGCTGTGTCGATCAGATTATCCCCATAGTTGAAGCGAGTATCGTAGGTGGTTGGCACGCCATCGTACAAAATGCTGCTCACGGCAATGCCGCGGGCACTAATACTGTATCTGTCGTTATCCATTGGGCGGGCATTGATCCCCGTGACGCTGGTCATGGCATCAATCACGCTATTAAGCTGTTGATCATTCATCATTTGGCGGGTGATAGACGTGACCGACTGCGGCGTTTCTAGATAGGATAAATCGAGCCCAGTTGCCGTGTTCATCGCTTGGGTCTTATAACGGTTGTCGTGTAAATCCTTAGCGCCAATGACATTGATGACTTCAATTTCTTTTTGGTGCTTTTTAGTCTTACTATCCGCATCGACAGTATCAGCTGTGGCATGGGGAACCGTGGCTAACATGGCTGAGCACAGCAATAGCTTCGGGTTAACGAGGGCTTGCCGACAGACGAGTGCGATGCTGGAGAGAGGAAAAGTCTTCATAATGTTGATCTTTAATTCCGTTTAGGTTGGGGGTTAAACAAGCTGGGCTAACATTGGCCCAGCTAAAGTTTCGGGGTTGGTGTGTTAACGTGCCTTTTGCTCAGCGTTGCTAAGCATAGGGTGCTTAAAGGCATGGCTTTGTCTAAAGGCCGCCAAGGGATTGTCGATGCCACCGGCGAAACGCAGGTTTTTCTCCCTGTCGGTGAGGTCTATCATTTGTTGGTTATTATTCAATTGGATACGATTGAGGCACGTACGTACAAAGCTGTCCTTAAACAGATCGTATTGGGCAAACTTGTCGGCCAAATGTGGATGCTGGGCTTGGTAATCACGTACATTGTCCGCCACTAGCTCCCAGAATTGGCTTTCACTGACACTGGTTTGCTCATCGAGCAGCGGTGCTAAATAGCGGAAAATACAGTCAAAAATATCCAGTAAGATGTAGTTAAGTTTCATCTCTTCTTCAAGGCTCACCGCAAGGCGTTTTACATCATCAGGTAGCGGCTTCGCGCCATTGAGTACCGCGACTTCTTCGCCTATGTCTTTCATCAAAATCTTGACTGGCACATATTCATCGAGCACTAAGATCAGGTTTTCCCCGTGCGGCATAAAGACCAGATCGTAGGCAAAAAAGGCATGTAACAGCGGCGATAAATACAGGTTTAAGTAGCGACTGACCCAATCCTTTGCTGGTAAGCCTGAGGCGGCTATCAAGGCTGCAATAAGGGCCTTATCTTCATGATCCGTATGCAGTAGCGCAGCCATGGTCATCAGATTTTGCTTAGGATCAATGTGTGGCAGTGGGCTTTCGCGCCACAGGGCAGAAAGCATTTTTTTATAGGCGCTATCTTGGGTGAGAGCCTGCTCGTAATAGGTGTGGTGGTAACCTATTGCGGCAATTTCCTTCAGGATCACAAAGCCTTGTTGGGCAAAGTAAAGATCGTTTTCAACCAAGTTTGCAACCCAAGCATTGATCTGCGGTGTGCAGCTCATGTAAAGGGGCGATAGACCACGCATAAAGCCCATATTTAGGATAGAAAGCGCGGTTTTGACGTAGCACTTTTGCGGTGATGCAAGATTGAAGAAAGTGCGTATCGATTGCTGCACTTGGTATTGCTCATTGCCTTCACCAAGATAAACCAGATCGCCACGAGCTATGTCGCCGGCAAAGACGCGGGCGATTTTTTCACGCCACTGCCAAGGGTGCACTGGCATAAAGTAGAAGTCCTGTGGATCATGCTGCTGCGTTTTTAGACGTTGTTGGAAGTCAGTGAACTGTTGGCCAAGCTCTTCCTTTAGTAATGCGTCGTGACTCAAGTTTTCGAGGGCGGCAAACGTGGTTTTGTTTTTGCGGACACCAAGCCAGACTAACTGCATCGGCATTGCGCTTTCTGGGGCAAATTGACGGTAATCCTGCATATCAAAACCAATCCGGCCATTATTGGCAATAAACACCGGATGACCTTCTGTCATGCCCGCTTCTATGCTCTGATAATCAGCTCGCGCCAGAGTGGCGGCGGGAATCGCCTGATGCGCTAACTTGTACGCCTTGCTGTAAAGGGTGCTGGTGATTTCTTCTAAATAGGTTGGTAGTAAGGTTTCGCTGATCCCTAAGTCATTTTTAAGGGAAATGATCAGCGACATCGCATCGAGGATTTGCTCTTGTCCTGCAAGTGAAACGCGGATGGAATCAGCATCAATCGCAAGATGATCGAGCTGATAGTGCCGCGCACTAAAATAATAAGTGCTGTCTTTGAGCCGCAGTTCATAGTGATTGAGCCCCGCTTTTTGCCCGTATAGGGTCGGCGTAATGAGCTTCTCGTGGGTGAATTCGCAGAGGATTTTCTTCACTAAATGACGATTAGCCGCTTGCCAATAGGCGGGGGTTAAATGCTCTGGCATAGAAGTCGATGTTGTCGACAGCGCCGAGCTTTGTTGAGCATGTACTGCTTGAACATGATGATCTTGCGTTGGCAATGGGTTAATTAATAAGGCTTTTGTGGGTAAGTTCATCTAATTCACCTGAAGAGTCGATAATGTCATGGGAGAGATTGCAGATGCCGCGTGCGAGCTTGGCTTTGCTAGGGTTGGGCTTGCTAAGTATTGTTCTGCTAAGTTTGGCAGAGCAGGCGTTGACTGAGCTGAGCTTGGCAGGGCTGAGGTTGTTTGGGTTAGGCTCGTCAAAGAGGGCGTGCTCGATGGTTGAAGGCGCTGGGCCGCAGTGCAAAATCCGAGGAAAGCAGCTTTAGTGCTTAATTGAATCGCTTTTTCATAGCGAATGCCTATCAGGCTATTTAAGCGATGAATTTTGCTATTGAGTTGATCGGGTTCAACCACGAGGCGATTAAAGGCAAGTTTTTCAAGCACGAGCTGCGCTATCGCATCCATCACCTTCAAGGATAAGCCGCTGACGGGTTTGCCATCTGGCGGCGCGATAATCAGATGCATACCACAATCACCCGGCGCAACACGATAGTGCTGGCCGATTTCATCGTGGACGGGATCGTAGAGTTCCACCATAAATAGTGCTTTGGCCTGCCATTCACCTATCAAGGCAAACTTGTGTTCTGTTGTTGCTAACAGATTTTTTATGGCATCAAGGTTCAAGCCCTGCATACCCCAAAACTTGGCGTAATCTTGGTTAAACCAAGACTGTAGTGTTGGAATGTCTTGTGTAAGGTCTAACGCTCTGAACTGGAAACCATTAATGCTCGAAATAGCGGATAGTTGCGTTAAACAATGGTTGCTAAATTGGCTTGCCATTATTATGCCTCCTGGTTCGGCGCCATTAAGACCGGCATATTGGTTCCCGCGCCTGAACTCACGGTTGAACTTACGCCAGAATTTGGAATCTTGGTTGGAGGGATAGTTTGTGGCGCATCAACTTGAGTTTTTCTGTGCGGCGCCTTAGGAAAATGTCTTGGATTAAGCTCCAGCGTGTTAATTGCATTGGCGCCGCAGGGCTGATGACTGGCAAGTTTGGCCGGATCGAAGGTTTGAAACGCGATATGTTCCTCAATGTGGTAGGGCGCATAACCGAGCACAGCTTTTAAGATGGTGCCGTTGCGATAACAGCCCATACCCAGATCTGGAGAGCTTATCCCATGGGTATGCAAACCGACATTCTGGACAAAAATATCCCCTCGAATATCTATGCTGTAATCACGCTGCACGCTAAGTTGTCCGGCGTCATCGAATTCGACTTGTTGTTTAATACCACTGATAAACTCGGGTAAACGATAGTGGTAACCTGTGCCTAAAATGACGGCGCCCGTTTCTTGCTCAAAGGTGTGATTTTTTTCATTGTGGTGGAAATGCAACTTGAGCATATTGGCTTGGGGCTCGATATGAGTCAGCGCCGCATTCGTCATCAGTCGGCATTGAAAATCGGCCAATAGGCGCTTTTGATATAACAAATCGTAAATGTCGTTTATCAGCTCAGAATTTATCCCTTTGTAGAGCTGTTTCTGGCTGGCGATCAGTGAGCATCTTTGATTAGGGGTCAACTCGTGGAAGTAATCGACATAATCTGGCGAGGTCATCTCTAAAGTAAGCTTGGTATATTCCAAGGGATAAAAACGCGCTGATCGTGTCATCCAATTGAGTTGATAACCATAGGTATCAATATCTTGCAGTAGATCGTAAAACACTTCCGCCGCACTCTGGCCACTACCAATTACTGTGATGGCACTCTGACTCTGCAGGTAGGTTTTTTGCTGCATATAACTGGCGGTATGCATGACCCGTGCATCTTGGATTGGGCAATCCTTTGGTAGATAAGGTTCAGTGCCAGTGCCTAGCACTAGCTTTCGGCATTGATAGGAATGGGTTTTACCACTGCGCCTATCAAAACCTGTAACTCGATAAATACTTTCACCTGCGTTGTAATCCACTTGAGTGACCTTAAAACCAAATTTAAGGTTGCTGAGTTGTTGGCTCACCCATTGGCAATACAAGTTGTATTCGTGGCGGGGTAAAAAGAAATTCTCACGAATATAAAAGGGATAAAGTCTGCCCGTTTGCTTGGCAAAATTAAGGTAGCTGTAGCGGCTGGTGGGATCGGCCATAGTCACCAGATCCGACATAAAGGGTGTTTGCAATCTTGAGGATTTGAGTAGCATGCCTGGATGCCAGTCAAAACTGGTTTTAGCATCTAAAAATAAGCAGTTAAAGCCGTCAATAGGTTCTGATAAGGCGGCGAGGCCAAGATTGAATGGGCCAATGCCTATGCCAAGTAGATCAAAGATTTCGCGATCCATTTCCCTTTGCTGTGTACTCACTTACGCCTCCTTGGCAACATGCTACTGCGCGTTGCCGATCCAGTAATCAGTTACCTAAGGACACAAACCAAAGTGAATGCGGTTATCAAAATAGACTGTTTGGCTATTTATCTTGCGTTGATCAACTCGCTATTTTTAGCTCAGTCCTTAGGCCATTTCCTGCTGTCTCTGTCCCGACAACGGTAGGTAAATTAGCATGTGAAAATATTCAAATGCAAACCATTCTCATTTGAGTGTGGCTGTGGGTTAATACTTTTAACTGATAAATAAGGGGGGCAGATACGGTTAATGGTACAAATAAGTAAGTGATAAAGGGGTGATAATTAGGCAGCGTTTTGGGGATAAATCATTTAGGGTTTTACGAGCTCTATTTTTATAAAAGATATAAATACAGTGGGTTACATTAATGCTTGAGTTGGTTCGAGAGCAGAGGAAAATTGATTTAGGTGGGAGTCATGTCATCCTTATACAATAAACATAGGTGCCGCTAAACGGTCAGTGTAAATCCATTGTAAAGCGTGGACAGGGGCTCAATGAGCGCTTTGATTTAATACGATTGGTATGGTGTAGGTCGTACTGTTTTAGTTTAAGTGAATATTGGCAGGGTAACAGATCGAGCAATTATCGATGTAATTTTTAGTCGCTGTACGCATAAGAGAAGGAGTTCAAGATAAAGCCGTCCTAAAACGGCTTTGAAATAAAATAGTTAAATCGGAAGATTAAGTCGTAAAACTAGCGTAAATCGACAAAATGAGCTGTGATTTTACGCACCAAAGGTAACACCATCAGCAGTGTCGGAAAGGCGACAACCCATGAGATCAGCCAAGCGCCGAGCCAGAGTTCGAGAAATTGCGGTGAGGCGCCAACGCCATTGAAAGTGCTGATCCCAGAAACGATACAACTCATGAGAATAGAGAGAAAAAATGGCATCACCACAGTGGCATACTTGGCCGGTAATTTGGGTGTTCCCAAAAAAGTACGAGGTTTGTTATCGGGTAAAGATTTAGAAATGGTCATCGGATCCTCTAATGGATATGTATCAGGCGAATGATTTGTTACAGGCTAGCACTATACCTTTTTTTATCGACTCAATTCATCCAATTTGTTACCCAAAGCTCGCCTGTTACATTGACCCAATGGCCTAGCGAGATAGGGGATTTCCCAAGTTCATTATCAAAGGGGAGCGGTAGGTTTGATTGCAACAGGTAAATTGTATCTTCGGGTGTTTGGCTGATGTCGATGATTTGTACTGAAGCTTCAAAGTGACAGTTATGCAGCGGAAACTTCAGATGCTGGTGTGGCGTTTGTTTAATCATATCAGCTTGAAGACTTGCACTTGCTAATCGGCCAAGCAATTCAACTGTGACCCATTGGTTAACCGGAAAGCGAATTTCGGCCTGCTGATCGCTACCTTGGTAGTAAAACCAAATTGGCGCACCATTATCGCATTTACCTGCAACTTCACCTTCAAAACCACAGCCCCAAGGCGTTAATTCGAGAATATAGATCCGATACTGCATAAAAAGTCCGTTTTTCTTCGATAGGGCATTCTATCGAGGAACTGTGACTAAATAAATACGCTGTCAGTGTAGTACTGCGTGAGTGTCAGTATTTCCTTGATAGATTGTGTTTGAGGGAGATAAAGGCTGAGTAAACATAGAGCTTGGTAAATATAAACAAAATAAGCGAGGCGACGAGTCTACCTCACTTATTTTATTTGTAATTGAATTCTTGATTTATATTGGATTATTTAAATCAAGACTCGTTTAGGTTGCAGCCTTCATTGCGCGAGTAAATTCCCCAAGCGTTGCAAGTAGCTTAACTTCATCGTGCTGGTGGGTTTCGATGATTTTTACTACGGCAGAGCCAGAAATCGCCCCCGCAGCGCCCGCTTTGATGGCGGCGCTTACCTGTGAAGGCTCGGCAATACCAAAACCGAGGAGCGGTGGCGGGGCGTTAAAGGCTTTTAATTTAGATAAAATTTCCTCTACCGGCACGCCAGCTTTCGTGTCTGTGCCTGTGACTCCCGCGCGGGATAAGAGATAGGTGTAACCTTCACCACTTTTACTCACTTGCTCAAGGGTTTCACTGTCGGCATTGGGCGGCGCGATAAAAATCGGCGCAATACCATGGGCTTTTGCGGCTTCGCTAAAGGGCGCGGATTCTTCCACTGGCACATCGGCGATAAGCACTGAATCCACACCCGCTTGCTGCGCTTTGGCGTAAAACGCATCTATGCCGTTAGCAAACACCAAGTTCGCATACAGCAGCAAACCGATTGGCAGTTCAGGATATTTTGCACGCACTTGCGCCAGTAATTCAAAACACGCCGTTGGAGTCGTGCCTGCGGCTAAAGAACGCAGGTTAGCGCCTTGGATCACTGGGCCATCGGCCAAGGGATCGGAAAACGGAAAGCCCAGTTCTAAGGCATCGGCACCGTTTTGTACTAAGGTATCGATAATTTTTAGCGATAACTCAGGGCTAGGATCGCCAAGGGTGACGAAGGGGACAAAAGCGCCCCGGCCTTCGGCCTTGAGTTTGGCAAAGGTGGCTTGGTAACGGCCAGTGTTGGTAGACGTGTCACTCATGTTTATTATTCCTCTTTACCATTCAAAATGTCAGAAACGGTGAAAATATCTTTGTCGCCACGACCGGAAAGATTGACCACTAAAATGGTTTCCTTGGTACACTCGCGCGCCATTTTCACGGCATAGGCGATAGCATGCGCCGATTCTAATGCGGGGATAATCCCTTCACAGCGCGCCAGTTGTTGGAAGGCTTCTAAGGCTTCATCATCGGTAGCCGATTCATAACGGGCGCGGCCAGTGGCATTAAGATGTGCGTGCTGAGGGCCAACGGAGGGGAAGTCCAATCCGGCTGAAATCGAGTAAGATTCTTCGATTTGCCCTTCGCTGTCTTGCATCAAAGGCGCTTTCATGCCGAAGAAAATACCAGTCTTACCGTGTTTAAGCGGCGCGCCGTGCATTGGCGTGTCTATGCCTTTACCCGCAGGTTCGACGCCAATCAGTTCGACACTTGGCTCGTCGATAAAGTCAGCAAACATACCGATAGCGTTCGAACCGCCGCCAACACAAGCGATAACGGCATCGGGCAGGCGACCTTCACGTTCCAGCATTTGCTTCTTGGTTTCTTCGCCAATAATGCGTTGGAATTCACGCACTATGGTTGGGAACGGATGTGGCCCCGCAGCTGTGCCCAGAAGATAGTGGGCCTTTTCGTAGCTGCCAGACCAGTCGCGCATCGCCTCGTTACAGGCATCTTTTAAGGTGGCAGAACCTGAGGTGACAGGAATGACTTCTGCGCCCATCAAACGCATTCTAAATACGTTAGGTGATTGGCGCGCAACATCTTTCGCGCCCATATAGACTTTACATTTTAAGCCTAACAGCGCGCAGGCAAGGGCGGTGGCAACGCCGTGTTGTCCTGCACCGGTTTCAGCAATAATTTCTTTTTTACCCATGCGCTTAGCCAGCAGGGCTTGGCCTAACACTTGGTTGGTTTTATGGGCGCCGCCGTGGAGTAAATCTTCCCGTTTAAGGTAGATTTTCACCATAGGGTTTGGGCTTAAATTGCGGGTTAAGGTCAGTGCTGTTGGGCGACCCGCGTAGTTTTTCAATAAATCGGTAAACTCGGCTTTAAAGTCGTCATCTTCCTGCGCTTCCACAAAGGCAGTTTCTAATTGCTTAAGGGCTGGCACTAAAATCTGTGGCACATACATGCCGCCGTATTCGCCGAAATAAGGGTTAAGCTTTAACTTTGACATACCTTTTTCCTTATCTTATCAATCAGTTTGTCAGTGGCTTGATGGTGCTAACAGCATCTTGGGGTTAACCGCATCGTTATCTATTTGGCCACTGGCATTAATAGGTTCATATTGTTTGTTGAGCATCACTCTTGTCGAGCACCAACAGCATCTAGGGCTTCTTGCTTAGCGCGATAGGCTAGAGACGTAAATGGGCAAAAGCCGTTTGGATCAGTTGCGCCGATTTAATTCCTGCGGCGGTTTCTAGGCCAGAATTAAAATCTAAACCGTAAAATCCTTGGGCATTGGCACTGGCCGCATTGCCTGGATTGAGCCCGCCCGCCAACATGGCATGGGCTTTTTGTGGGCAGAGGGATTTCACATCAATGCTTTGCCAATTAAAGGCTTGGCCCGAGCCGCCAAATTGGTCTGCCGTTTTACTATCAAAGAGATATCGCGATGCTCCTTGGGGTAAATTGCCAATTTCCCCCGTTTGCGCATCGACGCTGACGGCTTTCCAAATTTGAGTTGTAAGTCCCGCTTGCTCAAGACGCTCAGCGAGCTGGGCGATTTCAAGTTCAGTTTCAGTGCCGTGCAGCTGCACGGCAGATAACTGCAAACTGGCTGCGGTATCCGTAATGGTGCTTGGCGCGGCATTAACAAACACGCCGACGAATTCAATGGCGGGAGCCGCGGATGCGCGATATTCCCTGAGCAATTGTTCAGCGGCGTTAAGGGTTAACGCGCGGGGGGATTTTTCAGCAAAAATCAGCCCGGCATAGACGGCGCCTGCCGTTGCTGCGGCGCGAATATCTTCCATGCGGGTGAGGCCGCAGACTTTATTGTGACCGAAGATCAATTTACGGCAGGCTAAGTCGATATCAGCCTCGGCCATAATTGAGCTGCCGACGAGGAAACCATCAACCAGTGGACTCAGGCGGCGTACTTGCTGATTGTTGTAGATGCCTGATTCGCTGATCACCACGCGGTCGCTGCCAATGTGTGGCGCTAAGGCTTCTGTGGTGGCGAGATCGGTACTTAAATCCCTTAAGTTACGGTTGTTGATGCCGATAATCGGCGCATCTAATGCGATGGCGCGCTTAAGTTCTTCTTCGTTACTGACTTCGGTCAGTACATCGAGTTGATACTTAGTGGCTTCTTTCGCTAGGCGGTGATATTGCGCATCATCGAGTACGGATAGCATCAACAGAATGGCATCGGCGCCTTGGTGGGCGGCGAGTTTAATTTGGTATTCATCGACAAAAAAATCTTTGCACAGAATAGGTTGGTTCACCCGAGCGCGCACCTTAGGGATATAGTCCATATCCCCTTGGAAAAACTGCTCATCGGTTAATACCGAAATGCCCGCCGCATATTTACCATAGATATCGGCAATGGCTTCTACATCAAACACATCGCGGATAAGCCCTTTGGACGGGCTGGCTTTTTTACATTCTAAAATGTAACCCGCCTTGGGCGCCTTGAGTGCGGCAAATAAACTGCGGTCAGAGATTTTTGGCGACAGACTGGCCTCGGGGAAACGCAGCTTCAGGGCGGCAATATGGGCCGCTTTGGTGTCGACTATACGGGTTAACACATTACTTTTTGGCATAGGGTTTGTTGCTGCCTGTGGCTGAGTTCTCATATCTTGGCTATTTGTTATCAGTTCTTGAGTCATTGCCACTTATTCCTTTGTTTCACTGCTGACTTTAGCTAATTGGCTTAACAATTCAAAGGCTTTACCGCTTTGTATGGTACTGAGCGCAAGTAAGGTTCCTGTTTTCACTGAATCAGCAATCCCACACACATATAAAGCACAACCCGCATTGATGGCGACCGCATTGGCATGTGCATCTGTGCCACGGCCTTTTAAAATTGACTCGGTGATCAAGGCATTCAGCGCTGGTTCGCCGCCTTCTAAGTCACTGATTTGTGCTAAAGGCACACCTAAATCGGCGGGCGTGAGTTGATACTCTATGATGTCGCCGTCTTTTAATTCGGCCACTTGGGTGTTGCCGTGCAGCGCGACTTCATCTAAACCGCTGCCGTGCACTACCATAGCGCGTTTTGTGCCAAGCGCCTTTAATACTTTCGCTATCGGTAAGACTAACTCAGGGCTATAAACGCCAAGTAACATAAATTCGGGGCGGGCAGGATTGATAAGTGGCCCTAACACATTGAATAAAGTGCGCGTTTTCAGTGCTTGCCTGACCGGCCCCGCATGTTTTACTCCGCCGTGGTAGTGGGGCGCAAATAAAAAGCACAGGTTCAATGCGTCGAGGCAACGACTGGCGGTGTCTGGTGACATGGTTAAGTCAATGCCAAACTGCGCCAAAAGATCCGATGAACCCGATTTACTCGACACGCTACGATTGCCGTGTTTGGCGACCTTGGCGCCCGCCGCCGCGGCAACAAAGGCCGCAGTGGTGGAAATATTAATGGTATTAAAGCCATCGCCACCCGTGCCAACTATGTCAACGATTCCATTGCTAAGGTTATCGCCATTCGAGTAGGGAAACGTCTTGGCGGCGGCGCGCATGGCATCGGCGGCGCCGCTGATCTCATCTATGGTTTCGCCGCGCATCTTGAGCGCGACTAACATGCCTGCCATAGTGGCTTCACTCATTTCACCGCGAATTAACGCGCCAAAAAGTTCGGCGGTGTGCTCGCGACTTAAACTCTTACCTTGGTATAAAACATCGAGTAAAGGCTGAATATGGTTTGTACTCATGCATTTACTCCTGCTGTCATGTCTTGGGTCAGAAATGCCAAGGTTTGAATGAGCAGTGTGCTGCCCAGCGTCGTCAGAATCGATTCTGGGTGGAACTGAAACCCAACGGCTCTATGCTGCGGGTGCAAAATTGCCATCGGCATAGTGTCAGTGGTTGCGATCACTTGTAAGCAATCAGGCACGTGAGTGGCGACCAGACTGTGATAGCGGGCAACGGGCAGGGGAGAAGGCAAACCGGCAAATACGCCAGTACCGTCATGGAAAGTGGGGCTTGCCTTGCCGTGCACCACAAAAGGTGCGCGCGCTACTGTGCCGCCGTAATATTCCACCATAGCTTGATGTCCAAGGCAGATCCCCAGCATAGGCACCTTGCCCGCGACTTTGGCGATAAGCGCCATCATAGAGCCTGCTTCATGGGGCGCACCAGGACCGGGTGATAACACCAGCGCTGCGGGTTCTTGTTCGTTAAGCAGTTTTTCAGCAATAAAGTCGGCGGCAACATCGTTGCGGTAAATCACCACTTCACAGCCTAGGCTGCGAAATTGATCCACTAGGTTATAGGTAAAGGAGTCAAAGTTATCGAGTAGATAGAGTTTCATGTTTGGCTCCTATTTATATTCTACTGAAGTGGATTGCGCTGACGCGTCATTCGCTGATGATTCATTGACTGGCAGCCCAGCGCCCATTTTGATTGCCGAAATCACGGCTTGAGCTTTTTGACGGGTTTCATCAGCCTCACTTTGGGGATCCGAATCAAATACCACGCCCGCGCCCGCTTGAATAAAGGCGGTGCCATTTTTAACAAAGGCGGAGCGGATAACGATGCAAGTGTCCATGTCACCAAGGGCATTAAGGTAACCCACGGCGCCACCATAGCTGCCTCGGCGGGCTTTTTCTGCTTGGCGTACCAGTTGTGATGCACGTACTTTTGGTGCGCCCACTAATGTGCCCATATTCATACAAGCCTGATAAGCATGCAGCGCATCTAAATCTTGGCGCAGTTGACCCGTTACGCGGCTGACGAGGTGCATCACGTGGGAATAACGGTCAACTTTTAATAATTCGGCGACTTTGCGGCTGCCGCTTTGGCTGATGCGTGCGATATCATTGCGCGCTAAATCGACCAGCATTAAGTGTTCCGACAGTTCTTTTTTATCTAAACGCAGTTCAAGTTCAATACGGCTGTCTAAGTCAAAATCAATCTCGCCCGTGGCGGTTTTACCGCGTTTGCGGGTGCCGGCAATCGGGTAGACTTCCACCTGATTACTGCTGGCATCAAATTTGAGCGCACTTTCTGGTGAGGCACCAAAAAGCGTGAAATCATGGCCCCTGAAATAAAACATGTAAGGGCTAGGGTTAGTCAGGCGCAGGGCACGATAAGCCCCTAAAGTATTCGGGCAAGGTAAACTAAAGCTACGGGATGGCACCACTTGGAAAATATCGCCCGCAATAATGTGTTCTTTCAAATCGATAATGGTTTGTTTGAACACCTCATCGGAAATATTGACTTGCTCAGTTGCGTCGATGGCGACCAGTGTCGGTATATCGGCAGGTGAATTACCCAGAGTTTTACATTGTGTGCTTAACTGCTGAACTCGTTCGCTTAGCGCTGCGGTGATGGCGGCATACTGGGCTGAATCACGACTGAAATTATGGGTAATGATGTCGGCTTGTTTCAGTTTATGATCGATAAGGATTAAGGTTTCGGCGAGGTAAAATAAGTAATCAGGACAATCGTTATCGCGGTTCGGTACGGCGGGCAGTGGTTCGACAGTATCAATTAAGTCGTAGGCCAGCACGCCACCTAAAAACAGATCCTCAAAGGCGGGCTTGGTCTGGCTGTCAGTATGGGCGCCACAATCAATCTGCTGGATAAACATCCGCAGGCCATCGAGTGGCGAGGTCGATTTTAAGCGTGCATCTTCATCCTGCAATTGAGTGTCTTTTTGCAATGTCACCACTAAGGTGGATTGCGCGCTTTGGCAGTGGGCGGTCGGGCTAAAAAAGCGTTCGATAGGGGCAAGTAAGCTCGCGCCATTGTCGGTCAGTGCAGTGAAGGTCAGCTGATAACCGTCACAGCGGATCATCATGGCGGCATGGGTCATCACCATGCTTTTTAAGTGATCTTTACTGTCGATTTCGGCCGATTCGAGCAACATAGTATGGGGCGCATCTTGGGTGATGTGCTGATATAAGCGTAGTGGATCGCTGTGGTAGGTTAATGCCGCCTTGAGTGTGCTTGAGCGTGCGAATGTCTGTTTGGGCATGTTCATATTCCAGCTACCTTATAAAATGTCTTTAACATCATGAGTTATCTCGCTTTCTTAATTTTTTACCCGAGTCTGCCGACATTTTTCGCACCTAACAAAAAAGCCCGCATTTCTGCGGGCTTCTTGTTGATTCTGGTCACTTTCAAATGAGCACAGAGCTTCACACCACCCGCTACGTTGGGAAGTGCCACCACCAAATGATGTTTAATGAAGCGTTAATGTGTGTCATTCAAAAGGGTCTCGCTAATTCAGTAATTGGTGTATAGAAAACCTTAGCTGGAGCTGAATGTCAATTGAATATTTTTCACTTCCTGCGATTTATTCGCTGCAATGATGCATAAAATTGATGTTACTCAGCCACAAAATACGAGATAGCAGCGCATTTGTTAACAAGTTCGCGTACAATAGCGCCATGAATACTCAAAGCATATTGGCTGATTTACACAGCCACACGACCGCATCAGACGGTCAATTAACGCCGTCTGAATTGGTAGCAAGAGCCCTTGAAAAGGGGGTGCAGTTATTTGCCATTACCGATCACGACACAGTGGCTGGTTTACCTGAAGCCCGTGCCTTTAATCAGGCACAAGCTGCGCCATTGAAATTGATTTCTGGCGTGGAAATCTCTACTCGCTGGAACAGTTACGATATCCACATAGTGGCGCTTAACTTCGATGCTGATAATCCAGCGTTATTAGCATTTTTAGAAAACCAGCGTGAATTACGTGAATTACGTGCTCAAGAAATTGGCCATAGATTAGCTAAAGCCGGCATTGAAGGTGCCTACGAAGGTGCTAAGGCGTTGGCGGGTGATGCGGCATTGAGCCGTGGACATTACGCTCGCTGGATGGCTGAAAATGGTCATGCTGTGGATATGCCGAGCGTCTTTAAACGCTACCTTGCACGCGGTAAAACCGGTTATGTGCCTAATAATTGGGGTGATATGGCCAGTGCCATTGATATCATCCATAACGCAGGTGGATTAGCCGTGTTGGCGCATCCCAGTGGTTATAAGTTATCGGCTAAGTGGCTTAAGCGCTTAGTGCGTGAATTTAAAGAAGCGGGTGGAGATGCCATGGAAGTGGTGCTTGGCCAGCAAACGTTAGACGACAGGGCCAATCTTGTGGCGCTGAGTGTCCAAAACCAGTTGCTCGCATCGATAGGGAGTGATTTTCACTTTCCGAGCAGTTGGATAGAATTAGGTAAAAATCTGTATCAGCCCCAAGGTATTGATTGGGTCTGGCAATCGGAATCTTGGATGGAACGACCATGAGTCAGTTTTTTTATGTACATGAAGTAAATCCGCAAACGCGGCTTATTAGTCAGGCGGTCGCCGTATTGAAAAGCGGCGGTGTGATTGTTTATCCCACCGATTCGGGCTATGCCTTAGGCTGCTTGATTGGTGAGAAAGACGCGATGACGCGGATGGCGAGAATTCGTCAAATTGAGAACGATCATAACTTTTCCTTGATGTGCCGTGATTTATCCGAACTTGCGACTTACGCTAAAGTGGATAATCAGGCGTATCGCATCCTAAAAAGTTGCACGCCTGGGCCTTATACGTTCATTTTCAAAGCGACTAAAGAAGTACCGCGTCGCTTACAAAATGACAAGAAAAAGACCATAGGTATTCGTGTGCCCGACAATGTGATCGCACTGGCGTTGCTTGAAGCCTTAGATGCGCCGCTGATGTCGACCAGTTTAGTGATGCCAAATGCAGAATTTGCCGAGTCTGATCCTGAACAAATTCGCGATTTGCTCGAGCATCAAGTGGATGTGATTATCCATGGCGGTTATTTAGGTGAAAAACCGACGACAGTGATTGATATGTCTGAAGATGGCGCCGAGATTTTACGTGAAGGCGCGGGTGATATCACGCCGTTCCTCTAAATCTGCCGCATTAGATTTATCGCTAATGGATGCGGGTAAGTGATTCGGATAGTGGTAGTCAACATTTGGCAGTTTTATCGCCGTAGATTTACAGGTATAATCGCGCGTTTGGCGTTAACCTAGGTTGGATAGCGCAGTGTTAACGGAGCAAGATAGCGGATGCAGGGCACGCAACAGAGTTTACCCTTAGCCGTTATTCGTGGTCAGGCAATGACCGAAATGCCGCTGGATTTGTTTATTCCGCCTGAGGCATTGGAAGTGTTCCTCGAGTCCTTTGAAGGGCCATTGGATTTACTTTTATATTTGATCCGTAAGCAAAAATTAGACGTTGTCGATTTACCAATTCAGCAAATCACCGCGCAGTATTTAGAATATATTACGTTGCTGACTCAGGCTCGAATCGAACTTGCTGCCGATTACTTAGTAATGGCGGCAACGCTTGCCGAGATTAAATCCCGTTTGCTGCTGCCGCGTATGGTGGCCGAAGATGAGGTTGAGGAAGATCCACGGGCACAGCTTATTCGGCAGCTTAAAGCCTATGAAGTGATTAAAGAAGCGTCGCAAAAACTCGATGATTTACCGCGGCTCGAGCGGGATGTATTTCAAGCCAAAGCAGTGGCAGCACCCGACATTAAGCCGTTAATGATCCCGCCAGAAGTTTCGTTGTTTGAAATTGCCCGCGCCTTTGGTGATGTACTCAAACGTATCGATGCCTATGAAGATCATCACGTTAAGCGTGAACAGTTATCGACCCGTGAGCGCATGAGCCAGATTTTAGCCATGTTGAACTCGGAAGATTTTACGGCATTTGAACGTTTATTTACCCTAGAAGAAGGCCGTGCCGGCGTGGTTGTCACCTTCTTAGCTTTGATGGAATTAGTCAAAGAATTATTGGTCGAATTGTACCAAACAGAGCCGTTTTCAACTATTTACGTTAAGGCCTATTAATTGATGCAGATAAATCCGACTCAATTAAAACAGCTTATTGAAGCGAGTTTGTTTGTATTGGGGAAACCCTTGTCGGCGAAAATGTTGAAAGACACTGTATTGGTGGATTTCACGGTTTCCAGAGACAAAATAAAAGCGGCATTGGATGAGCTGCAGCAGGATTATCAAGACAGAGGTGTACAACTTGTGAAAGTCGCTGGGGGTTATCGCTTCCAGACCTTAGACGTCTTGAGTCCATTTTTGCAGCCTCTGTGGCAAGAAAAGGCGCCTAAATATTCGCGTGCGACATTAGAAACCTTGGCGGTGATTGCTTATCGTCAACCTGTGACTCGCGGCGATATTGAACAGGTGCGCGGTGTGGCTATAAGTAGCCATATCATAAAAAGTTTGTCAGATAGACATTGGATTAAAGTAGTTGGCCATAAAGAAGTACCGGGGCGACCCGCGTTATATGCCACTACCTTAGAATTTTTAGCATATTTTGGCTTAGACACCTTAGCGGATTTACCGCCGCTGTCGGATACTGAGTCATTGCAGGCGGTTTTTTCAGGTTTGAAATCAGCGCCAGAACAGTCAGAAGAGCAAAATACTAATGAGTGAAAAATTGCAGAAAGTCTTGGCCCGTGCAGGCCATGGCTCCCGTCGTGAGATGGAGGCATGGATTGCTGCAGGCCGAGTTAGTATTGATGGTGAAATTGCTAGCCTTGGGGATCGTATTGAAGCGGATGCTAAAGTGCGTATCGATGGCAGAGCCATTTCGTTAAAGTCTGCCGAAGACGTGATTTGCCGTGTGCTGGCATATCATAAACCTGAAGGCGAAATTTGCAGTCGTAAAGATCCTGAAGGCCGTCCAACGGTATTCGATCGCTTACCAAAAGTGCGTGATTCACGCTGGGTAGCGGTTGGTCGTTTAGACATTAACACCTCAGGCTTATTGTTGTTTACGTCAGATGGTGAGTTGGCGAACCGTTTAATGCATCCATCGAACGAAGTCGACCGCGAATACGCAGTGCGTACCTTTGGTGAAATCCCTGAGGCGACAGTGCAACGTTTACGTACTGGCGTCATGTTAGAAGACGGCCCTGCGCAGTTTGATAGCATCAAGCCAGCGGGCGGCGAAGGCATGAACCAGTGGTGGCATGTGTGTTTACGCGAAGGTCGCAACCGTGAAGTGCGCCGTTTGTGGGAATCTCAAGAAGTGCAGGTGAGCCGTTTGATCCGTATTCGTTATGGTATGGTCGAACTGCCAAAATCACTGCCTCGCGGTGGCTGGGTTGAATTGCCCGTAGAGCAAGTTAACTACTTGCGTAAGCTGGCAGGTCTTGAGCCCGAAACTCGTACTATGCTCGCCGCTGATAAACACAGCGTAGCCCGTGCTCAGGTGAAGAGTGCTAAAATTCGCCGCGCCGTACGTAAGCATAAAGTGACCGGATCGGGAAAACCTAAGCCATCGCGTCAGCGCAGCTAAGTTGTTTTATCCCAATGAAAAAGGCCGCTAAGCGGCCTTTTTGCTTTCTGTTATTTGCAGCTATGTTATAACAAGTCTCAGTTGGATTGAGGAGTGAATGGATGAAGCTAATTTCAGTGAAACGGATTTGGGAACATGCTGCCCATAATGCGTTTACCGATTTAATCACGTTTCAGGGGGCACTGTTTTGCGTTTTCCGTGAAGGGACAGCCCATGTGTCACCCGATGGTGTGCTACGAATTCTACGCTCAGCGGATTTAGGCGACACTTGGCAGAGCGTGGCGCTGATCCGTTCGGATGAGGCGGATTTACGCGATGGCAAACTGATTGAGTATCAAGGGGAATTACTCTTACTCGGCGGCGGGACTTTACACGATAAGTCTGGTTTACAATCACATCTTTGGCGCTCAGCCAATGGGCTAGCGTGGTCGGATGCGTTAAAAGTCGCTGATAAAGGCTATTGGTTATGGCGCTTAACCGAGCATCAAAATGCACTCTATGGCGTGGGTTATCGCGCTGGGCCTGATGGCGATACCCGCTTGTATAAAAGTGATGATGGGGTGCAGTTTGAGACTTGGTTAAAGGTGTTTAATAATCAAGGTTATGTCAACGAAACTGCCATTGTTTTTCATCAAGAAAACGGCTTTTGTCTATTGAGGCGCGATCCCGTATGGGGCCCAGAATTTGTCGGTTTACTCGGCCGCAGTCAAATGCCATTCACTGATTGGCAATGGCAAGAACTCGATAAGCGCATTGGTGGGCCAGTGATGTTGATGTATCAATCCCGTTTGTTGGCTGTGGTGCGTTTATACGATGAACAAGTTCGAACGGCTTTAGTTGAAATTCATCCAGATACTGGCGTGGTTCAAGAGTTATTGACGCTGCCATCGAAGGGCGATACCAGTTATGCGGGCGTTGTGATTGACGGAAATGAGTTGTGGGTAAGTTATTACTCCAGCCATGAGTTAGCAGACTCACTGCTGGATACGCAAAATTCGCTTGATGAATCAAACAGAGTCGCCAAAGCTAAAACGATGATTTATTTTGCAAAAATTCAGTTAAGCTAAGATTGGCGGTGCGCTATCTTTGTCGTACTTAATGTCATCGACAAGTTCTGGGTTTCATTTTGAGAATATCTAAAATATTAAAGAGCCCTTGATAGGCCCTTTAATATTGCTGAATCATACCGGCAGAAACTCAATAAGCGATTTGATTACTGTGCGTTAAACTGCTGTCCATTGACGGCACTAGAATCTTGACCCATCAAATAGAGATAGGTCGGCATGATCTCTTCAGCGGTTTTGAGATCCAGTGGATTCTCTGCAGGGTAGGCTTTAGCGCGCATCTCAGTGCGGGTAGCTCCTGGATTGATGCTGTTAACTCGAACTGAGGTGCCATCGCATTCATGGGCGAGAACTTGCATCATGCCTTCGGTGGCAAACTTAGAGAAAGCATAAGGTCCCCAATAGGCGCGGCCTTGACGCCCCACACTGCTCGACGTAAAGATAATCGATGCACTGGGTGCTTGGCGCATCACAGGTAGTAATGCTTTAGTTAGCATTACTTGGGCCGTGACGTTCACTTTGAGCACGTCTTCGAGTGATGGAATATCTATGTGTTCAAACGGACCTAAGGCACCGAGTAAGCTAGCATTATGTAATAAGCCGTCTAAATGATCGAATTGCTCGGCTATGGTATCGGCCATATCGCGATAATTTTGTTCCGTTGCGCCCTTAAGATCCAATGGCACTATGGCAGGTTTGGGATAACCGGCTTGTTCTATTACGTCGTAAACTGCTTCCAATTTTTTCACTGTTTTACCAAGTAAAATCACAGTGGCGCCGTGTTTTGCAAACTCAATGGCGGCGGTTCGGCCTATGCCAGCACCAGCGCCTGTGACTAAAATCGTCTTGCCCTTGAGTAAATCTTTTGCTGCTTGATATTCCAACATGAGTCTCTTTTTCCTCTTGGCGAGAATGCCCGCCACTTCTAGAGTCGCCGAAGTGATAAACGCATGTTTCAAACAAATGAATGAAACTTTGTTATCAATAGCTAAAATCTTTGTGACAAACTTGTGGCTAACTCAATATTTTTACGTTAACTTGAAATGAGTTAGGGGCTAACATAAGCCCTATTGGTCACAGATCTAAAAGCTATTGTGACTAATTTCTTGGGGAAAACAAAACTATTACAACAAGATTTGGGGAAAAAAGATGAAAAGACTCATTTTGTGTGTTGCGATCGCATCTGCACTGGGCCTCACAGGATGTGGAGAGGACAGTTTTAACGAACTCAAGGATAAGACTGATCCGCTCGTCCCTGAATCGCGTATAACGATTGGATTTGATCCAGGTAATAAGGTTTCACCAGTTTTATCGACTCCGAATGATCTAATATTTAATGGTACTGTTGATGGTACATTAAATATGCCTAAGGAAAAGGCTGATGGCACTAGTGATTACACTGATCCTCAAATGGCTTTGGGTGCTTTAGATGGTTGGTCTACGACTTCACCCATTACAATTCCAATTGATGACGTGACGCTTGTCCATAAGGGCGTTGTACTTTCATTAGATGAAGACACCGTTGGATTACCCGGTGCAGTTAGAATGTTTGAAGCCACTGTCGGTGGTCCTTTATCATCTGATCCTGAATGTAAGCAAAAACCATCGGTTTCGGCTTGTAAAGTCGGTAGCGAATTACAATTTGGCGTAGACTTTGTTTCTAAAGCTGTCGGTAAACAGATTGTCATCATTCCAATTAAGCCGTTGAAAGCAGGTCAATCGTATATTTATGCAACAACTAATGTCATACGAGATTCTGAAGGCGAGTCATTGGTTACATCTAGCACTTATAAAGCGGTTCGAATGGATTCTGATACATTAGGCTTACCGTTACCAGAACAAAAGTCCCTACAGATTTTGATTAATAGTTATGAGAAAGGCATAGCTGCGGCTCATAATGTTGATTTATCGACTATAAGCTTTACCGGCTTATTCACCACACAATCTGTCGCTAATGTTTATGAAACCACTAAACTATTGATGGTACAACCAGGGTCTCCCTATGCGCCAAGTTTTGCCCAGATGCCAACGCCTTTAGGCATAACTGTTGCACAAGCGGCGGGATTAACGGACTCAAATAGTGCAGCCTTTAAAGCCGCTGATTTAGCCGATGTGTATACCGCCAAAATTAAACTGCCGATTTACGGTGACTGTTCTTCGGTCAGTTGTTTATCAACAGAAGGCAAACCATTAATTAATGGCCATTGGAAAGCACAAGGCGATAGTCCAGTCTCTGTACTATTAGCTTTGCAAGCGGGCACTCTTAGCCAAAATAGTTTTGGTATGCAAGCCGTGGCCAATGGGATTGCGAACCCTGCCGATGCGTTAGCAAATCCGGCTCTAATGGCGGGTAAAACTTGGTTGTTAGACGATGGTACAGCGGTAGATAAAACTAAGCATCTGACTAAGTTCAATCCTATTCCAGCGATTAAAGGATATGAAACCGTACCTGTACTGATTTCAATCCCTAATGCGGCTAAATTAGCAGCGCTCTACAATAATCCTGATCTAGCGACTGCGCCATCAGCTGGTTGGCCAACCACAATCGCACTGCATGGTTTAGGCGGCGGTAAAGAAATGTCACTGGCTTATGCGGGTTCGTATGCGGCAATGGGCGTTGCCACTGTTGCGATTGATATGCCGCTCCATGGGGCGCGCTCATTCGATGCTAACAACGATGGGGTTTATGAAGTCTCTGCGACAGATCCATTGTTCCCCGCTCCTCCAAATAAACCTGATGCCTATAAAAATGGTAACCCGTTGGTATTTGTGAATATCGCGAGCACTTTGTCAGTGCGAGATAACTTCCGCCAAGCGACGATGGACCATTTAGGGGTGCGTCTTGCACTTACGGGATTAGCACAGGGCTTAGCACAAGCAGGGCAGCCACAATTATTTGACGTGACTAAAATCAGTGCTCAAGGTCTGAGTTTAGGCGCCATTGTCGGCACCGACTTTGCGACTTATGCCAGTACAGGCATGAAGAATCCTGCTACGGGTGATGCCTTGCCAAATGCGTATGGCATCAAAGCCGTATCCTTAGTTGCACCAGCAGGTGGATTGGCAGGAACATTTGCCGGTTCTGTAAGATTTGGCCCAGTGCTGTTTAGTAATATTACCGCATCAGCCACCTTTAAAGCGCTGGTCGATAAGGCTAATACTGCAGGATATGAGGTGGGGAGTCCTGAATATGAGGCACTGGTGCAGGCAGTATATGCCCAGTTTATTCCTACGTTTGCCTTTGCGGTTCAAACGGCTGTGGATTCTGCGGATCCAATTAACCATGCCGCTATGTTAAAAGTGACTGGCTTACCTGTGCACTTAATTGAAGTGGCGGGTGATGGTAACGGTAACTTAGCAGACCAAGTGCTGCCTAATCGCGTCGATAACTTCCCATTATCGGGCACTGAGCCGCTGATCGCTGCCATCGGGCTACCTTGTGCCGATAGCACGAGCAAAGGTCATGGCGTTGTGCGCTTCGCTAAAGGTCACCACAGTTCGATTGTTGATCCTAAAGAAAAGGAATCAACGGATGGTATGGCCGCGGCTGCCACGGTTGAAATGCAGACTCAAGTGGCAACCTATGCTGCTACTGCAGGTAAGGGCGATGCGACGATTTTAGTGACAAACAGTGAGGTCATTGCGACTTGTCCTAACTAATCTTGCCTTAATCGGAAAAACCCAGCCTTTGCTGGGTTTTTTTATGGGCCTTTAGGCTGTTAGAATAGCGCGCAATTGACTGAATGATGTAACGCCCTAACGGAGAACACTTTGGAATTTTTATACGAGTATGGAATGTTTTTGGCGAAAGCCGTCACAATAGTGGTCGCAATCGTTGCCGTTATTATTGTGGTGTTGGCTTCCACTGTAAAACACAAGTCAGATAAGGGCGAGCTGAGGATCACTAACTTGTCTGAAGAGTTAGAAGAACTTAAGCATGGCTTAAAAGAAGAACTTCTGTCAAAGAAACAATTCAAAGCCTATGAAAAGCAATTAAAAGCTGACGAAAAGGCAAAAGACAAGGCCGCAGATGAAGCCTGCACGGGCAAAGTGTTCGTGATTGATTTTAAGGGCAGTATCGATGCCGCTGAGGTTGCATCACTGCGTGAAGAAATCAGTGCAATTATCGCTATCGCAGAAAAAGGCGATGAAGTGGTTGTCAATGTAGAGAGTGGCGGTGGTATGGTGCATGGTTATGGTTTAGCCTCCAGCCAGTTAGATCGCTTACGTCAAGCAGATATTCCATTGACTGTCTGTGTTGATAAAGTCGCCGCCAGTGGCGGTTATATGATGGCCTGTGTTGCGAATAAAATTTATGCTGCGCCTTTTGCCATTGTCGGTTCAATTGGTGTTGTCGCTCAACTGCCTAACTTTAATCGCCTGCTGAAAAAGCATGAAATTGATTATGAGCAACACACGGCCGGTAATTTTAAGCGCACCTTGACAGTATTTGGTGAAAACTCCGATGAGGGAAGACAGAAGTTTCAAGAAGAACTCGAAGAAACCCACGTCTTATTTAAAGCGTTTGTTGGTAAGTATCGCCCTGAGTTGGATTTAGTGAAAGTCGCTACTGGCGAGCATTGGTACGGTCAGCAAGCTATTGAATTAGGTTTAGTTGATGCGATTTCGACCAGCGATGATGTGATAATGTCACTCGCCACAGAGCGTACTGTGTACAAGATGCGTTATCAGGTGAGAAAGAAACTTGCCGATAAAATTGCCCACGGTGCTTCTTTGTCTGTGAACGCTATTTTCAATCGCCTCATAGAAAAAAATCGTCCTATGTAATTCTGTCTATTGGTGAATAAAAGTAAAAACGCCTGCATTTGCAGGCGTTTTCATTTGCTGAGCTTTCGCGGCTAATACCTAAGTGGGTTAGATTTGATAGCTGATATGTTGATGGAAGCGTACGATGAGATCTTCACGCTCCGGATCGACACCTATGTCGGCTGCGAAGGCCTTCAGAGCCGTTTCAACATTGTTCATAAAACGACCGAAACCCGAATCGTCACAGTCCTTAGTACCTGCCACTATGGTAAAGTGCGCGGCTTCGACTAAGTTATCGGCATCCCAGCGACGGATAACTTGTTGCTCAGTCGCATTAGGATCGAACCCTATCATTTGTACTTCGGCTTTGCTGTCGAGCTTTTCAAACTTACTGTTACGCACAAGCGGTGTTAAGCCGTTCGCTATCATAGCAAGGCGTGTCAGCTGTCTATTAGCTGCCGCTTTGAGGAAGCAGTCTTCAAGATGTTGATATAAAGGCGTAAAGTCAGTGGCTGAGTCAGGTAATAAACCCTGTTTGAGTTTGCGGCTCAGCGGCAAGCTCACTGTCACATAGGTGAGAGAGCTAACGTTTTCTGGTAACTCACATTTTCTGGCTTTATATCTTGGGCCGATGGCGCGCAGTTTATAACCATAGGTTTCTTTATAGCCCTTAGCTTTTGCGAACAGATCATAGGATAAATGCTGATGGTCGCGGACCTTAACCTTAAGATCGCTTATCGGCATCAAGGGCATTAATTCAGTGAGTAACTCACGCACCTTGATATGGAAACTGGCGGAATTACTGCGAATATCGTCACCTGTGGCGAGAAACACAATGCGCAGTTTACGGGCGCGATAGTTTTCTTGCGAGAATAAGTTTTGGGCTTCGTGGTAGGCTGGGTTATAAAAAAATAGAATTTGTTCAGTGGTTTGGAAGCAATATGCTTCGGTATGGTAACGCACTACTGGCAGTTTATCGTTAGTGATCACGTGAACATTACGGAGATCGTGTTGTTCTGCCAAATTAAATATCAAACGGCTTAACGTTTGATAACAGCTTTGATAATCGGGATATTGATTGAGTAGCTCATCCGTCACCTTGATTTCGGCTGTGATGTATTGATTTGTACGGGCTTCCTTGGGTATGTACACTTTTTGCTGATGGCTAAGGGACATATTGACTCCTTGTTTGAGTTAACCATTTGCTAACACGAATTTTACTGTTTATCTATAGGGTTAATCTTGCGTTAGAACACGTTTTTATCCGTTGAGTATGAGTTTAGCTAAGTAAGCGGTTCGTTAGCTTAAAATAGCAGCTATTTTATTGGGTTAACGCATTTTCTATCCATGGTTGCATCCAAGCCGCAATCTGAGCTTGTGCCTTTTCGTTGGGATGAATGCCATCCCTTTGCATTAATTCTGGATGGGGCGCGATATCCTGCATAAAGAAGGGGATCAACACTATATCCTGGGTTTTAGATATGTCTTGATACACTTGGGTGAACTTTTGGGTATAGCGAGGGCCATAGTTAGGCGGTACCATGATCTCGGTCAGCAGCACTTTTGCGCCGCTATCTTTGGCTAGGGTAATGATTTGGATTAGATTATTTTCGAGTTGCGTTGGGGGGAATCCACGTAAACCATCATTACCTCCTAGCTCAACGACCACAAGATCGGGAGCAACAGAATCGAGCAAGGCGGGTAATCGGCGTAGGCCGCCCGCTGTGGTTTCGCCGCTCACTGAGCCATTGGTAAACTGATGTTCGGGCAGATTTTTTTGCAGTAGTGCTACCCAGCCTGACTGTTCTGCCATGCCGTAGCTAGCGCCTAAGCTATCGCCGAGGATCAGTATCTTTGCCGCGTGAGCGGGCGTGACCATGAGTACACTCAGTAGGATGAATGCCCCTAGGGTCTTCGCCATTGATTTTAATCTTAGCGATTGATACCAGAACGATTTATATAAGAAGGATCCTATGTCTAACGTCATCTTAAAAAACAGTGCCATTAATGTTGTTAACCTCGAAAAATCAGTGATTACTCAGGAAGGAACGCTCACTATCCTCAAGGGCATTAACTTAGATGTCAAGCAAGGTGAGAGTGTGGCTATTCTCGGCCCATCAGGTTCAGGCAAATCCACCTTATTGGGATTGCTTGCGGCGCTTGATACGCCTACGTCGGGGGAGATTTGGCTCGATGGTGTGGCATTATCACCACTGAATGAAGAGCAAAAAGCTGCACTGCGTAAACAGAAGGTCAGCTTTATTTTTCAATCCTTTATGTTAGTTGATACCTTAACTGCGCTCGAGAACGTCATGTTACCCGCCGAGCTTGCAGGCGTGAGCAATGCCAAGGAAAAAGCGCAGGCCATGTTGGTGCGGGTTGGTTTATCCCATCGCTTGACCCATTTACCCAAACAGCTTTCGGGTGGCGAACAGCAAAGGGTGGCAATTGCCCGCGCTTTTATCTGTGAACCTACAGTTTTGTTTGCCGATGAACCAACAGGCAATTTAGATAGCGTCAACGGCCATAAGATTGCCGATATGTTGTTTGAGCTTAATCAAGAAAGCCATACAACTTTAGTCCTTGTTACCCATGATCTGCTGCTGGCCAAGCGGTGTGAGCGTCAATTGGTGATGGATAACGGCCATTTACAGGAAGATATCACTCAAACAGAACCGCTAGCCGATGTTAAGGAGGCTTAATAATGGAGTTAAGTCTGGCATGGCGCCTGTTTAAACGCGAGTTACAGCAGGGACAATTGTTATTGATTATCCTCGCTATTACGCTCGCGGTTTTGTCTGTGAGTGGCTTGGCGCGGGTGAGTGAACGTCTGCAAGTGGCAATTAGTGGTCAAGCTTCACAGTTTATTGCTGCCGACCGTATTATCGATTCGCCGGTTAAAATTGATGCGGCGATTTTATCCAAAGCCGAAGCGCTTGGGCTTAAGCATGTGACTAACATGCAATTTAATTCCATGGTCTATTCGGGAGATAAGTTTCAGTTAGTCACAGTACGCGCCGTAGAGTCGGGTTACCCGCTTAAGGGCGATATTGAACTCACCAGCGGTAAAACCAAGGCGTTACCTCAAGCGGGCGAAATCTGGTTTGAGACTCGCTTAGGCGGACTTTTGGGTTATCCCAAATCCATCGAACTAGGTAACAGCGAATTTGTGCTCAGCAATGAGATCAGCCGCTTACCCGACGCAGGTTTTAATCCTTTTGCTTCATCGCCGGTGGTATTGATGCGGATGGAGGATGTCACCAAAACAGGTGTTATTCAACCAGGCAGCCGCGTGACCTATCTGTATCAATTTGCTGGCGATGAAGCCTCGCTTACGGCCTTTGAGCAAAGTGTTAAACCGCTTTTGAATAGCACCCAACGTTGGGTCGATGTGCAATCCGGTGATTCACCGATTGCGGGAGCGGTTAAGCGAGCGGAGCGCTTCTTACTGCTGGCAAGTTTGATGGGCATTGCATTGGCCTGCGCGGCGATAGGTATTGCCGCCCAGCGTTATTGTCAGCGCCATTACGATGTGGTTGCCATGCTGAAAACCTTTGGCGCCTCGGCAAAGCAAATTCGCCTGTTGTTTGGTACTCATTTATTGTTGGTAACGCTACTGGGAATTGGTCTAGGTCTAATTGGGGGAGGGTTACTCGATTTTGGGATCAGTTATCTATTGCCACCCGAAATTGCGGCCTATTCACCGCCACTCACACGGCCATTATTACTCGGTATCAGCACTGGGCTCATCAGCGCCTTTATGTTTTCGGCTTATCCATTGATGCGTTTACTGGCTATTCCGCCACTGCGAGTGTTGCAGCGCCAGTTAGAAGGCTTACAGCTTGGTATGTGGCTGCATTTGCTACTGAGTCTAGGGGCTATGGCACTACTGGGCTATTTGTATTCCCAAAGTTGGACTTTGACTCTGACTGTGGTCGCGGCTGTGCTATTGCTGGCTGTGCTGTTAAGTCTGCTCGGATTTGTGATGATCCGCGCGGGACACAGTGTTGGTATGAAGACTACCAATCCTTTGCAATTAGCGCTGGCGGGGCTAAGGCGTCGTGCGCGGCAAAATGCGGTGCAATTGGTTGGTTTTAGCGCTGCACTGGTACTTTTATTGACGATTTTAGCGCTAAGACAAGATTTACTTAACGAATGGCAAAAACAGTTGCCCGAAAATGCGCCTAATTATTTCCTTGTCAATATTGCGCCTGATGATGCAAAGCCCTTGAATGATTTCATGACGGCTAAGGGAATAGTGGCGACGGACATTTATCCGGTGATCCGTGGCCGGTTAACCCAAATTAACGGTGAAGCGCTGATTTCGAATGAACAGTCCGAAGCGGGTGAAAAGGGGAGAGTGGGCATTTCGCGCGAGTTAAACTTAACGTGGCGCAATACAATGCCTGCTAACAACGAACTGTTAGAGGGGCATTTTAATCAAGCGGCCGATGAAGTGTCGGTGGAATCTGGCGTGGCAGACCGTTTAGGTATTGGCATTGGCGATAAGTTGACTTATGTGATTGATAATCAAAAGCTCACAGTTAAGGTTGCCAGTATCCGTGCCGTGCACTGGGAAACGCTGCAGCCGAACTTCTTTATGATTTTCACCCAAGAAGCTCTCGCGCCCTTTGCTTATACCTCGATGGCGAGTTTCTATCTGAATGACCAGTCAACAAACGGTCAAGCACTGAGTGCCGATGGTACGCCTAAGGATGCAGTGATCCTTGCGCTTATTCAGCAATTTCCGACGATATCTATCATAGATGTTGGCGCTATGGTGGGGCAGTTGCGGCAGATAATTGAGCAAGTGTCGCTGTCCTTGTCTTTAGTGCTGGCCTTAGTGTTATTAGCCAGTGCCTTAGTCTTGATTGCACAGACTGAGGCTGGCATGGCAACTCGGCAACGTGAACTCGCTGTGTTGCGTACCTTTGGTGCTTCAGGATGGTTATTGCGCAGTGCAACGGGTTTAGAGTTCGCCTTGCTTGGCGGTATTGCGGGTGTGTTAGCCGTAATTGTGGCCGAATTTGCGTTATATCTACTTAAGACACAAGTGTTTGAGCTTAATGTATACATGCACTGGCCTTGGTGGGGTATTGCCCCAGTTTCTGGAGCCTTAATTGTCGCCTTACTTGGGGTATGGCGTTGCCGACAATTGCTCAGCCAATCCTGTTCCGAGCTATTGAAAGCTGGGATCTAGGGCGGTTTGTGAACTCTGTTGATGGGCTAAAACATAAAGCTTATTAAAACAACAAGCTGAGCCAACAATAAAAGCACTGATGCCACATAAGCTCAGTGCTTTTTTGTTATGGGGTTGATTCTGCTGCACTTGAATTGAATATGCTTTTTACATCGGCTTACAAATTGATCTGTGCTTAAGCAGGTAGCAACAGAACTTAGTGCAACGCAATGGGTCTATCTAACTGAGAACAGCGACTAGCTTATATATGCCATAGAGGGAATATTATGTTCAAAGGAATAACAAAACTGCTTAAGGATAATCGCTCCTTTTTTCTGTTTATCAGTTTAATGCTAGTGTTCAGGAGCGCGGTGGCCGATTGGAATACTGTGCCATCGGGTTCTATGCTGCCGACTATCGTCGAGGGTGATCGCATTCTTGTTAATAAGATGGCTTATGATCTTAGGGTGCCATTTACGCATATTGCATTAGTTAAACTGGCAGATCCTGCTCGTGGCGATATTGTGGTATTTGACTCGAAAAAGGCCGATAAAAAGCTGATTAAGCGAGTAATAGCTGTGCCAGGCGATACTGTGATGATGCAGGATAATCGCTTGTATTTAAACGGCAAACTGCTCAGCTACACATCCCAAGCATTGAGTACTTATGCTCCCGCTGATGTGACAGAAATGCAGGAAAATTTACTCGGTATGGTCCACAGTATTCGCCTTAACCCAGTACCCTCAAGGCTTGCCAATTTTGGACCTGTCACAGTGCCAGATGCGCATTATTTAGCCCTGGGTGATAATCGTGATAACAGCGCTGACTCTCGGGTTATTGGCTTCGTGCCCCGTGATGAGATTGTTGGGCGTTCAAGTTCAGTCGTTTTCTCCCTTGATTATGATGATTATTACCTGCCTCAGCCTGAACGCTTAATGCGTGAATTCTAGTCTTAACTATTTTGAACCATGAAATAGGGCGCCAAAGTCGGCGCCCTATTTTTTAAGTGATTGAGTTATAAACAACTACTTCATAAAGCTCAGATAGCCCTGTAAGACAATTAAGTTAACTATGTCGATGAAGAAGGCACCGACGATAGGTACTACCATAAAGGCTTGGGGGGATGGCCCTGTGCGTGAGACGAGCGCGCCCATGTTCATTACCGCCGTTGGCGTAGCGCCCATACCAAAGCCGCAGTGGCCACCGGTGATCACCGCAGCATCGTAATTACTGCCCATGACTTTGAACGTCACGAAATAGGCAAAAATGGCCAACACTGCGGTTTGTACCAGTAATATCACCAGTAGCGGGATCGCTAAATCAAAAATTTCCCATAACTTTAAAGTCATTAAGGCCATTGAGAGGAAGAGAGACAGCGCGACAGTCCCTATCACATCGATGCTTTCGGTATGGGGTTTGTAACCGCGGGTGAGTTCTGTGAGATTAGCGATGAGCACGCCAAGAAAAAGAGCATATACAAAGTCGGGCATCTTTAGCCATACAATACCCGATTGGCTGATCCACAGCGTGAGCCATTTTGATCCTGCAACACACAACAACAGCACAAACAGAGTTTCTAATATGGTTTTGGCGGTGACTTGGTCTTCTTCTAAGTGATCATAAGTGACTAAATGTGGATGTTCACTGTGATGCTTGCGGCCAACCCCATAGCGAGAAACAAGATTATGCTTACCGATTAATCGCTGCGCGACGGGGCCACCGATGATCCCACCCATGATCAAACCAAAGGTTGCCGCAGCCATAGCAAACTCTAAGGTGTTGATACCGTAGCGCTCAGCAAAGGTTTGTGACCAAGCAACTCCGGTACCATGCCCGCCCGACAGGGTAATTGATCCTGCGATAAGTCCCATGATGGGATCGAGCCCCAATAGGCTGGCTAAACTGACGCCGACGGCATTTTGAATCACAATATACACTGAGGCCACACCTAAAAAGATGGAGACTTTTTTACCACCGCTGAGCAATAGCTTGTAGTTTGCCGAGAGGCCAATTGTGCTAAAAAACATCAGCATTAAGGTATTTTGCAGTGATAGGCTGAAGTCGAGGCTGATATTTTGAAAGTGAAGAAATGTGACTCCCGCGGCGACAACTAGGCCACCCACTATGGGTTCGGGGATATTATATTGCCTGAAGACACGTACATGGCGATTGATAGAGTGGCCGATAAATAGCACGAAAATGGCAATTAAAAATGATTCTAGCTCGCCAATCATATAGGTCGTGTGCATGAAAATTCCTTACAAACTGTCTAAGTGCGGGCGTTTCATTGGGCACAATGTCCAATGAGAAGTAACCCATCTTGTTATTAAGTACCTGCTAATGCTGGATGTTAAGCGCTTGATGTCGAGGACAGATCAGTGTTAATCCGATAAAAAATTTAAAGGACGAGTAGGCGCGAGTGTGTATCGTTTTATGGTCTACAGACCAAGAACAGCAGATTAAATAGCCTGTTCCTGAGCATAAATAACTGTCTATTTATGAGGTGTTGCTGAGTCTATCTGTGATCAAGGCTGAGGCGGTTAATGCGTGCCTCCTATGACCGAATGGAGGCGAGTTTAGCAGAAAATGGACGGATTGTCGCTAAATCATAATAGAAATCATGATGTTATATTCTTGTTTTTCTAGTGTTGCTAAAATAATGGCAAGATTGACGCTACAATATACTTGGTTGTTGAGCGGATTTGAATACTAAGATCCGCCTGCATCAGCGACTGATTTTATCAGGATATTTAAGCTGAGTTTAGGCTCTAGCGTGCTAGCCTATTTGGCTAACACGTTTGTTAAGGCGTTATCAAGATCACTGAATTGAAACTGAAAACCCGCTTCGAGGGCACGTTTGGGGTAAACAAATTGCCCTTCTGTCAGCAGCTCCGACATTTCGCCCATCGCTAAGCGTAATGCAAGCGGTGGGGTAGTGATTAACGCTGGGCGATTAAGTACTTTTCCGAGCGCTTTGGTAAACACAGCGTTACTTACTGGATTGGGTGCAGTGGCATTAAATATGCCTTTACAGTGTTGTTGAGTGAGTAAAAAATCAATAAGGGAAATGAGATCCTGCACATGGATCCAGCTCATACCTTGGCGTCCATGGCCAATTGGGCCACCGAGTCCGAGTTTAAATGGCGGTAACATTTTCTCTAAGGCACCACCTTTACCTAGCACGATACCAATACGGATAATACAGACGCGTGTGTGCTCTGAGGTTGCATTTAGCGCCTCTTGTTCCCATTTTCGACAGATGTCATGGCTAAACTCAACATGGGCGCCACTAGACTCATCGAGTAATTTATCATCGTGCCGCCCGTAATAACCGACTGCCGAACCACTCACCATGATCTGAGGAGGAGTGCTACTCTGTTGTATTAGCTGAGTTAATCTTGCCGTAATATTCCAGCGACTATCACAAATGCGTTGCTTCTGGTTTTTACTCCAACGTTTAGCGACTATGGGTTCACCCGCAAGATTTACAATGGCATCAATGTGATTTAAGTCGCTTAGCTCATCGAGACTCTCGAGGTAATGGTGCTGATTGCCGAGCACTTTTTGTGTTTGTTGCACCGAGCGAGTTAATAACGTCAGTTGATGATATGGCGCCAGTCGTTCGACTAATTGGCGGCCAATAAAGCCGCTTGCGCCGGTGATCAGTATATTCATGGAACCTCTCTTAATTGGTTAAGCTCTGCGGATATATACCAAAATGCGGTGTGCAACGATCACTTAGTCGGAGTATTTTTAGCTAGATTATTTTTGATAACATAACTCCATCGAGACTGAATCGGCAAAGCGTAGTGCATGGGGCTTGTCGATTTCGACACTGGCAAATTCAACCCAAGGATGCTCACTGGCGATGGCCAGCGTTTGGCTGGTGAGATTTTCGAGTAATGAGAAACGGTTATTCTCAATCAGTTCAATGATCTTTTTGGTGATAGTGCGGTAATTGAGCGCATCCTCGACATTGTCACTGTTGCGGGCACGTTCGGCACAATAATGGATCACGACATTAATGATCACGTCTTGGCGATTTTGGATTTCATCTTCTTTAATGCCAATAAAAGTACGAAGTCTTAAGTTTTTAATGCGTATAATCGCGGTTTCTGGTTTCATAATGACAAATGGCTATCTTAAGCTAAAGTTGCTGAGGTTAAGTGGTTTCAAGGGTTAGCCTAACAATTTTATCTAAGATCAAGAAGGATTTTTAATAAATGACTCGACCTAATGCGCCCTCTGCTGCCTATCGTGGCTTTGCGGTTATGGCCTTTGTAGTGATTATTTTGGCAGGGATTAAGGCGGCGA
Source organism: Shewanella sp. SM71 (assembly GCF_025653905.1). Taxonomy (NCBI): domain Bacteria; kingdom Pseudomonadati; phylum Pseudomonadota; class Gammaproteobacteria; order Alteromonadales; family Shewanellaceae; genus Shewanella; species Shewanella sp. SM71. Next base: position 38,524 of record NZ_JAKKRW010000023.1, read on the forward strand.
GCCCGATTGTGGTGCCGTTTGTGCTGTCCAGTTTTCTTGCGGTGATTTGTAATCCTGCAATCGGTTTGATGACAAAGTTCCGTGTGCCTAAATGGCTGGCAGTGATCCTCTTGATGGGTTTTATTGTGTTGATGGGCCTATGGTTAGCCTCAGTCGTCGGCAGTTCTGTCAATGAGTTTTCTAAACAATTGCCCCAATATCGCGATCAGCTGGTGGAGCAGTTTTCGTGGATTATCCATAAATTACAGGCATTAAATATTCAGATTTCGAAGGATCAGGTATTAGCCTATTTTGACCCAGGTATGGCCTTGTCTATGACCACGAATATGCTATCGGGTGTCGGCAATGTGATGGCGAATTTATTTCTGATCATCCTCACTATCGTCTTTATGCTGTTTGAAGCTCAGTCGCTGCCAAAGAAATTGCATCTGGCATTGGACGATCCCGATATGCGCTTAAAGCAGATTGACCGCTTTTTACAATCTGTGAATCAGTACATGGTGATCAAGACCTTAGTGAGTTTGGCTACTGGGATCATCGTCGGTGTGGGGTTGACCTTCATTGGCGTGGATTACGCCATGTTATGGGCGGTGATTGCTTTCCTGTTTAATTACATTCCCAATATTGGTTCTATCATTGCCGCAATTCCAGCGGTGTTGTTGGCCTTTATTCAGCTTGGCCCTGCGGCTGCGGGGGGGACTGCACTTTTGTACGTGGGTGCCAACATGGTGATGGGCAATATCATTGAGCCTAAATTTATGGGGCGCGGTCTGGGGTTATCGACCTTAGTGGTGTTTTTATCATTAATTTTCTGGGGCTGGTTATTAGGTTCTGTGGGCATGTTGCTGTCAGTGCCATTGACTATGGTGGTTAAAATTGCCCTCGAATCGAGTAAGAGTGGTAATTGGTTAGCCATTTTATTATCGGACGATATCGAAGATAAGTTCTTGGCCAGTAACACGGAAAATGCAATTCCCAATGGCGATGAAGCCAATACAAGTGCAACTGAGAGTAAGTAGTAGAAGATGCAAAGTTTTATACAAGCGCTAGCGACAATTGAGTTAGGTGATGATGCGGTGCGGTTATTCCACGGCCGCGGTGGGCATTACGTGGGTTGTGAGCACCTATGTTTAGATTGGTTTGCACCCGTACTATTGCTGACCAGTTTTACTCCCTTGGAGGATACGGATTTAACCCTCTGCCAACAGGCGATTGCAGCGCGCTGGCAAGCTATTAGGCCAGATAGCCAATTGAATTTAGTCTACCAATACCGTAGTGCGGGGGAGACGTTTACCCAATTATTGCAAGGTGAAGTGCCTGAGCCGCATATCGTTAGCGAAAATGGCGCACGGTTTCAGGTGCACCTAATGCGCGGACAAAACCACGGACTCTTCCTCGATATGGCTAATGGTCGTGAGTGGGTTAGAGCAAACGCCCGTTATAAAAAGGTGCTTAATTTGTTCGCTTATACCTGTGGTTTCTCGGTCGCGGCATTACAAGGGGGCGCCGATGAAGTTGTGAATATGGACATGAGCAAAGGCGCATTAGGCATAGGTAAGCAGAACCATTTGCTGAATGGCTTTAGCGCGGGAGCCCGTTTTTTAGGCCATGATATTTTTAAATCTTGGGGCAAACTGAAAAAGCTCGGTCCCTACGACATTGTTGTTGCCGATCCACCGAGCAATCAGAAGGGCAGTTTTGTAGCGACTAAGGATTATGTGCGTTTAATTAGGCGTTTACCTGAGTTGCTTGCCGAGAATGGCGAAGTATTACTGTGTCTAAATGCACCTGAACTCGATACCGCTTTCCTGCGTCAACAGGTAGCGGAAGCAGCACCTGCACTCGAATACATAGAGCGCTTAGCCAATCCGCTAGCCTTTATGGATGTGTCGGAAGAGAAGTCACTTAAGGTGCTTCGCTACCGCTTATCGACTCAAGCCTAGGCCTGATTTAGCTTAACAGGCCAGTATTAACTGGCCTTTTTTGTCGGCTTAGGTTGAGTGTTTAGCTTTTTACACTGTCGCTGATTACTCAGCACTTATTATTCAGTAGCTTAATCGCTCAGATAGCTGCGATCGCCCATAGGTTTTAATCACTTTACTGACTTGATGTTGGTCTAAGTGTTTTAGGGTGGACATTTCACCATAGAGCCTGCCCTGAACATCTAATGGCATTCCCTAGATTCATTTTATGTAAGCGATTTCTGTTAATCGCTTTTGTGTATAAAGCGAATGATGAAATGGCGTCAGCATGGCCTCAATATCCTCGTAGAAAGTGAAAGTCTTTCATGTTGAATCACTGATTGTGAGCTATTTAAATGATAACCAGCCTTAAATGCTATGCTTGGTGATACAAAACTGAAAGTTTTCTGTAATTGTGGCTTTTGCTTTGTTATACTCCAGCCCACGGAATGTATCCCTTTCCTCATAGGCAAAATGTCAGCATAGAATGGCAAGCCTCTGCGACCTTACCCAATCAAGCAGGAGTTGTTATGGAAGTTCATGAATACGAAAATGCTTATTATCAAGTGAAAGACGATGTACTAACGTCTTTACCTGCTGAAAGCGAAGAAGAAGTGATCCAAGCTTAATCGATAGCGATTAAACTGACGGTACTTATGAGTCGGAAATAACAGAACAAGCACAAAAAAATAGCAACCCTAAGGTTGCTATTTTTTTGGCTGAAAGTAAGCAGAATGATTGTATGACAAGGTATGCGCGGTGAAAGCAGGCAAGAAAGGGGGTTAACCGTTAACTTTGCGCTTTTCAGGCAGAAGTTCGACGATAATCCATTGGCTACCAATTTTGTGTAGGCGTATGGTCCTGTCATCAATCCATGGTTGACCACCTTTAAGACCTTTCATTTTGACCACAACAATGACGTCTTTGGTAAATTTGCGGAAGAAGTCGATATCGATATCATCAATTTCCATTTCAACATTGGTCATAGATAGGCCGAGCATATTACGCTGTACGGCTGCGGCAATGTGGTAATGGGTGAGCACTTGTTTAATGGGATCGTCGACGTATTGCTTGGCTTGTTCAACATTACGATCAACATAAATCGCTTTAAAAAAGCCTAAGCTCACTTCTTCCGGTGATAACTGGCGTTGCTCTTGCGTTGAGGGATCGCCACAACCGAAGAGGAACAGGAGGGAGAAAAAAAATAGAGTTCGCATAAGTTTTAGTTATTGGAATTTGTTCCGAGTATCGCGATTTTAGCTGTAATGTACAAGTCTTGTCGTGATTCGCTGTCTATTGTGAAAAGCATTGACTCAAACCTCATGTGTGTGGCATATAGTTAGGAGTCATATAAAAAGGTTATCCACAGAAACTGTGGAAAACTATGTTGAAGACTTCAGTGATACTTTGTAAGTCATTGATATTGTCTTGCTTTATTTGCTGGTTAAAAAGTGACGCTTTTCTGCTTTCCATTATGTTCCACTTCTACTTGTGGATATTTTTCGCAATTTGCCGAGCTTATTCACACTGCATAATTCGATATTTCTCTTTTTTTCTTCATCTTTTGCAATTTCGACTTATCCATTAAGCGATTCTTGCGATCAACGGTATGGTTTACGCTAAATTTGAGCATAAAAAAGCACCGGTAATAACCAGTGCTTTTTTGTGCGTAACGCTATGCAGATTTAATGCTGTTAGCCTTTAGCTGCGTCGTTTTGTGCGGCTTGAATTGCCGTTAGTGCGATAGTGTAGACGATGTCATCGACTAACGCGCCGCGAGACAAGTCGTTCACAGGTTTGCGCATACCTTGCAGCATAGGACCAATACTGATCAGATCGGCGCTTCGCTGTACGGCCTTGTAAGTCGTGTTGCCTGTATTAAGGTCTGGGAACACGAAAACGGTAGCTTGACCAGCGACAGGGCTATTAGGTGCCTTAGAGCGTGCAACGTTTGGCATGACTGCCGCATCGTATTGCAATGGACCATCAATAATCAGATCTGGGCGTTTTTCTTTGGCAATACGGGTTGCTTCACGCACTTTATCCACATCAGAACCTGTACCTGAGTTGCCAGTTGAGTAGCTGATCATTGCCACTCTTGGCTCGATACCGAAGGCTTTTGCTGATTCTGCCGATTGGATGGCGATATCAGCTAACTGCTCAGCATTGGGATCTGGGTTAATCGCACAGTCACCGTAAACAAGCACTTGATCTGGCATCAGCATAAAGAAGATGGATGAAACTAAGCTTGAGCCCGGTGCCGTTTTGATCAATTGCAGTGGTGGGCGAATGGTATTGGCTGTGGTGTTAACCGCACCAGAAACGATACCGTCGACTTCGTTTTGCGCCAGCATCATAGTGCCGAGCACCATGTTGTCTTCTAACTGTTCACGGGCAACGACTTCAGTTAAGCCTTTGCTGCGACGCAGTTCCAACATAGGTTCTACGTAACGGTCGCGCACCTCTTCTGGATCGATAATGATCACACCTTCGCCAAGCACTACATCTTGTTGTGCGGCAATACGCAGGATTTCATCTTTTTTGCCTAAAAGTACACAGCGCGCGATACCGCGCTCGGCACAAATGGCCGCTGCTTTAATGGTACGCGGCTCATCACCTTCTGGCAGCACCACAGTCTTGTGGGCGGCGCGCGCCAATTCCGTGAGTTTGTAACGGAAAGCGGGTGGTGACAGGCGATGCTCACGGGGTGAGTTTTTAGTCACGCTTTCAATCCACGTTTGGTCAATGTGGCTGGCCACATAATCCTGCACCAGATCGATACGAACCGCGTCATCGACGGGTACTTCATGGTCGAAACGTTGAATGTTGAGCGAGGTTTGCCAAGTGTTACTGTCGATCAAGAACACAGGTAAACCGGTTTCAAAGGCCTGCTCACACAGCTTAAGAATTTCTGGCTCCGGCTCATAGCTACCGGTCAACAACAGGGCACCAATTTTCACGCCGTTCATGGCCGCAAGACAGGCTGATACGATCACATCTGAGCGGTCGCCTGAGGTTACAAGCAAGGAGTCAGTCTTAATATGAGTGACCATGTTCGGGATACTGCGGGCACAAAACGTTACTTTACGCAGGCGGCGGGTATGCATTTCACCAGCATTCAGAATGCGTGCACTTAAATGTTTCGCTAAATCCGACGCACGAGGAGCGACAAGATCAAGATTGTAGGGCACGCTGCCTAAAATACGCAGTGGGCTCTTACCCGGCAGTTGGAACATGCTGGCTGCATCTGAGCGTTGAACACCTTGGTGATCAAAGACTTCAGATAAGTCAGGGCGCGCGCGACCTTCGTCGTCAACGGGGGCACCAATCTTGTTGATCACAGCACCAATCAGGCGTTTGTTCTTTTTTCCGCCCCAAGAGTTATAGGCGATTTCGAGGCGATTCATTAGCCCTGTAGCCGTATCACTGCCTGGTGTGGCAATAAAAATTACGTCGGCATCCATGGCTTTAGCGATGGCATAGTTCACATCATCGGCGAAGGGATGATTACGCGTTGGCACTAAACCTTCGACAATTAAGGTCTCTGTGTTGCTAGCGCAATCGGCCGCACGGGCGATGATTTGCTCCATTAAGACGTCGATTTGGTCGGCGCGAATTAAGGCTTCGGCATGGGTCATGTCGAAGGGCTCTAAGGGATTTACTGTTGGCGATTTGCTCAGAATAGTGGTTGAGCGTTCTGGGCCATTATCGTTTGGACGAAGCTGAGAAATAGGCTTAAAGAACTGAACCTTAACCCCGTGGCGCTCCAGTGCGCGCACCATCCCAAGGCTTAAGGAGGTCAGGCCGACTCCGGTACCTATGGGGATTAACATAATATTACGAGACATAAAAACCTCTAGTTTCGATGGTTTTTGGCAGAATAGTTTCTGCAAATTTGCTTGTGAGTACGGCTACGTAAGGTATAAAGCCGTTTGGGTGAGCAAACGGCTTCGGCCTTTTTATTTGTTGATAAGTTTAATGGAATCTTCGGCGATAACCCATTCTTCGTTCGTTGGTATCACCATGGCAATCGTGCCTTTATCTTGGGTGATGATACCTTTCTTACCGAAACGCGCCGCTTTGTTGCGCTCACTATCGACATGGAAATTGAATATTTCCAGCATGTTGAGCACTTTTTCACGGATTAAATCTGAGTTTTCACCAATACCACCGGTGAAGACGACTGCATCTAAACGGCCCAGTGGCACAGTGTAAGAGGCGATGTACTTGGCTAAGCGGTAGCAGAAGATTTCTAAGGCTAAGGTCGCGCCTTTATGGCCCTCGGCGTAACCTTCCTCAATGCCACGGCAATCGTTGGTCAGCTCGGAAATACCCAGCAGACCACTTTGCTTGTTCATCAGGTTATTCACTTCTTCTAAGGTGTAACCCAGTTGATGGACTAAGTGATAGATGATTGAAGGGTCAATATCGCCACAACGTGTGCCCATCACTAAACCTTCTAATGGGGTTAAGCCCATAGAAGTGTCGACACTTTTGCCGCCTTTGATGGCAGTGACTGATGCACCGTTGCCTAAGTGAGCACAGATAACATTCGTTTCTTCAATTGGCTTGTTGAGCATTTTTGCCGCTTCACGGCTAACAAATAAATGACTCGTGCCATGCATGCCATAACGGCGGATACCGTGTTCACGGTATAACTTGTAAGGCAGGGCGTAGACATAAGCTCTGTCTGGCATGCTTTGGTGGAAAGCGGTATCAAATACAGCAACCTGTGGCAATTTAGGGAAAGAGGCCATTGCCGCGCGGATGCCGATAAGGTGAGCAGGATTGTGCAGTGGGGCTAATGAAGCACAGTCTTCGATACCTTTGATCACGCTCTCATCGATGATCACTGAGCGAGTGAATTTCTCACCACCGTGAACGATACGATGGCCAACGGCTTGAATTTTTGCTGCTAATTCAGGTTGTTCCGCAAGAATTTTATTAACAATGTATTCAACTGCTTCACGGTGAGCCGTAAATGCACCTAAGGCTGCTTCATGTTTTTCGCCGTTGATTTTCCATTTAATGCGAGAGTCTTCTAAACCAAAACATTCGGCTAAGCCAGAAATTTGGTCGTCACCTGTTTGCGCGTCAATGACGGCAAATTTGAGAGAAGAGCTACCGCAATTGAGAACTAAAACCAGTTTATTTGACATGTGTAAACCCTTTGCCATTGTGTTTAATATAACGATTCAAAATAATGAGGAACTGCGGTGTTTTTACCATATCAGTCTTGGGGCGATTCGCCAGATTGTGCTATGGTAAGAGCAGTATTCCATTGTAGTTGGTGTCTAAGATTGAGCATTAAGATCCTCAAAACCTTAGGTGATGGTCATCAGTATATGAAGACTTGGCCTATGGTTAGACAACTGGGTTTTTATTTTCCTGAGTATCGGGTCGTCCGAGCAACTCAGCTCGCCATACTGGTGATGCCAGTGCTGGCGATTTTTGTGAGCATGAGCCAGCTGTATATTCACGGTTGGGCATTTCTGCCCCAAGCTGTCACTCTCGGTTTATTTTTCATCAGCTTACCGTTACAGGGGCTGCTGTGGTTAGGCTGGCGAGCTCGCCATCCATTACCGTTAACGCTGTTCGACTGGATTAACCAGTTGAGTGCGAAGTTGTCATCCATGGGTATCAATTGCCACACGTTAGGCGCTAAGGCCTGTTACCTCGATATGGCACTGATTTTAAAAATAGCCTTTGAGCGTTTAGATGCCAGTTATTGGGAAGAACTTTAGGCTGTTGCCGCGGTTATCCCTTTTGGCTCTTTTGTTACTGTGGATTAATAAATCGCGTTAATCCCTTGTTGGACAAATACCGCTTTGATCTTTTCCATGGTTTCTCGACTCGGGGGGGATATCCCATCGAGTTGATAGCTTTCGCCCATGGCTTCCCACTTATGTTTACCTAATTCGTGATAGGGTAGTAACTCTACCTTTTCAATGTTTTTCATGGGTTTGATAAACTCGGCCAGTTGTAATGCCGATGCTTCATCGTCGGTAAATCCGCCCACTACGACATAACGTATCCACGTCGCTTGATTACGCTCTGCCAAATACTGCGCAAACTGTAATGTTCTATGGTTGCTGACTTTAGTTAACTCAATATGTTTTTCATCGTCCATGTGCTTGATGTCGAGCAGGACCAAGTCAGTATGGTCGAGTAACTCATCAATCACTGGCGTGTACTTACGTACAAAACCATTGGTATCTAAACAGGTATGAATACCTTCTTGCTGACAGGCTGTGAATAATTCGGCGACAAATTCGGCCTGTAAAATGGCTTCACCACCACTGGCCGTAACACCACCATTGCTGGCATCGAGAAAAGGCCGATAGCTGATGATTTGACTCATTAACTCATCGACCAGAACTTCTTTTCCGCCATCAAGATCCCAAGTGTCACGGTTGTGGCAATATTGGCAGCGCATTAAACAGCCCTGCATAAAGGTGATAAACCGTATGCCGGGACCATCTACTGTGCCAAAGGATTCCACCGAGTGGATCCGACCGATAACTGCCATTGTGACTCCTGTTAAAATAAGTGAGGCTGTAGCACAGTGTACTACAGCCTTGACTAATTTAGCTTACAGACCTTTTGTGAACGTACGCGTGATCACATCTTGTTGTTGTTCTGGAGTCAGTGAGTTGAAGCGCACTGCATAGCCAGAAACACGGATGGTCAGCTGTGGATACTTGTCTGGATGCTTAACGGCATCTTCGAGCATCTCGCGGTTCATCACGTTGACGTTCAAGTGTTGGCCACCTTCTTTTTTGTCATTGTGGTCGAAGTATCCGTCCATCAATGCCGCTAAGTTGGTACGGCGAGCATCATCATCTTTACCCAGCGCATTTGGCACGATTGAGAAGGTATAAGAAATACCGTCTTGAGCGTGGGCAAATGGGAGTTTTGCCACTGAGGTTAAAGAAGCGATTGCGCCTTTTTCATCACGGCCATGCATAGGGTTTGCACCCGGTGCAAATGGCGCACCTGAACGACGACCATCGGGTGTGTTACCGGTTTTCTTACCATAAACCACGTTTGAGGTGATGGTCAGAATTGACTGCGTTGGGATCGCATTGCGATACATTTTACGGTCACGAATTTTCGCCATAAAACGTTCAACTAAGTCACAGGCGATATCATCTACACGTGGGTCGTTGTTACCAAATTTTGGATAGTCACCGCTGATATCGAAATCAACTGCTATGCCGTTTTCATCACGAACCGGTTTTACGGTGGCGTATTTGATGGCAGACAGTGAGTCGGCTGCGATAGATAAACCCGCAATACCACAAGCCATAGTGCGACGTACGTCTCTGTCGTGCAGCGCCATAAGCGCGGCTTCGTAAGAGTACTTATCGTGCATGTAGTGGATTGAGTTCAGTGCAGTGACATATTGAGTCGCCAACCAATCCATTAAACCGTCTAAGCGATTCATCACATCATCAAAGTTGAGCACTTCGTCTGTGATCATGTCTGCTTTAGGGGCAATCTGGATTTTCAGTTTTTCGTCTACGCCGCCGTTAATCGCATACAGCATGGTTTTCGCTAAGTTAGCGCGAGCACCGAAGAACTGCATGTGTTTACCCACAACCATAGGGCTCACACAACAGGCGATTGCATAGTCGTCTGATTGGAAATCAGGACGCATTAAGTCATCGTTTTCGTATTGGATTGAGCTAGTGTCGATAGACACTTTGGCGCAATATTTTTTGAAACCGATTGGCAGTTTATCTGACCATAAGACTGTGATGTTTGGCTCTGGACTTGGACCCATAGTGTAAAGGGTGTTCAAGAAACGGAAGCTTGATTTCGTCACTAACGTACGGCCATCTAAGCCCATACCGCCGATTGACTCTGTCGCCCAAATTGGGTCGCCTGAGAACAATTCGTCGTATTCAGGGGTACGTAGGAAACGCACCATACGTAATTTCATCACGAAATGGTCAACCATTTCCTGAGCTTGTTGCTCAGTTAAGGTGCCATTTTTCAGATCACGTTCAATATAGATGTCGAGGAATGAAGAGGTACGACCTAATGACATGGCAGCGCCGTTTTGGCTCTTCACTGCAGCTAAATAGCCGAAGTAAGTCCATTGGATCGCTTCTTGTGCATTGGTCGCTGGACGAGAAATATCGAAGCCATACTTGGCAGCCATTTTCTTCATTTGGCCTAATGCACGGTGTTGCTCGGCAATTTCTTCACGTAATTGGATAACGTTAGATAACTCTTCACCCGCTTCGAACTGCGCTTGCAGTGAGCTAAATTGGGCAAACTTATCTTTCATCAGGTAATCGATACCGTAAAGTGCCACACGGCGATAGTCACCAATGATACGGCCACGGCCATAAGCATCGGGTAAGCCCGTTAAAATACCTGATTTACGACAGGCCATAATTTCGGGGGTGTAAACATCGAACACACCTTGGTTATGGGTTTTGCGCAGTTCTGAATAAACGTATTTAACATCTTCATCCAGTACACGATCGTAGGCGGCGCATGAGCTTTCCACCATACGAATACCACCGTTAGGCAACATAGCGCGTTTTAGCGGCGCGTCTGTTTGTAAGCCAACGATAGTTTCTAATTCTTTGTTGATGTAGCCAGCGTCGTGGGAAGTGATGGTTGAAACCATCTTAGTGTCGAAATCAACAGGCGCGTGGGTACGGTTTTCCTGTTTGATGCCTTCCATGACTTTATCCCACAATTTTGTGGTCGCTTCGGTGGCACCGGCGAGGAAGGACTCGTCGCCTTCAAAAGGCGCGTAGTTTTGTTGGATAAAGTCACGTACATTGACTTCAGATTTCCAATCGCCAGGAGTAAAGCCTTCCCATGCGTTGGCAAACAGTTCAGTTTTGTCGGTCATCGTACTAATACCTTCTGGTTGAGATAAAAGGTTATTGGCGATCAGCGTTAAGCGTTAAGCAATGCTGAGTATAAGCCAATAGCTAATTCCTGAAATAAAGCTCCCTTCATGATGACGCCCTATGATGGGAACTGGATTTTGAAGCGCTCGTCACTCCAAAAGTCTGTCTATTGATACCCGATAAGATGACAAATATTCGCTTACTTTGATTATCGGCTACTGATAAATCTTTATAATTGGTAAGACCAATTGTCCATGAGCATATTAACATAGGTCTGTCGCTATCGCATCTTAAACGGCTTGGTTTATGCTCTGTTAATCCCAAATTTGCTAGCTAGGTAGCATTTTTTTACCACAATAGGGAATACGGCACGCTTTTTAACTTGGTGTGACATCTGAACCCCATTATCTCTTAAATCAGCCTGCCTATATTGTTACCATTTACTGTCCACCTTTAGCGAGGATAAATCTATCCTCGTATAGGCTGATTTTGATTGGTGGGAGTCACGGCTCGATAATGGGAGCTGTCACAGTAGGCGCAGTGGTTATGATATTAAAAATAAGTTTGATGTTAGCTATTTGTATTAATTTATTTTTCTTTGCTAACTTAGTGTCGATTTAGGAGACGGCATGTCATAACGCCATCAAATAAAGCATGCAATGCTTAAATCATTCAGGAAGGGTTAGAGAGTGGCTAAATATGGTAGTTTGCAATGATGCAGGCAACTTGTTACTTGCTGTTGGACTAAACTGTAAATGCTAAAGTATGGGTTCAATTTAATGAATACTGAGATACACGCGTCAAGCTATTGGTCATTTAATGTGTCATTGCTGAGGTTAACTTGAATCTATAGGGCATTAATTTAAGCGTTAGTTCGCTAAATATGAAATGGAAACGTGCAGGATATGCATTGTATACCATCTTAATTAAGCCACATTCTCGCGATGAAAATCGGGTCGCCGTGGTAAGACCAATTAACCTTTTGTGTTTTTGGCTTCAAAGTTTTCACATTTTGGGTGTGAATAGCATCACGCTTTAGCAATATCTGCTTCACAGCATAAGCGCGTTGTATGATACAAAGCGAGACTTTAGTGAATCATCATTTAAGCTAAGCAAATCATTATCTCGGTTTTGATTCGTGTTATCTGCGCAATGGCGCTGCTGGAGATACCTATGCTACGCGTTCAAGTTTGTTTATCTGAAGTTGGAGTTATGCAATGAAAAGCCCAAATCCATCGTCATCAGTTCCAACTGTGACAAACAGCGCACATGAAGCGCCACAGGTTTCAGCTCATTTTAGTTGTTACAATCAGGCTGAAATTTACGGGACAAGCAAAGTGGTTAAAGCACCTTGGCAGTCCTTTGGCTTAGCTGTGTTTGCTGGCGCATTTATCGCTTTAGCCTTTGTTTTTTATTTAACCGTAACTACTGGCGCAGGCGATGCGTCTTGGGGTTTAGTTCGTTTCGTTGGCGGAATAGCCTTTAGTTTAGGTTTAATTTTAGTGGTTGTTTGCGGTGGAGAACTGTTCACCAGTTCTGTGCTCAGTACCGTTGCCTGGGCACAAAAACAGGTCACTGGCGCTGAATTACTCAAATGTTGGTGCCGCGTGTATGCCGGCAATTTTGTCGGCGCGATGTTGATGGTTTGCTTGATCACTGCCGCAGGTATGTATGATCTTGATGGTGGTAACTGGGGATTAAATGCCCTTAAAGTGGCACAGCACAAACTGCACCATACTTGGATTCAAGCCTTTAGTTTAGGCATTTTATGTAACATGTTGGTGTGTTTAGGTGTGTGGATGACCTTTGCCAGCCGTGATGTGCTGACTAAATCGTTACTGTTAATTTTACCTGTGGCTATGTTCGTCAGTAGTGGCTTTGAACACAGTATCGCTAACCTGTTTATGGTGCCTATGGGCATGATGATCCAATCAATCGCCAGCCCAGAGTTCTTCGTGTCTTTAGGGGTTACTCAAGCACAATTTGCCGATTTAACCGTGGCAAACTTTATATTCAATAATTTAATCCCAGTCACCCTAGGCAATATTGTCGGTGGCGGTGTGATTGTTGGTTTAGGTTATTGGTGGATAGAGCAGGGTAAAGTCACCTTGGCTGAACCACACAAAGCTCATCATGAACACTTTTCTGCACCACATTCACATACTGAAAAACCTCAGCATCAGAGTGAAATTAAGCTGACTAAACATTCCTAAAACGTCTTTAATTATCAGTCTGAAGTGAAAGTGCCCAGCAGGTAGCTGGGCACTTTTTTATGTCGGTTTTCTATGATGTGTAAATGATGAAGTAAATAAAAACGGCATCCGAAGATGCCGTTTTTTGATACAAGTCACTTTAAATTAAAATTTAAAGCTTGCTGTTGTATGGAAGAATCTGCCTACGTTGTCGTACGCTGCAGCACCAGCGCTAGTACCTGTTGTTCCATATGGTAAGTCACGGTCGAATACGTTATCGATACCAAATTTTAATGTAACGCCTGAATCGAAAGCATAGGCAACAGAGATATCACTGATAAAATAATCACTATATTCCATATTGCTACTTGGGTTCGCGTTGCGTGAAAGTTCTTTGTCAGTATATAGACTTACACCTTCAATAAAACGTGTTCTCCAGTTGGCGCTCCATTCAGCTATTGAGTAGTTTAAAGACCAATTTGCTTGCCACTTCGCATAACCTAATGTGCCTCCTACTTCCTCAAAATCATCGGGATCATCTTGGAATGAAAAGTTCTTACGTTTTAGCAAACGAGTTGCAATTAGATTTGTACGGAAGTCACCACCAAATGCATCAAAGTTATAGCCAATATCAAAGTCAACACCAGCGGCTTCCAAAGCTGCGATATTGAGAGATGACTGTCTGATTGATGATATTTCATGAGTCGTTGGGTTACGGGTTAGTAATGCGCAATATTCGTTGTTAATGCCTGAAGTTGAATCAACACAGCGATCAATAATATCTTGTGCACTTACTGAGGAAATAGCGTTGTCAATGGCGATATTCCAGTAGTCAGTCGTGATAGATAAGCCATCAATGAAGCTAGGCTGATAAGCAAATCCGACAGTATAACTAGTTGATTCCTCAGGATCTAAATCTTGATTACCACTACTCACACCCTCAAGTGTTTTTGAGTCATAATCAGAGTTAAAATCTGCTGGAATGCCTAACGCAGCACAGTTAGCTTTACGTATATCTGGGTTGCTTAAATCGTTTAAGTATTTAGTTCTGCATGAGTCTTCGACTCTAAAGAAGTTTTGACTCTCAGCACCATATAATTCGCTAATATTTGGTGCTCTAATGGCTTCTGAGTAAGTTGAACGGACACGCAGTTCGTCATTCACTTCCCAACTTAGACCTGCTTTCCAGGTAGTAGCATTTCCGATAGTGCTGTAATCAGCAAAACGAACTGCTAACTCCATGTCAAGTTGACGGATCATTGGTAGATCTGTGAGTAGTGGAACATTGACCTCTGCAAAGACTTCTTTTACATCAAACTCACCTTTATCTTCACCTAAGGCATTAAAGAAGGTTCCTTTGGCATTTGAAGGTTCAAAAATTTCACTCTCTTCTTTACGGTATTCAACACCTGTTGAAAAACCAACAGCACCAGCTGGCATATCAAATAAAGCTGAGTTGGTTAAAGAACCCCCAAGGACAGTTTGTTTAATGACAGATGTTCCTGTTGAAATGGTGTTGACATAATCAATAGCTGCTTGGCTTGGTTTTCCAAAGCCAAAAATATCTAGAGCAACACATCCTGCCGCTCTTGCATTTTCATCACGGCATACAGCACTACCATTAACATTGATGGAATCTAATGCGTGTTGGTAATTGGCTAATACGAGGTTATTTTTATTTACTCGCTCAAGATCAGTTTGACCGTAGATACCATAGACATCGTAGTCCCAGTCTTCAAAGACTAGACCTTCAAGACCGATAACATAGCGTTGGGTTTCACGAGTATCGTCTTCAATACGTTGACCTAGATCAGTCATAAAGCGACGGATATTAATGGTATCAAGTGGTGCAGGATTACCATCTGCGTCTTTATTAGCTTTCATTAATGCCACTAGTTCTGGGCTAATAAATGCATTATCAATTTTTATGTCAGTATTTTTTAGAGGGTCACTTCCTTTGCCAAAAAAGAATGCAGGTTGACCTTCATTCGTAGATTGACTATTGACATATTTTGCTTCGAAATATGCGTTCATATTATCATTAACTTGATAGTTTGTTTTGAAGTTAATGTTGTAACGTTTAAATTCTGGTTGTAATTCCACAAACTGATTGAGGTTAGTGTAATCGCAATCAACACAGTAGATACCGTCTACTTTAGGGCCAGAATAGACATCACGCAACGAACCATCTTGATTAAATGTTTTCCAACCATCTAAGAAAAATGTTCCTGCGTTACTGATCGTATAATGACCACCATTGGGGGTGTAATATTTATCAGGATCTGATGGGTTATTAGAATCAATAGGCTTACCATCAGGTCCGATCGGACGATTAGTGTTCTTCAGATTAGTAAATGAAGTTGACGTTTCATCTCGATCAAATGCTTTTAACTGATTTTGAGCACTGTATTCAACTGCAAAGGCCACATTACCGCGATCTTGGTCAAAATTACTACCGTAAGATAAAGCTAATCGGTCTTTTGAATGTGGATTATCTCCTGCCCAACCTTTAGTCGCTGAAACATCCAATCCTTCAATGTCTTTTTTTAGGATAAAGTTGACAACACCAGTTACGGCGTCTGCACCATAGATGGCTGATGCGCCACCGGTAATAACTTCAACTTTTTCAACCCAACCGCTAGGAATCGTATTTACGTCAACTGAAGAAGTTCCTGCTGAACTTGCAACATGACGTTTACCATTTACAAGTACCAAAGTTCTGTCAGTTCCCATACTTCTTAGGTCTAAAAGGTTTAAACCTGAAGTGCCAATGAAACGACCTGAGTTAGCTAAAGAGTATGTATTACCTAGTGCAGGTAATTGGTTTAGTGCCTCACCAATGTTAGTTACACCTGTTGACAGCAGCTCATCTCCCGTAATTACAGTGACAGGCGTAGGAGCAATTGCTCCTTCCCTAATTATACGAGATCCTGTTACTTCAATACGTTCAACTTTTGCCCCATCTTCAGCTGCATTGACTATTGAAGTGCTTAAAGCAGCAGTTGCTGCCCCGCTGATTAACGCAAAGCGAACGGCTTTGGCTAATGTAGAATTTGCGCGCATTTTATTCTCCCTTGACATTTGTTTTTTGTTTAATTCTTATTTTATTAAAAGTCACTTTTGTAATTAATAAGTGTCACTTTTAATTAGATTCAAGATATAACCACAAGAAAATAACAAGTGCAACATTCTAAATGTTTCTTAAATTGTTTCTGATTTGTAAAAGTTGATACTAAATGTTTTTTTAAAAAGGGTTTGCGCATCATTAATGCCGTTAGTGATGGTTATTTGACATTTCATGTATCTTTTTTTGTAAATTTTGTTTAAATTCTGTTTAGATTTTGAGTGTATTGTTGTTATATTGTTTTAATTTTGCTTTAATTTGTTTTTGGTTAAATCATACTTTTTTATTATTTTTATAGAGAAAACAGGAAATGTTGCTTATTTAGTTTTTCATTCTGTATATCTTCAGGTTTGTTCGTGAAGCTGGACTTGATATATAGGGTTTCATGCTGTTTAAGTTAGATAGTTTATTCTCTTAAATGTGCGCTTTTTTTAGAAGATCTAGGATAGGTTTGGTTTGAAATTGAACAGATTTTTGAGGGGGTGTTTTAATATTCTAATTACTCAAAAGAAGACGAATCGATATTCATCTTCTTTTGAGTTTCAGTAGTTTTTTCTAATTAATGTGTACAGAGTGCATAAAATAGAGAATTAATTTTTACTTGGTTCTATTCTGTTTATTAGCTCTACCACGTTAAATTGCAGTGGAAAGTAGTGTCCTAAATAACGTAGGGCGACATAGGCAACCACTAAGGTGGCGATTACCAGTTCGAATTCTGCTAAGTATTTTATCCATATCGCTAACTCACCCATGTTATTGAACTGCGTTAACCAAGCTGCGGTTTTAAAGAGGGCGGTTGCACCGATCACCATTGGGAAGGTAAAGGCGGCGTAGCCTGGGCTAAAGGGCAGTTTTAGTAGGTGAAAGAAGGCTAAGTAGATGATGCTGGTCATCAGAATGGCGATGCTCAGTAGTAAGGCGACTAAGGGAATTGATGCCTGCTCACAAACAGTCAGATAGCCCGCGAGTGATAAACTGGCGGGAGCTGCGAGAATGGCAATGGTTGGTTTAGCGGCATCAGGTATCGCCTGACAGAAAATTAGGCGATAGAGCATCAAAGGCAGCATGATTAAGTAGGCTAACATTCCAAAAACCAAAATGGCGTTTGCTAACCATTGGTAATCAGACACAGGGAAAGACACCGCCGCGACGATAATGCCAATCGGTGGTACAAACCAGCTTGGAACCATGTGCTCGAGTTTAAAATCGATGGCGCGAAAGTAGATAAACGCGCTTAGGAAGATCACATGGATACCAATGGCGACTAGCCACAGAGTTAAGCCTGCATGGGGGAAATAATCGCCGAGTGATTTAGACACCACCATCAAGCCCATGGCGAAGGTGGGGATCACACTACCAATCACTGGGTGGCTTAGCTCGTCCTTTAAAATATTAGGATGAAGCATGAATTTACCCATGAGCAATAACAGTAACACAGAGGCTATGATGGCCCCTGTGAGTTGTCCTGCGCCATTAAGTGAAGGTGTCATGTTCTCCCATGTCCAACCTAAGCTGGCAATTGCCAGTGCCAACCCAGCCATAGGGCTGGGAAGTTTAGCTGCGTGGGATGTCCAGCGTTTGCGTTTTGAAGTCATTTTGAATACCTCTCAATACTGACAATGCTTAACATCGCTTTTTGGGGCGCTGTTTTGATATATTTAGTGTACTGCGGGTATCAATGATAAATAAATTTGATTAATTTTATTCATTGCATAAGTTTTATTTACTTTAATGTTGCTATTAAACTTAAGGTTTGAGTTTACAACGCAGTAGCGTGTGCCCTAGGCCAAGATTGTCTGTGTCTTCATCCACATACAGTCCCGCTTGGTGAAGCAGGGCCAATAAATCCTTAGAGTGATACATGCGGCTATTGCCATTGGCCATGGCGCTGAAATAGAGGCTAGTGGCATTTACGCAATAGGCGGAGGCGGCCGATGGCTGTCTATCCCAAAAGGTTTCGACGATAAAGAGTTGGCTGCTTGATGTCATTGCCTTTGCCGTGCGTTGTAAAATGCTCAGGATTTGGATTTTTGAGAAGCAATCCAGAAATTGACTCATCCAGTAAGTATCGGCGCCTTCGACAAAGGGTAGTGAGTCGTCCAGCAGATCGGTGGCAAAGGTATGCACGCGTGCTGCAAAACCTCGTGCGAGTGCATTTTGTGTGGCTACCTCTAGTTGCCCCGGAAAATCCATAATCGTGACTTCAACGTTCGCGTCATAATCACAGCAGCTCAGTGCCCATTTTCCCGTATTGCCGCCTATATCCACTAAATGGCTTGGCTTATGGGCAAACACTAATGGCAGAAGCTGTGGAAAGGCATGATCCGAATAGTAATGATCGAAGGCAAACCAGCTCTGTTTCGCTTTGGGCGGTAGATCTTTTAAGGCGGGGTAGATGGTATTCCAGTCACCGAACACCTTAAGTCCTGTGGCCTTGCCTTCGAGTAGCGCGGTATCAAGGTTAAAAAGGCCTTGATAGCAAACATCCTGCACAAAGTTAAGATTGATGGCTGCCATGTCGTCATGGAGTAAAAAGTGCCCCGTTTTATCGAGCACATAACCATTTTCATGTTGCCAAACGAGCCCCATACTGAGTCCCATATCCAACAATACCCCCAAGGCATATTCACTCAGTGGGGTGGATTGGCTTAACTCGGCTGCAGTGATCCCATGATCGGCCGCGTTATCTATTTGGGCTAGCACATCGAATTTGAGTAGGCAGTGGGTGACTTGAAAGCTGATGGGGCCAAAGGCAATTTTTTGAGCTTCAAACTTCGCATTGAAGGCGCTGATATTACTTGGTGTTCGGTAAAAAGACATAAAAAGGAATGAATTGGCGAGCTGGTCCGTTCTTTATAACCAAGTTAGCCGTGAAAGCCAGTTGAGATACAAAGAACTATGAGCTGTATCCAAACTTGAGCAGTAACTTGTTTATGCTCTGTAATCGAGATCTAAACAATGGAATGCCATAAATAAAAATACCCAGCCAAAGCTGGGTATTTTAAGGACGATAAAACGTCGTTTATTGAACGTTTTCTTCGTCGCCGAATTGGCCTTGGAACAAGACTGAAGATAGGTAACGCTCGGCAGCCGATGGCAAAATCACCACAATGGTTTTGCCTGCAAACTCTGGCAACTCAGCGATGCGGTTGGCGGCGACAACGGCGGCACCCGATGAAATACCCACTAAAATGCCTTCTTCTTGCATTAAGCGGCGGGCCATGTCGATGGCTTCATCGTTAGTAACAGCTTCAACACGGTCAATCAATTCTAAATCTAAGTTACCTGGGATAAAGCCAGCACCAATACCTTGGATTTTATGCGGCCCTGGTTGCACAGGTAAACCCGCTAAGGTTTGAGCTATAACAGGAGAATCTGCTGGCTCAACCGCAACTGAGGTGATGGTTTTACCGGCCACTTTTTTCAAGTAACGGCTTACCCCAGTAATTGTACCGCCAGTACCTACACCGGCAACAAACACATCCACTTCACCATCGGTATCATTCCAGATTTCTGGACCTGTGGTTTTTTCATGGATTTCTGGGTTAGCAGGGTTATTAAACTGCTGCAATAAAATGTATTTTTCAGGAGCCGATTGGCGAATTTCTTCCGCTTTATCAATGGCACCTTTCATGCCTTTCGCGCCTTCAGTCAGCACGAGAGTTGCGCCTAGGGCTTTGAGTAGCTTACGACGCTCTAAACTCATGGTATTTGGCATGGTCAGGGTCAGTTTATAGCCACGGGCCGCGGCAACATACGCTAATGCAATACCTGTGTTGCCTGATGTCGGCTCAATCAGCTCGTGATTTTTTGTTAATAGACCTTTCTTCTCGGCATCCCAAATCATATTGGCACCGATACGGCATTTAACACTGAAACTTGGGTTACGGGCTTCGACTTTGGCCAGCACTTTACCTTGGCTAACACGGTTTAAACGTACTAGTGGTGTATTACCAATAGTATATGAATTATCTTCGAAAATTTTGCTCATGGATTGCTTGCTCCTATGTTGGCACTACTGAATCATAATCTGCTGTGGCGCTTTTAGAAGTGATTGTTTGTTCTTCTTTATTCGATTTGGTTATTAAAGGGGGTGCTGTTATTCGCAAACCCTGATTGGCAGCCAGTTTAACTGTGTTAACCTCTTGCTAACATAAAAAAGATTGTGGCATTAACAGGGATAACTTCTTGATGTCTCAATCGTAAAACTAGCCTATCACTCGTATCGGACAAGCGCAAAGATGAAGCAGCAACAAATGGATCTGGGTAAAGATCCAAAAACGATGGTAACACCAAAGGCATTTACCATTGCAGCATCCGTGTTATACACCCCATTGGCGACACCGTTGAAGCGGATGTTAGCCATACTGATTGATGGTTTGCTGATCACTGTGTTAGCTGAGCAGATGGATTGGATGTTTGTCTTGCTGGTGGTCAGTATTATCTGGATTGAAAAGCGCAGTCGTAAGTTTGGTCGTTTACTCAAGTGGGGACTTTATGCCTTGATGTTGGTTTTTATGTTGCTGACAACCGCCAATAATCTGTTTGATTTTAATGGAACAGACGTTAAAAGCAGTGAGGGAGTAGAGCAACAATTGGCATTAGGTGAACAAATCATTACGTCACTACCAGCATTGATGTCGTTGAGCCAGTGCAATAATTATGCTTGTGGTAAAACTCAAGTTCAATCCCTACATGAAGCGATAAAAAGCGCTTCAGGATCAAAGGGCATGACAGAAAATGATCAACGTGAAATAGTGCTAGCAACCATAGCCAACAGTAGTTTGCCTGCCATAGACAGTGAAAAGTTACAGGCGGAAGTGCTTAA
The DNA here is from genome assembly GCF_025653905.1 of Shewanella sp. SM71. Lineage (NCBI taxonomy): Bacteria > Pseudomonadati > Pseudomonadota > Gammaproteobacteria > Alteromonadales > Shewanellaceae > Shewanella > Shewanella sp. SM71. Next base: position 59,505 of record NZ_JAKKRW010000023.1, read on the forward strand.
TGGCAGCCTATGGCCTGTTATTACGCTTCCTGTTGAGTTGGCGACAACAGATTCTCCGCCTGAGCCACTTCAGCCTATTCAAGCTATTTCGCCGGATGTACAGCCGCAAAGCGCGGTGGCTGATGCAGTGAATGTGAGCTCTTCGCAATATTCTCGCCTCAGAACCGTTGATGAAGCTACAAGCCATAGAGTTGTCGCTTGGGTTAAAGGCTTTCTGAGTGATATGGGGCTGGGTTTTGGTTGGGCAGCGTTTTACTTTACCGTCTTTACTGCACGATTTGATGGTCAAACCTTAGGTAAGAAGATGCTGGGCATTCGGGTGATCCAGCTCGATGGTGCCAACATCAGTTTATGGGCCGCGTTTGGCCGTTATGGTGGCTATGCCGCAGGCTTTACCACAGGCTTACTTGGCTTTATGCAAATATTTTGGGATGCCAATCGGCAGGGGATCCAAGATAAAATATCTTCAACAGTCGTGATAGACTTAGTGCAAATGCATAAAAAGCAACGATTAGAGCAACAAGCGCAGGGGCAAAATGAGTTAGCACCTGTGCTTACGAGTGATGATGCATCCTCTGCTCACCTTACAACCAGTACCCGTTTGGAGCATTTATGAAACAGGTCGTCATTTCGGGGAGTGGCCTATTTACGCCGCCCCACAGTATTTCCAATGAAGCCTTAGTTGAGAGCTTCAATGCTTATGTGGATATTTTTAATCTTGAAAATGCAGGCTTAATTGAGCAAGGCCATGTTGCGGCTTTGTCCTATTCATCGAGCGAGTTTATTGAAAAAGCCTCTGGCATCAAGCACAGATATGTGATGGTGAAAGAGGGCATTCTGGATCCCGAAGTCATGATGCCGTTGATTCCTGAGCGCAGTAGTGACGAATTATCGATGCAGGCCGAGATTGGCCTTGAAGCCGCATTGATGGCGCTTAAAAATGCCAATCTCAAGGCTGAACAAATTGACTTAGTGATTGTTGCCTGCGCTTATACTCAGCGTGCGTATCCTGCTATGGCGATTGAAATTCAACGTGCACTGGGTACGCGGGGTTATGGTTACGACATGCAGGTAGCGTGTTCATCGGCGACGTTTGCAATTGTCGCCGCGGCTAATGCCATTGCTACGGGTTCTGCCTCAAGAGTGCTAGTGATCAACCCTGAAATTTGCTCGGCACAGGTGAATTATCGCGACCGTGACAGCCATTTTATCTTCGGTGATGTGGCGACGGCTCTGGTACTGGAAGAACAAAGCTTAGCCCAGTCTGACCATGTGTTTAAGATCATCTCAAGCCGCTGTTTTACCGATTACTCGAACAATATTCGCAGTAATTTCGGTTTCTTGAATCGCTGCGATCCGAGTGCGGCCCATCAAGCCGATAAGTTATTCCACCAACAAGGGCGCAAGGTATTTAAAGAGCTGTTGCCGATGATTTATCAACATTTGGATGAACATCTGGCCGAACAAGCGTTAACGCCACAGTCCTTCAAACGTTTGTGGTTACATCAAGCGAACATCAACATGAATCAGTTTGTGGTGAGAAAGCTGTTAGGGGATGATGTGTCAGCGGAACAAGCGCCCGTGGTACTAGATGAATACGCCAATACGGCTTCCGCGGGTTCTGTGATTGCATTTCACAAGTTTTCCGGTGACTTTAAGGCTGGCGATTTAGGTTTATTGAGTTCGTTTGGCGCAGGATATTCTATTGGCAGTGTTATTCTGCAGAAGGTCTAAGATTCTCACCGTCATAATAAAAAGCCCACATCGAGGAAGATGTGGGCTTTTTATTATGTCAGTTGTTTGTCTAAGTTGCTTTCTGTTTAAGGCAATGATTGTTTATAGCAGCCATGCGTAACTTAACTTCATAAAGTAGGTTTTCTCGTCCCGCGTCAGGCGGCTTAACTCATCATTAGCCTGCAAACTATCAGAGTATCCGAGGTAGAATACACTCTGCGGATTGAGTTTATAACCGTAGAGGAGCTCATTGCCTAAATGCGCTTCCTCACTCTGCGGCGCCGAATATAAATACTGCGCCACATTGCGATTTATCCGGGTGTAAATGCTAGAAAGGCGAATAAAACTGTGTAGACTGAATTGCCAGTTGAGGCGTACATCGCTCAGATTCGCGGTAAAAAGCGCACTTTGTTCCACATCCATTTGCTGATAAAGATGGGAGATATCGATAGAAAGTCCATTAGCAATTTTCCAATTGATACTCGGGTTCATTTGCGTTTTAGTGCCCAGCCTATCATTGATAAAATCAATTTCATCGCCGTAGTACATTTCAAGCTCCATACTCAGGGGCGATAACGGGGTTACTGCGCCATAAAACCACACTTGGGTTTCATCATATAGTTGACTATTTCCGGCGATAGTGAGCAGTGAAGCATCGAGGCGAGGGCCCACACGTTCACGGGTTTCTACACCAAAGGTGATTTCGCTTTGTAATGCGCCGAGGATTTCTATGTAGGCTTCATACTCTTCTTCAAGTCGTTCGCCTGCTTGGTTATGAGTGATATCCCAATCTCCCGCTAATTCCACCTTGTTAAAGGTGCCCGTAGGATACCAAATCAAACCCGCACCAGCCTCAAAGGTGCGGTAATCGATTTTTTCGACAAAGCCTAAATCGGCACGAAAATCGGGATCAACGGCGTTGTATTCACTGTAAGCAAACCAATTTCGTTCTTCGTGCTTAAAGGTTAACTGATATAAATTGCCGCCAAAGCGGTTATCAGATTTGCTACGTAATACTTGTTCGTTGAGTTGGCAGTGACCGAGTTCGCAATCAAGCTGAGATTGGCCACAGGGCAACCCATTACTAGGGGCCTTTTCAGTGTCAGTACAAAATTGACGATAGACTCCAGTGGGGTACTGAGTATCCGATTGGGCCACTTGCGCAGTGAAACTGTCCTGTGGTGTTGGTTGATATTTCGCATCCAGACTAATGACATAGTTGTGGTAATCGGGTTGGCTGTTGATCCCATTATGGGGGGCATTTGCTGCACCATTGTGAGTGTTGTCACTGCTTGTTTTCGCGGTAAGTAATCCGCCGATGGAGAAGGTTTTGCTCATGTCGAAACGATAACGTCCCGCAAGGTTCAAACTTTCTTGATCAAGCGAGGCAACCTCTGAGCTTAAATTTCCCGGCACTAAAAACGTGGTTTGGCTATCGTTACTTGCTAGCAGAGCTAAAGTGTGATCATCGCTCTTACTTGTCAGTTTGATACCATAGTCAGGTGCAACAATATTGCGGGTGTGCAGCAGATTGACCTGTGTGTCGAAATAGTCTTTATTATCCAAAAAAAACGGCCGTTTCTCATCATAGAACAAGGAGAAAGTGCTGTTCACATCGAGCTGGCCAGCATCGGATTCCACTTGGGAAAAATCGGGATTAATGGTGGCATTGAGTAAGGTGCTGGAATTAATGCCCCAGCGTAAGTCTACACCTGGCTCGAGATTGTTATCAGCTTCCCAGCCATCCGCCTGTTTATGTTCGTTACGGTTGGCGATAAAAGTCGGGGTGATTTGTACATCCTGTCCTTGTTCTGCCCCCGCCAAGCCAGAAGCCACACCTAACTGACAAAGTTGACAACTCGTATTACGGTCAATCTTATGGGTCGATAGGCGATGTTTTTCATTGCGTGGATAATAACGAATTAACTCAAAGCCCCATTCTTGCAGGCTTTTCTTGTCGTCAAAGTTGAACAGTCTCAGTGGTAACTCGACTTCGACCTGATAGCCATCGGCGGTGATCTTGCCTGCGGATTTCCAAATACCATCCCATGCTTCGCTTTCTTCACCCGTTAGTTCGTTTTCAATTGAGTCTAATTGCACGCCAAGGGGATTAATAAAAAATTGGTATGCTAAACGGGCATTATTAAAAGTATCGAGTTTAATTCCGACTAAATCATCACTCCACAGTTTGTCTCTGTCCTTGAGTGTGGCGCGAATGAGTTTGGGATTAATGTCTTTGGCAGTAAATGCCACAAAAAGACTGGTTTTAGTCGCATAGACTCGCGCCTCGGTTTTCACTAATGCGGCAATGTTTTCCCCTGGTTGGGTTTCGTATTTGAGCTCTGTGACTGCGGCTTGTTGCCAAATGGCATCGTCCAACTCACCGTCGATATTGGCAGCACTGTTAAGTGTTGGAATGGCTAACTGAAATTGGCTGGCATAGCCAGCAAGACAAGTTACAGGTAGAAAAGTAAGACTAGATAAGATTATGGCTAAGATTGATTTCAACAAAAAAGACTCAAATAACACATTCGTGGCGCGCATTTTGCCAGAAAACGTGAAGTTAACAATAGCGAGTAATTGTTACAAGGTTTGCGTTGATTTTAACGAGGCGAAACATGATTGGATTATTGGGTCTAAAAAAAAATTGGGGAGCAGTGCTGAGCCATGACTCAGCACTGCTGGTGTTACTACTCGGGTGCGATTGCATGGTTGCGATACGCTTCACGATACTTATCGACCCACATGGCCGTCGCGCCACAAATCGCCACTGGCATGACGATAAAGTTGACTATGGGGATCATCGAAAATAGCGTCACAGTGGCGCCAAAGCTAAAACTGGTGCCACGGGTTTGATTCAAGGCAAAGCGCATATCTTTAAAACTGACCTTGTGGTTATCGAAGGGATAATCGCAGTACTGAATCGCCATCATCCAAGCGCTGAACAGAAACCATAAAATCGGCGCCAGCGTCTGGCCTACCATAGGCACTAAAAACAATAACAAAAATACCAGTGCGCGGGGCAGATAGTATTTGAGTTTGATCCACTCACGCCCAAGGATACGCGGTAAGTCTTTGATTAAATCAATACCAGAACCGGTATTCAGCTGCTTACCAGTTAACAACTGTTCGACTTTTTCAGCCAACAGACCATTAAAGGGGGCGGCGAGCCAGTTCATGACGGAGCTAAATACAAAAGCAAGCATCACCAGCATAGTGGTGACGGCGAGTGGCCAAAGTAAAAAGTTTAACCAGCTTAAGTACTCAGGGAGCTGGGCATTCATCCAAGTGAATAGCGTATCTAACTGGCCTATGGCTACATAAATGACGCCAGCAAACAGCAGAAGGTTAATCATTAGCGGAATAAATACGAAAGTGCGCAGGCCTTTACGTGTGATTAAACCAAAGCCATCGAGAAAATAATTAACGCCACTTTTGGCTGGGAAGGGCAAGGTTTTTTTCTGTGTCATATCGTTTTTCCAAAAAGTTAAGCGACAGCTATATGCGATTGTGATCAACTCATGGACAGATGACAAGCTAAAAGCCGCATGAATTCAATAAAAAGCGTTACAAAATGCTGCCTGCTTTGTTAAAGTTGGCCGATAAATGCATTTACACCGCTCGGCTCATTTTCGGGCCAGACTTCAGAGACGCGCTAACTGGCACCATGAGATTAAAACAGATAAAACTTGCCGGCTTTAAGTCGTTTGTCGATCCCACGAAAATTCCTTTTTTACAGGCATTAACCGCCATTATTGGCCCAAATGGCTGCGGTAAATCGAACGTGATCGATGCCGTGCGTTGGGTGCTCGGTGAAAGCTCGGCGAAGCACCTACGCGGTGATTCTATGGCTGATGTGATATTTAACGGTTCAAGCGCGCGAAAACCTGTGTCTGTGGCGGGTGTTGAACTTATTTTTGAAAACAAAGAGGGCCGTCTTGCTGGTCAGTATGCCAGTTATGAAGAAATCGCCGTTAAGCGTCAAGTGAGCCGCGACGGTGAGTCTTGGTATTTTCTCAATGGTCAAAAGTGTCGTCGTAAAGACATTACCGACTTGTTTATGGGCACAGGTCTTGGCCCGCGCAGTTATGCCATTATCGAGCAAGGCACTATTTCCCGCCTGATTGAATCTAAACCCCAAGACTTGCGTACCTTTATTGAGGAAGCCGCTGGGATTTCCCGCTATAAAGAGCGTCGGCGCGAAACTGAAAACCGTATTCGCCATACCCGCGAAAACCTCGAGCGTTTGGGCGATATTCGCAGTGAACTCGGTAAGCAGTTAGATAAACTCGCGCAGCAGGCTAAAGCCGCTAAACAATATCGTGAGCTTAAACAGGCCGAGCGTAAGACCCATGCTGAACTCCTTGTGATGCGCTATCAAGAGTTGCAAGCTCAGATGGCGAGTCTATCTGAGCAGATAAGTGCTATTGAAGTACAGCAAGCGTCGGCGCAGTCACTCGCGCAAACCGATGAATTACAGACCACTGAATTGCAAGTGCAACTCGCGCAATTGGCGGAGCAAGAGCAGCGAGCCGTTGAAGCCTATTATCTGACTGGTACTGAAATCGCTAAGTTAGAGCAACAGCTACAGAATCAAAAGCAGCGCGACGCCCAGCTCGAAACCCAGTTGGCGCAAGTCAAAGAGCAGATCCAACAAAACACCGATAAGCTTAACGGCTATAAAGCGAGTCTTAGCGCGTTAGAGCTTGAACTTGCCAAACTTGGGCCACAGCATGATGAGCAACAAGAGCTCATGGATGAGCTGCAATCCCAATGGGAAATGAGCATTGAACGCAGTCAGCAGCAGGCCGAAGTGGCGCGCCAACAGGCAGCGGATGTTTCTCAGCATAAGTTACAGCTTGAACTGCGTCGCAGCCAGTTAGCGCATCAGCAGCAATTACTGCAACACAAACAGCAGCAAAGTCGTGAGCAGCAGGCGCAACTTTCGGCGTTAATGGATGGTGATCTCGCATCGAGTATTACACCATTGCAGCAAGATATTGAGTCTTTGGATGATGCGCTCACACTGCAAAATGAAATTAATCATCAGCAAGAACAAAGTGTAAGTGCAAGTACGCAAGCCTTAGATGAAGCCCGCCATAGCGCTGAGCAAATTCAGCATCAATTAACTGCGACTAAAGCGCGCCATGAGCTGGTTGAACAGTGGTTGACTAAGCAAGAACAGCAGAGTGATAAACCGCAGTTATGGCAGAGTTTAACCGTTGAAAATGGTTGGGAAACCGCGGCGGAACTCGCCCTAAATGGCTTGTTGACCTTGCCCGTTGGCGTCACTGAAACTGAAATGGGGTTTCAAGCATTAGCGTCACAATCAAACCAAAGTGAATTTTTACAGGCTAAGGTGAATCTCGCCCCTTGGTTAGCGGGGCTTAAGTGGGCAAAGGATATCCATGCAGCGAAAGAACTGCTGCCACAGCTAACATCCGATCAACGGATTGTCACTGCCGACGGTTATCTACTGGGACAAGGTTTTTTAATCACGAAAACAGAGGGCGCCCAGTCACTGGTGCAACTCAGTAAAGAGCAAGCTCAGTTAGCGAAAAATATCCTCGATTTGCAACAATCCCTGCAGATTCGGCAAGACAAGATGACAGATCTTGCGGCTATTTTGCAGCAACAAAGACTGCAACTGACCGATGGCGCGCAAAAATTACATCAATTGCAGTTAGACAAAGCGACTAAGTCGATGCAGCTTAGTGGTTTAATCGAGCAAGTGAAGGCGCGCGTCGAACAGCAAAGTAAACTCGACGCAGCTTTAAGTGCGAGTTTGATTGATATTGAACGCTTAAGCGAGCAATGCGAATTATTAGTAGAACAAGAAATGGAGCTCGATGAGACGCTGCAGGCTAGTGAAGATATTCAGCGGCAACTCATCCAAGACACACAGGCAGATAGTGTGCGCCATCAAGCATTAAAAGGGCGTATTACTGAGGTTGAACGTCAATTATCAGCCACTGCGACGGGTTTGCAAGCTGTGACGATGCGCATGGCCGTGAGCACGGAGCAAATTGAGTTACAGCAAGTGCGTGTCAATGAACTCATCCACTCCCGCGAGTCTGTGTTAACAGAACTTGCCAAAGTTGCCCAATTGAGTGGGGTGCAAAATAGTGTGCAGCTGACTGAGCAGTTAACGCAGTTACTAAAGCAACAACATGAGCAACAACAGGGCTTAAAAGAGGTTCGTCAGCAGCAAAGTGTGCTTACAGACACATTAAACCGTATAGGAATAAAGCAAAAACAAGAGCTTGGTAAGCTTGAGGGCTTGACTCAAAGCCTGAGCACGTTAAAGTTACGTCGTGAAGGAATAAAAGGCCAAGCGAATAGTCAGCTGGAAGCCTTACAGGAACAGCAAATCATTCTGTCTGAAATCCTTGGAAACTTGCCCGCAGAGGGGATGCCAGACAAGTGGCAGAGTGATTTAGATCAAATACGGCAGAAAATTGTTCGTTTAGGTGCCATTAACCTTGCAGCGATCGAAGAATTTGAACAGCAAAGTGAGCGAAAATCTTATCTTGATCATCAAGATGACGATTTAAATAAAGGGCTTGCAACCTTAGAGGAAGCGATCCGTAAAATAGATAAGGAAACCCGAAGCCGCTTCAAGACGACATTTGATTCAGTCAACGAAGATCTCGGACGCTTATTTCCGAAAGTGTTTGGTGGCGGCCGAGCTTATTTAGCGTTAACTGACGACGATTTGTTAGAAACGGGCGTGACTATCATGGCCCAACCACCGGGGAAGAAGAACAGCACAATCCATCTTCTTTCGGGTGGTGAAAAAGCATTAACCGCTTTATCATTGGTATTCGCCATTTTTAGGCTGAATCCTGCTCCCTTCTGTATGTTAGATGAAGTGGATGCGCCATTAGACGATGCCAACGTAGAACGCTTCTGTCGATTGCTAAAAGAAATGTCACAGAGCGTACAGTTTATTTATATCAGCCATAACAAAATAACCATGGAAATGGCGGATCAACTTATTGGCGTGACTATGCACGAGCCCGGTGTGTCTCGTATAGTTGCGGTAGACATAGAGCAAGCGGTGGCGATGGCTGACGCTGGATAACTAGAAGAAAGACAGGGTAACCAATGGAAGATTTGCAACTAGTATTGTTCGTTTTAGGCGCCATAGCCATAGTTGCTGTGCTGGTGCATGGATTTTGGTCTATCAGAAGACAACAGCCTAAATCATTGAAAGATAGCCCAATGAGCAACTTTTATAAGAAACAGGCTGAGAAAGGTGAGCCGAGTCCGAAGCGGATCGATTCAGAAGGGTTTGATGCCGATGGTATTGGCGCCGTACGCGTGCGCAAAGCCGGTGAACTTGCACCTAACAATGAAACTCCTGCGGCCAATCCTTATTTGAAGCAGGAAGTAAAGCTAGAACCAAAGCCTGAATTTAAACCACAAGAGTTTAAATCAGCAGAATTTAAACCAGAGTTGAAAGTTGGCCCTAAACACGAGCCTGTGACAGCTCAGCCTGATTTTAGCTTGCAGCCACCCGTGGCAAAAGAGCAACACCGTGGCCCGAAAGTCTCGCGTCAAGAGCCCGTTTTGAACACTCAAGCGAGTATGCAAACTCCGCCAATGGGTCAATCCCATGCGGCTATTGTCGCGCAAAAAGCAGCTGAACAGGAACATGCGTTACGTAGTGCAGCTCCGCAGCAAACGGCCTTGTTTGACGAAAATGAATATAAAGAAGATAGCTATCAAGAAGAGGTTGTTGAACAAGCCGCTGAAGATGAGTTAGGTGAACCACGCGACGTACTGGTATTACACGTGGTCGCTAAAGAGGGTCTACAGCTTAACGGCGCCGAATTGCTGCCTTGTTTCTTAACCTTGAATTTTAAATATGGCGATATGAATATTTTCCATCGCCATGTGGATAATGCTGGCAATGGTAAAGTATTGTTCTCGATAGCGAATATGCTAAAGCCTGGCGTGTTTGATCCTGATAATATGGAGCAGTTCAGTACCCAAGGCGTGGTGTTTTTCATGACTTTGCCTTGTTACGGTGACGCCCTAATGAACTTCTCGATTATGCTTAACTCGGCGCGTCAACTCGCGGATGATATCGATGCGGTGGTGCTTGACGGACAACGCCAACCTTGGGGTGAGTTCACTAAGCAAGATTATTTACACCGCATTCGCGCTAACGCTTAGCCGACGCCGCAATTTGGCGGTTAATAGATTGATGAGGCCGCGATTGCGGCCTCATTTTTTGTGATCTACTTTTTGTGATCTAAAGAATTCTGGATAAAGAATATGCAAGACATTCAACTCGATATACTTCTGTCTAAAGACGTCACCCCAGAAAACGCATCGCAGGTGATGCAGGCGCTCAGCCAATCGCTGAACGAGCACAACATTCGTTACTATGTGGACGATGCTCCGAGCATTACCGATTCTGAGTACGACAGGTTGATGCAGCGTTTACTCAAGTTAGAAGCCTTGTATCCCCATTTGATTGTCGCTGATTCACCGACTCAAAGGGTGGGCGGATTGGCACTGGCTAAGTTTGAGCAAATCACGCACCTTAAGCCTATGTTAAGCCTAGATAACGCCTTCGATGAGGCGGATTTCAGTGCTTTCCATAAGCGTGTCACCGATAAAGTGGGTGAGGTGAGCTTTTGTTGTGAGCCTAAACTCGATGGCCTTGCCGTGAGTATCTTGTATCGCCATGGTGTGCTCGAGCGTGCGGCGACGCGCGGCGATGGTTCAGTGGGTGAAGACATCACTGGAAATGTTAAAACCATTAAATCGATCCCGCTTAAATTACGTGGTCATGATTTTCCCGAGCTCGTTGAAGTGCGCGGCGAGGCTTTTATGCCAAAAGCCGCTTTTGAAGCTTTGAATGACAGGGCGCGCGCCAAAGATGAAAAACTCTTCGTGAATCCGCGTAACGCAGCAGCCGGTAGCTTGCGACAACTTGACAGTAAAATTACTGCTGCCCGTTCATTGGCTTTTTATGCCTATGCGCTCGGTGTGGTGGAGCCGGATTCCCATCCGTTAGCTAAAACCCATTTCGAGCAGTTACAGCAGCTTAAATCGTGGGGCTTACCCGTAAGTAGCGAAATCAAAGTCTGCGCTGAACTAAGCCAAGTTTATGACTACTACAAAGATATTCTCAGCCGTCGCGGTGATTTAGCCTTTGAAATCGATGGCGTAGTGATGAAAGTTAACGACATTGCCCAGCAGCAACGTTTAGGCTTTGTGGCTAAATCACCCCGCTGGGCGATTGCTTATAAGTTCCCCGCACAGGAAGAAATGACCCAACTTGAAGGCGTTGATTTTCAAGTGGGCCGCACAGGTGCTGTCACGCCAGTAGCACGCTTAAAGCCAGTGTTTGTTGGCGGCGTCACTGTATCAAATGCAACTCTGCACAATGCCGATGAAATTGCCCGTTTAGGCATTAAGGTCGGTGATACGGTGATTATCCGCCGCGCTGGCGATGTTATCCCACAAATTGTTGCCATAGTGCCCGAAAGACGCCCTGAAACAGCGACTGATATTGTATTCCCACACAATTGCCCTGTATGCGGCAGTTTAGTCGAGCGCCTAGAAGGTGAGGCTGTGGCTCGCTGTAGCGGTGGTTTATTCTGCGAAGCGCAGCGTAAAGAAGCGATTAAGCATTTTGCATCCCGCAAGGCTTTAGATATCGATGGTATGGGCGACAAAGTCGTTGAGCAATTGATTGATAAAGAACTCGTCCAAAGTCCTGCGGATCTGTTTAAGCTCACCGCTTCTATGATGACTATGCTTGACCGCATGGGGATGAAGTCGGCAACCAATTTAGCTGCCGCGATTGAAGCAGCCAAAACCACCACTCTCGCGCGTTTCTTATATGGCTTAGGTATTCGCGAAGTGGGCGAGGCGACGGCAGCAAACCTGGCGGCGCACTTTGCCAGTCTAGATGCGCTGCGGGAGGCAACTGTGGAGCAGTTAACTGAAGTAGAAGATGTTGGTGCTGTCGTTGCCCAGCATGTGGCCCATTTTTTTGACCAGCCCCATAACCTTGAAGTTATTGATGCTTTAGTTGCTGCTGGTGTTCATTGGCCCGCCATTGAAGCACCTAGTGCAGATGCTCAGCCGCTTAAAGGCCAAACTTGGGTATTGACTGGCACCTTAAATCAGCTCAATCGCAATGATGCTAAAGCGCAGTTGCAGGCGCTGGGGGCGAAAGTGGCAGGCAGTGTCTCCAAAAATACCGATTGTTTAGTGGCAGGTGAGGCGGCAGGTTCAAAACTGGCTAAAGCGCAGGAGCTTGGTGTTAAAGTGATGGATGAAGATGAGTTGTTAGCCCTTCTCGCGGCTAACGCTTGATTGGCGTCAGTTGAGAGAGGGCGTTGGCTTGATGTTGATTCAATGTTGGCTGTAGCGGCTGCAGCCTTGTATCAAGGTGGGAAACCGCCGAATAGTCGATATTAAATAGCGCCTGGCTTAAGGCGCTATTTTTTGTCTGAAAATAATCAAGGTGCGGAAAGATTATCTGCTTTGGCTATTGAATTAACCGCGATTGGCACCATCTCCTTGATATGCTGTTTTAGATTTTGCTGATTGGAAACCTATTTGAATTTTAGTCACATCACTTGGCTCGATGATAAAGGCCACATTAAACCGCCCATCTTTTTATATGCGCTTTTGGCTTATCTCGCGCGTGGTTGGTGTATTTTTATCGCCTCGCTGACTCAGATGGGTGATCGTTCTGAGTTAGTGCGGATTTTTTACCCTGAAAAGTCAGATTTTTTGCTAGCACTCGGTGCGGGACTTGGCGCGGTTTTGATTTATCTTGTGGTGATAGCTGAACGTCGACGTTCGCCCCAATGGTTAAGACCGATTTTTGTGCATTTAAAATGGGGGTTGTGGTTGCTGTTGATTATTGATGGCGTTTTGTTGGGTCAGCGATTGTTCCATGGCCAATTTCTGTTTCATTGGAGTCTTGCTTTAGATGCTTTAATGTTGTTTTGGTCGAGTATTTATCTTATTAAATCGAAGCGACTCAGTTATTACCTCCGTGATTGGCCAAAAGAAGAAGCTAAAGAACTTCAGCCTTAGTTTTTATCGTATTGTTATATAATAACTTTATTTAGATCTGAGCGGTGGGGCACATGACGATGTGTTCTATCCCTCAGTTTGATAAGGATTTTTACCTTATTTCGCCATTGAATTCTTTGAATCATCTATAGTTATATGTACTTAGCTTAAATGTGCCCTGTTGGATACGCAGATGAGGCCATCTGTTTATACCCACATTACATTTGAAAGGAGTCATATTGCGTGGCAAAAGTACCTCAAAAAAAGTTGTTACTGTCAGAAATTCAACTTGGCATGAGAGTCAAGTTGCCTTTGTCATGGACGAACCACCCTTTTTTATTTAACCGTGTTGATATTAGCAGTGCCGCTCAAATCGAAATGATCCGTGGCTTAGGTGTTCCCTATGTTTTTTTGTTATCTGAATTGAATCGCGGATCGGAGACAGTTAGGGAAGATAAGGATGTTGAATATGAAATTGAAGTTCCACCTGAGCGAGATCTTAAGGCCGATACCCGTAAGGCGATACGTTTAAGCCAAAAACGTTTCCTTGAGAACGTAAATAACTGCAGAAATGTATTTGGCAAGATAGCCAGTGATCCCGAAGGTGCCTATCGATTGTCGGCGTCATTGGTAGAAGACTTGCTCAGCCATCTACAGGAAGTTGAAAAACCTTTCCTCACTTTGGTTGGAATGGATGATAACGATGTCAGTGTGACCCAGCACGGCGTCTCCGTGGCAGTATTAGCAATGATGATGGGCCATGCACTGGATTTAAGTCCAAGGGAACTGCGTGATATTGCTCTTGGTAGTTTGTTACATGATATTGGTAAACTTAAGGTACCTGATGTTATTCGCCGTAAGCGTGGAGCCTTAACACCTCATGAGTCAAATTATCTGCAAATGCACCCTAATTTCGCCTATGACATGCTCAATCGTTCCGGATTATTCCCAAAAGAAGTACTCCACATTGTGCTACACCACCATGAGTTTATTGACGGTTCAGGTTTCCCTGATGGGTTAACTGACCATAAAATTCCTATCATTACGCAGATCGTAAGTTTGGCAAATGACTACGATCAACAGCTCAGTGGTCAACAAATATCCTCCCCTCAAGTCGCTTTAGGTTATTTGTTTAAGAATCGGGCCACTAAACATGCCGAATCTTTAATCGCTATTTTGGTTAAAATTCTCGGTATTTATCCACCAGGAACCATAGTGAAACTCTCCGATGGCTGTATCGCAAAAGTCATGATGACGACTAAAGATGTGAGTCAACCCCAAGTGTGGGCCTGCAAAGAGGATGGCAGTGAACCATCGCTGCGTTTTTTAAGTAATGAAGGCGTGACAGTACAAAAAGCCATCAAGGCGGAAGAGTTGTCCGAGGGGGCTATTCGTACCTTACAAGTCGATAAAGGGATTAGTTTTTATTTTAGTTCGCTACAAACTTGAATCTTATGCGCTAAGTTCCGTATTCTATCCGCTGATGTGATTCCCTTAGGGCTAATATGGCGAATGTAAAAGCAGAAAACAGCACAGTAAAATCCAGTGTTGCTTTGGTCGGTTGTGGTTGGTTTGGTTTTGCTTTGGCAAAGCAACTTGTCCATGAGGGCTATCGAGTCACTGGCTGTAAGCGCAGTGCCGAAGAATTATCGGTATTAACTGAAGTCGGGATTGAAGCCTATCCGCTGCAATTGGGCCACGAAGCATCATCTGCCCCCGATGCTCAGGCGTTAAGCGGTTTATTTCAGACCGATTATTTAGTGGTCAATATTCCTCCCCGATTAAAGCGTGGTAATGCCGCTTATCTTGAAGAATTACAACAACTCATCGCATTAACTCAAGGCTGGCAATATCAGCGGATTGTGTTTATCAGCACTACGGGCGTATATCCGACCCAAGATAAATTGATGACAGAAGCCGATGCGATAGCAGAATCAAGCGATAGCCAAGTGCTATTAGATGCTGAAGCTTTATTTCAAGCATTGCCCCATACCTGTATCGTTCGTTTTGCTGGACTCGTCGGTCCTAAACGTCATCCTGGGCGTTTTCTTGCTGGAAAAACTGATGTGAGTGGGGCGAATGTCGCGGTAAATTTAGTCCATCTTAGTGACTGTGTGCACGCCGTTAGCGCAATTCTCGCGGCAACTCATTCTGGATTATCAGTGGCGCCGATTTATAATCTTTGCGCACCTTCACATCCGACTAAAGCTGAGTTTTATCAAGCTGCTGCCGAATCTCTAGGTTTAGTCGCGCCAGAATTTAATCAACAATCTATGCCGAGTAAAGTCATCCAAGCTGACGCGATTGTCACAGATTTAGGCTTTCGATATCAGTATGTTTCGCCGCTGGATATGCTAGCGGCATGTTGAGAAAGGTTCATTACTGTAAAAGGTAAAAGTCGAACTTTTAGGTTATCTTTGGGTTCCAAATTTGCTTTAGCAAATGTGTAATCCTTATTTATTTAAACAAATGACGAATAAAAAGAGACAATATAATGGGCGTGTTTAATCGAGTTCGACCTATAGCAGTATTTGCGTGCGGATTAATGCTGAGTGCCAGTTTTGCCCTGCAGGCTGCAAGTTTCGAAGAAGGCAAGGATTATGTCACTGTGGCGGGCATTACCGAAACGCAAAAGCCAGTGCTGCGGGAGTTTTTTTCTTATAACTGCACACATTGTTATAAGCAAGAACCGCTCATTGAGTCGACAGTAAAGCTGCTTGGCAAAGATGTGGCCTTTGAGCGTACACCCGTTGGTGCAGGTCGTCCCGCTTGGGAATTGAGCCAGTTTGCCTATTATATGGCGCAAAAATTAAAGATGACTAAGCAAACCCATGGTGCCATTTTTAAGCAAATTCATGAGAAAGGTGAGCAATTTACCACCCTTGAGCAAGTAAAAGCCTTTTTCCTTGCCCAAGGCGCTAAGGCGGATGATGTCGATGCCGCGATGAATTCCGTCGATGCTAAATTCACCCTAATGAATTATGACTCTCAAGCTGAGCTTGCTGGGATCAAGGGGGTACCGTCATTACTGGTTAATGGCCGTTATATGCTGACCTCAACCGCACATACCGCAGAAGAATTGGCGGCGTTAGTGAAGTTTTTAGCTGCGAAGTAACGGCATTTTATAGACGGACGGCGCGCGATGTATCATGCGATGAAAGTTGCTTGTTGCGAGTAACGCTTAGTCACGTTTCCTCAAGGTCGATTGAGTAACCCAGCATAGGCTGGGTTATTTTTTGTTGTAAACCTGCAAGGTGACTGTGAGTCAAACCCTAACATTTTGACGAAATAACATGATGAAATAAAACGGTAAGCAATTGGCCTGACCTAGGTTTGATGAGAGATTTAACGTCTCTAATTAATTGAGGAACTCATGATTAAAACTCTCAATAATCTAGGCTAAAAATCTCAATTATCTGATTTTTAACCAGTCTAGAGTCGTATTAAAGGTCATTTAAATTTCTAATTTCCCTAGTTCAGACAATAAGTTATTTCTATTTATGGGTTGCAAATCCTCTTTCTCCATTCACATCCCACTCATTCATGTTCGACATTGGTCTAACCTGTTAAAAAAGTTAAAACCGTATCAAAATGTAATATCATTGTTAACTCTTTGAATTTGTTTCTATTCGCTATTTTCGGACAGTGTTTTGAATCACGGGTTAGACGAAAGTCGTGATTGTGCTCACACCAGCTGTTGCTAGATTAAACATGACTTAAAATTAAAACAGCACAGGGGAGTCACTATGGGTTTTGAAAACAACGACAAGGCAAAGGGTTATTGGCGCGAGAATATTCGTCTCGTACTGAGCTTATTAGCCATTTGGGCGGCAGTTTCTTTTGGATGCGGCATTTTATTGGTTGATGTACTCAATGAAGTCCATTTCATGGGATTCAAATTAGGTTTCTGGTTTGCACAACAGGGATCTATGTATGTATTCGTTGCGCTTATCTTTGTCTACGCGGCAAAAGCCAACGCCTTAGATAAAAAATATAACGTACAAGAAGACTAAGGAGCTTTGAGATGGATGTTCAAACACTCACATATATTATCGTAGGGCTCTCATTTGCGCTCTACATTGGGATTGCAATCTGGACCCGTGCGGGTTCAACCAAAGAGTTCTATGTTGCTGGCGGCGGTGTTCACCCTGTGGTGAACGGTATGGCAACGGCGGCAGATTGGATGTCAGCGGCGTCATTTATTTCGTTAGCGGGTATTGTGTCTTTCGTCGGTTACGATGGTAGCGTGTACTTGATGGGCTGGACGGGCGGTTACGTATTGCTTGCCCTTTGTATGGCACCGTATTTACGTAAATTTGGTAAGTTTACTGTGCCAGATTTCGTCGGAGAGCGTTATTACTCACAGGCGGCACGTACTGTAGCGGTTATCTGTGCCATCTTTATTTGCTTTACGTATATTGCAGGGCAAATGCGCGGTGTGGGTGTTGTGTTCTCGCGCTTCCTTGAAGTGGAGGTGGATACTGGCGTATATATCGGTATGGCGGTCGTGTTCTTCTACGCGGTACTCGGTGGTATGAAAGGGATTACCTACACTCAGGTTGCCCAATACTGCGTACTGATTTTCGCCTTTATGGTTCCGGCTATTTTCCTTTCAGTGATGATGACAGGCCACTTAGTTCCGCAAATTGGTTTTGGTGCTGAGTTACTGGATGCCGCTGGCAATAATAGCGGTGTGTATTTGTTAGAAAAACTCAATAACGTTTCGGTTGAGCTCGGCTTTGCACCTTACACCGACGGTTCTAAGAGCATGATAGATGTGTTCTGTATTACGGGTGCCTTGATGGTGGGTACTGCGGGTTTACCCCATGTTATCGTGCGTTTCTTCACTGTACCTAAGGTGAAAGATGCACGTATCACTGCCGGATGGTCGCTTGTTTTTATTGCTATTATGTACACCACAGTGCCTGCGTTAGCAGCGTTCTCCCGCGTGAACATGATTGAAACTATTAACGGTCCCGATTCTAAAGGTGTGGCTTATGAGTCTGCACCAGATTGGATTAAGAACTGGGAAAAAACCGGTTTGATTAAGTGGGATGACAAAAATGGCGACGGTAAAATTTACTATTCGTCAGGTAAGATTGAAGATCCCGCTAGCAAAAATGAAATGAAGATTGATAACGATATTATCGTACTTGCTACGCCAGAAATCGCTAATTTACCAGCTTGGGTTATCGCCCTCGTGGCGGCGGGTGGTTTAGCAGCAGCGTTATCAACATCTGCAGGCTTGCTATTGGTGATTTCAACGTCGGTTTCACACGACCTATTGAAAAAGAATTTAATGCCTAACCTTTCCGATAAAAAAGAGCTGCTATACGCTCGCTTGGCGGCAGGTATCGGCATTGTGATTGCGGGTTACTTTGGGGTGAACCCTCCTGGTTTCGTGGCGGCAGTGGTGGCATTCGCCTTCGGATTAGCGGCTTCCTCACTGTTCCCTGCCATTGTTATGGGTATTTTCTCTAAGACAATGAATAAAGAAGGTGCGATTGCCGGTATGTTAACGGGTCTACTGTTTACTGCTGGTTATATCATCTACTTCAAGTTTGTTGATCCAACGGCTAACGTAGCTGCTAACTGGTTCCTGGGTATTTCACCAGAAGGTATTGGTATGGTAGGCATGTTAGTGAACTTCGGTGTGGCAGCGATAGTGAGTCGAGTCACTGCGGCAACACCACTGCATGTTCAGGAGATGGTTGAATCGATTCGTTTCCCTAAAGGTTCGGGTGAAGCAAGCGGCCACTAACCTTACTGCGTAATGGTGAGTATCAACACAAGAGAGCGCTTCAGCGCTCTTTTTTTATTGCCTCTTTTGGCCTGCCTTTATCACTCTGTGGGGAGTCACTTTATTATGCTTGCGGCTGACTTTAGTCGAATGTAGCGTAGCGACAATGCAGGCTATAGTGATGACATCTCAGTAAAAATTCGCCTAAAGAAGGTGTTGCCTATGAATGCCAGTGAGTTACAACCCGTAGTGCAATTTCTACAGGGACTTGTGCCCTTTGATGCTCTGCCTGAGGATGTAGTCGTGCGCTGCGCTAAGGCTGTTACTGTTGGGTATTACAGCAAAGCCTCTGGTTATGTTAATTTCGACGCGAATTCGCCTAAGTTGTATATGGTGCGTAGCGGCGCCTTTGAGGTGCGCGATCCTGACGGTGTGTTGGTGGATAGAGTGGGCGAGGGTGAGTTTTTTGGCTTTTCTACTTTGTTATCAGGGGAAAAAGTCGTTAATAAAGTCGCTATTCTTGAAGACGGTCTAGTTTATCATCTGCCCCAAGCCTTGTTTGATAGCCTTAGGAGTGAGAGTCGTCACTTCGATAAGTTTTTTACCCGCGCCTTCGCAAAGCGTTTACGCCATGAGGCCCGCTTTAAGGCAAAGGATCTGACGACCACAAGTCGGATAAGTACCTTGATGTCTTCCACTCCCATCGTTATAGATGCCCAAGCTAGCGTGACTCAGGCGGCACTCTTGATGCGAAATCGCCGAGTATCGTCCTTATTGGTGACGGATAATCATAAATTGGTTGGCATCTTAACCGATAAGGATTTGCGTAATCGCGTGTTAGCAGCAGGGCTTGATGGCAGCGTTGCTGTGCATCAAGCTATGACGGTTTCACCTATCTCGATTTCCTCCAATGCCTTGATTTTTGAAGCCATGCTGCTGATGAGTGAGCATAACATTCATCACTTACCTATTATCGATCAAGATAAAGCTATCGGTATGGTGACCAGTACTGACATCTTGCGCGGGCAGGGCTCACAACCGCTACTGTTGATTGGTGAGATTGAACGGCAGCAGGATCTTGCCAGTTTAATTGGTGTCAGTAAGCAAATTCCCCTATTGCTGCAAAATCTTATTAGTGCCGATGCCAGAGCTGAAGAAATTGGTCGAGTGTTAACCTCTGTCACCGATGCGCTGACGCGGCGATTAATTGTGCTCAATCAACAATTGCTTGGTGAACCGCCAATGGCCTTTTGCTGGTTGGCATTTGGCTCGCAGGGACGACAAGATCAGGCTGCGTGTTCAGATCAAGATAATGGCTTGTTAGTCGCAGAAGAGATGGATGATTTTGCTAAAGGTTATTTTGATGCCTTAACCCATGCCGTGTGCGCAGGGCTTGACCAATGCGGTTATGAATTTTGTCCCGGCAATATTATGGCGCAAAATCCCCAATGGCGGATGTCACTCAAACAGTGGCAACAGGTATTTGAAAAATGGGTCATAACGCCTGAGCCTAAGGCGTTAATGCACGCCAGCATCTTCTTCGATATGCGATCGGTTTACGGTCCACAAACCCTTTTTGATGCCTTACAGGATAAAGTCTTAGCTCAAACCCGCGATAACGATATTTTCCTCGCGGGTATGACAGGTAATTCCCTGGTGGAGTCGCCGCCGCTAGGATTTTTCCGCAAATTTGTACTCGAACGGGATGGTAGCGAAGTTAAAGGCATAGATTTGAAACATAAGGGCAATGCATTGATCAACGATATTGCCCGTGTTTATGCCTTGTCTGCGGGCATTAAAGAAGTGAATACTGCAAAACGTATTCGTGCCTTGATGGATGCGAATATTCTCAATCGACAAGATGCGCTCAATTTGGCTGATGCCCACGAGTTTATCGCCCATATGCGGTTATCGAACCAAGGTTATCAACATAATCAAGGGGTAGAGGTGAGTAATTATTTGCTGCCTGGGCATTTATCTTCGCTGGTTCGTCATCAGTTACGTGACGCTTTTAAAGTCGTACATGAGGCGCAGGCGGGGATGAAGATGAAATTTATGCGAAGCTTTTGATATGAATACATTGTTGCTGAAAACTCAGCTCAATTGGCGGGCGCTGCGTTGCCAACATCATTTATTTAAAGGCTATTATCAGTCGCTGTTGCCTCTGCTGGCAATGCCGTTATCCGAAGCGCCGTTAACGGCGATGGATTTGGAGATGACAGGGCTCAATCCGCAGCAAGATCAAATTCTCAGCATTGGATTGGTGCCGATTGAGCGCGGTGAGATCCCGTTGGTACGCGCCGAGCAAAAGTTAGTGCAAATTCGCGGCAGCGTAGGCCAAAGCGCGACGATCCACGGCATTCTTGATAATCATTTGGTGCAAGCTGTCACCATTGAGGAGGCTATGGGCTGGTTTATCAATCAAACCTATGGCCGTGTGCTGGTGGCACATCATGCCCCTTTAGATTGTCGTTTTTTACAGCAGGATTTATTGACGATTTATCATCAAGCCCTTGTTTTACCTACAATTGATACTTTAATGATTGAAAAACACCGTTTACTACGGGAGCACTCAGTGATTAAAGAGGGGAGTTTGCGCCTTGGCGCTTGTCGCGAGCGTTATGGTTTACCCATTTATACGGCCCATAGCGCGCTGACCGATGCCTTAGCTTGTGGAGAATTATTACTCGCGCAAATGGCCGCCATGGGCGGTGCGGCAAAGCTTACCGTGGCTGATTTATTGCAAAAATCGACTTAGTCAGTGTTAACTGAAATCACTCTTTGTGGTGAGTGAATCTATTTGAGATGGATTGGTTTCACTTTGATTTCAATTTGATTTCATCTTAGGTTAATCACTGACAAGCTAAACTCAGTTGACATTTAATCTTCTGTTCAAATTCAACCTGCCGTTGATTTGGCAATCCAACCAACTTGTACTTCACTCTACTAAGTTGAGTGGGTAGGAGAATATGATGCCGTTACCTTTACTTTGGGTGGGTGGTGCCGTAATCGGTGCGGTTTTGCTGGCCGATGAGCGCGAGCAGCGTCAACAGCTTGAGCGTGACAGATTACTCGGTAAGGCCCCTAAGTACCCCGTTGCCAATCGCGCTATGGTGGCACCGCCGAGTCAATGGCAAAAGGGATTAAAACAAGTATCGCCAATTCCTGGGAGTATCGTCTGTTGTTATGTTTTTGGCGTGATTGAGCATACTGGCATTTGGCTTGGTGATGATTGCCTCGTAGAGTTACATGGCTCAGGGCTGGTACGGGCTGTATCGGTAAAGCGTTTTTTAGCGGGACGGACCGGTAGCCAAATCTATCTTGCCTGTAATCACCAACATCAGCCTCTTATTGCCGACTCTGTGTTGCCCCGCGCTGAACAGGCGATTTATCAGTATCGGGAATATGATTTATTCGATAATAATTGCCATCGATTTGTCTGGTCTTGTATTAGTGGCAGCGAAGGCGTGATTAAAGGCTTTAACGAGTTAAATCAAAAACTCGCCGAACATTTTAATCAAGCTATCTATTGGGATGAGATGATCATTAGCAAGCTGAATGAATAAGTTCTGTAGTCATATACTAAAAAAACCATCGATTAAGATGGCTTTTATGTTTTAGTGAAACACTATGTAATCGTTTTGCAGAAACCGTTTACGGCTTACAAAAATAATCTACAGCGCGTTTGACTAACTCTATGCCTGTTTTATCGCAAGGCGGTAACTCGGCATCACTGATATTGATAGGTGTGACGCGATTACCCCATTGCAGCAAGAGTGCGGCAGAGGTTAAGCCTGCGCCAAAGGCACAAGAGAGTATGGTTTGATTCGGCTTGATAATGCCTTGTTCTAACGCATCACAAATGGCAATTGGAATCGTCGCCGCCGAGGTATTGCCATAATTAGCGATGTTCACGAAGGCTTTTTCTTTCGGGATTTTCATTCGGCTAACTAAGGTATCAATAATACGTTCGTTGGCTTGATGCGGGATCACGAGATCCACTTCATCTTTATCAACACCACATTTTTCAAGCACTTTAGTGCTCAATTTATTCATTCCGTTAATCGCACGCTTGAAGATTTCTTGGCCATCGAATTCAATGAAAAAGTCCAATGAGTCGGCAGAGAATCTGTCCATCGCCGTGCCAAAGCCCGCTTTCAGAATATCACGACCTTCAGGATCGTTATTTAGCTCATAACCGAGCACGCCACCGGCAACATCTGTCGCTTCAACCACAACGGCACCCGCACCATCACCAAATAGCACTGCAGTTTCGCGGCGCGACCAATCTAAATAGAAAGATAAACGTTCAGCACCAATGACTAATACTTTCTTGCTCTGGCCACTCTTGATTTGTGAGCTGGCTAAACCTAAGCCATATAAGAAGCCACTGCAGGCAGCATTGATATCGAATGCGGCACAACTGGCGCCAATATTAGCTTGTACAGTGGATGCAATATTTGGGATCAAAGTGTCTGGGCTGGCACTGGCCAGAATGATCATGTCGATTTCACTGCCATCAATACCCGCTGCTGCGAGCGCACGTTGTGCTGCAACTGAAGCGAGTTCAGAGGTGTTAACATGACTGATATGGCGCTGGCTAATGCCGGTGCGAGATTTAATCCATTCATCGGATGTCTCGATAAAGGTCGCAAGATCATCGTTGGTTAGAGTGGCTGGTGGAACACATTTGCCCCAACCTGTGATAGTGGCGTACTGCATGGTGGTTTCTCTCAAATAAAAAAGGCAGAACCTGAGCGCTGCCTTGAATCGACAACAAAGCTTATCGGCAACTCTAATGGCCGTCCGTGATCTAGACCACCTGTTTGGCGACGAGATCTCGAATTGTCATTGCGGCATGCAGAATATGATGACGCAGTAGCGCCGTCGCTTTTTCTGTTTCTCTCAGTTTGCAGTGGTTGAGTAAAGCTCTGTGCTCATGCTCTGCAGCAGGAATCCCCCCCGCGAGCAATAACTGCAAACGAATGTATCTATCACAATTAGTATTGAGGCCGTGAACAACCTCAAGGGTGTGTGGGCGATTAGCCGCCTGATATAAGCAAGTGTGAAATTGCGTATTCAACTCGCTCCAACTGGCGACGGCATCTTCATGTTTGAAGGCCGACTCCAATTGTTCGAGTACACGTTCTGCTTTTTCTAAATCAGCCTCTTGAAGTCGTGGGATCGCTTTCGCAAGCAGATCGGTTTCGATCATTGCACGTAATTCAAAGAGTTCGGTGACTTGTTCGACGGATAAAACTGTCGCGGTCGCACCTTTATGGGGCTCAAACTTAACGAGTCCTTCGGCTTCGAGTTGCAATAATGCTTCTCTCACCGGAATACGGCTGACATTTAACGCTTCAGCCAAGGCACTTTGTCTGAGGGGTTCTCCTGCGGCTATGTCACCTGAAAGAATTCTCTCTCTGAGCACTTCAACAACTAACTGGGTGCGGGTTTTGTGGACGATAGGCGTAGTTCGACTCATTATTTCCGTCTATTTCGGGTATTTTCTCGTTATTTGCCCAAGATTACCGTTAAAAACACCACAAATAAAGGGAAATGCTTGATTGAGTGCAGCATCTCAGAGACTAACAATGCCCAAAAGACGGGTTTTTTTGTGGTTTTCTCTTACGATTTGAAGCGCATTCCTTGCGAGCGGCTTCGATGGCAACGGTGGCAATTATTTGTAAAAACGCTGTTCAGCTTCTTCGATTGAGTATTTTGATTAAAACAGTGTAATTACACATTTCACTGCTGGATTTTTTTGGACTCTAATTTGGTGGGACAATTGCTATCTCGCATAGACACAAGCTGTGCATAGAGATTTGCCTGTACAGCCACGAAATATCACTAATGCGCAATTTAGCGCTAAAAGCATAACTTCGCGGTGCAATTTCTGATAATGAATGGAATAATAGCGCGATAACGCCTTAGGCGATTTGGGAGTATTACAGTGAGTCGAGCAGTATTTTTAGACCGTGATGGTGTGATTAACAAAGACCATGGTTATGTCCACCTAGTGGATGACTTCGAATATATTGACGGTGTGTTTGAATCTTGCCTCTCTTTAAAAGAAATGGGCTACAAGTTAGTTGTCGTCACTAATCAATCCGGTATTGCCCGTGGCATGTATACTGAAGACCAATTCCACAGCTTAACGGAGTGGATGGATTGGAACTTTGCCGACAAAGGGGTCGAGCTCGATGGTATTTACTATTGCCCGCATCATGCCGAGAAAGGCATAGGGGAATATAAGGTTGATTGTGATTGCCGTAAACCTAAGCCGGGTATGCTCAATGATGCGGCGCAATTCTTAAAAATCGACTTAGCGAACTCAGTCATGGTTGGCGACAAAGCTGAAGATATGCAGGCCGCGAAAGCTGCGGGCGTGACTACTCGTATATTAGTGCGCAGTGGTAAGGTTATTGCTGATGACAGTGATGCCACTGTGGTACTCGACAGTATTGCCGATGTGCCAGCTTACTTAAAAAGCCTAGGCTAGTCGCTACGCTACTACTTAATAAGCAGATAAACATTTGCTTATTAAGTTCATCTCAAGTAGCTACTATCATAGTAGCCAGTAGCGTGGGTTGTTGCTCTTGTTGAATGGAAGCTTGCGTTAAAAGCGATCTAATATGGCATAAAGAGCTAACTAATAGGTTGGCTCTTGTCATTTCTAGCGCTGGGTTAACCTCATCTTTTGCCTTAATCCAGCACAAATTCGATAATATTGGCGTTAAAACACACTTTTAGTTTAAAAAGTGTGCGCTTGAATCGTTTTTCGTAATTATTCGCGCCAAAGGGGTTGCGGTAAAATCTGACATCCCTATAATGCGCATCCACTGACCCAGCGGGGTCAAGGGTTAAACGCTGAATAAGCCGCTAACCATGCTCTTTAACAATTTATCAAGCAAATCTGTGTGGACACTCACAGGTGTTGAGTTAATCGAAACTGCTTAGCCTTCGGGTTAGCAGTCAAAAATTTAAATCAATGTTTTCAAGTCATTCTCCTTAGCGGGAAGCATGATTGAGTGTTCATAGTAATATGTACATACAGTAATGTATGAATTGAAACGCGATGTTTCTTAGTGAGCAAAGCGAATCAAAACAGTAGAATTCATTGAGCCGTTTGACGTAAGTCAAACAACAAAACTTTAATTGAAGAGTTTGATCATGGCTCAGATTGAACGCTGGCGGCAGGCCTAACACATGCAAGTCGAGCGGCAGCGCAAGGGAGTTTACTCCTGAGGCGGCGAGCGGCGGACGGGTGAGTAATRCCTAGGGATCTGCCCAGTCGAGGGGGATAACAGTTGGAAACGACTGCTAATACCGCATACGCCCTACGGGGGAAAGRAGGGGACCTTCGGGCCTTYCGCGATTGGATGAACCTAGGTGGGATTAGCTAGTTGGTGAGGTAATGGCTCACCAAGGCGACGATCCCTAGCTGTTCTGAGAGGATGATCAGCCACACTGGGACTGAGACACGGCCCAGACTCCTACGGGAGGCAGCAGTGGGGAATATTGCACAATGGGGGAAACCCTGATGCAGCCATGCCGCGTGTGTGAAGAAGGCCTTCGGGTTGTAAAGCACTTTCAGTAGGGAGGAAAGGTAGCGTGTTAATAGCACGTTACTGTGACGTTACCTACAGAAGAAGGACCGGCTAACTCCGTGCCAGCAGCCGCGGTAATACGGAGGGTCCGAGCGTTAATCGGAATTACTGGGCGTAAAGCGTGCGCAGGCGGTTTGTTAAGCGAGATGTGAAAGCCCTGGGCTCAACCTAGGAATAGCATTTCGAACTGGCGAACTAGAGTCTTGTAGAGGGGGGTAGAATTCCAGGTGTAGCGGTGAAATGCGTAGAGATCTGGAGGAATACCGGTGG
>NZ_JAKKRW010000024.1:0-80195 GCF_025653905.1 Shewanella sp. SM71
TCTCTATGCTGGCTGAAATCGTGTTGTGGTGTATTGGGTTAGCGGCACAACACCTTGGATGGCAAAGATATTTTCAAGCCAATACAGTGAGAAAGCAGGCTGTGCTATCAATTGTTAGACTTGGAAAGGAAGTACGCAAAAGAGACAAATATCCGGTAAAGGAGACAATTTTTCGCTGGGCATTAATCGAATATATAAACTTAGTTCATGACGCTGGAAAACCTCAATTATGAGGGGATCCCCCAGCGCCGCGCTAAGCGGACAAAAATTGTTGAGGCATGAAACATAACAAACTGTTTTTTGTTACGTTTAATCGCCTTATTATAAAGCTTTATTAATTTTATCTATGATTTTAGTTGGGTACTCTACTGAGGCGAAATCAAAATTATAGAAAAC
Source organism: Shewanella sp. SM71 (assembly GCF_025653905.1). NCBI lineage: Bacteria > Pseudomonadati > Pseudomonadota > Gammaproteobacteria > Alteromonadales > Shewanellaceae > Shewanella > Shewanella sp. SM71. The sequence goes on from NZ_JAKKRW010000024.1 coordinate 397, forward strand.
TAAGGTATCTTTAATAGACAGCGCAACTAGATTAATAGCTTGATCAAAATATTGTAAAGATTTCTCATCATTGAATGCAGATCCAAGTAAAACTTGCTCTCCGACAGAATTTTCAACCAAAGCACCGACGTTTCCATGAGAGTACATAGAAAGAACTGAATAATACCCATTGTATAACTCAACCAATTCCGATTTATTAAAGCGTTCCCAAACAGATAGTTTTTTTCCCACGTTTTTTGTGCTCTTCCGCAGTATCACTCTTTACATGTTTATGGAGTTCGTAAAGTCGCCAGTATTGTGCCTTAGTCATAGCGTCTGGGTGATTAGTATCTTTTATACAACATTGAAGGTCTGCATACGACTCTAAAGCTGAACGAAGGACAATAGGAACCGATGTCATTCTATGATTGTTTAAAAGTATTACTGCATCTAAGCATAATTCAGTAACTCTTATGCTCAAAGCGAGAATGTATTTCTCTTGCAAGTTACTATGACTTAGAGATTTGAATTTTTCATCTCGAAACTTTAGTAAGCCGATCCAATCATCTACCGTACCAGAACTCATAGCTACCTTGCTTTATAACGTCTTAGTATTTATACACTGCGCTGTTTGCAGGGCATAAATCGCTTGTTGGACTTGGCCGATGCCACATCCGTGTCAATTGGTATAAATGATGCTATAGGAATTTGCTTTTTTGCGGTAGCGGTTTTTTATACAGTTTGATTGGTAATCACTTGATATCGTTTTAGCTTTCTCATTTTTCGCGCTTATTTTTTGCTGATGAATCGCTATCTAACGACTCGAAACTCCAAGGAATATACCTCCCCTCGGAGTTGCCGCAGGGCGAATAGACAAATTGCGTGAGTTCGGTCATGGATGACCGACTAGCTTTCGCAGGTGCAGGGACGCATCCTTCGGAAGCGATAGCAAATTTGTCAATGAGCACAAGGGGCTTTCAACTCCGTTGGGGGCGTCTTGGAGCATCCAAGGAGGATAGGACGAGCAGTCCTCCTTGGTCGGGTGTGGGGTGAAGCCCCACGACTTTGATTTTGATTAAAGCATTCAAACTACGAAACACACTTTGGGGCATTAGCTTTTCAGCTAATCGAACAACGATAGGGTTAATGAGGATTGTCATTGTTGCACCTGTAACCTTCTAAAACAGGGATATTTTATTAGAGCCCTCAGGGAGGCTTCTTGTTAAATAAAGAGGTGACGAGTCACTGGGGAAACAATGACAATTGATGCGTCACAACTGACAACAACTTTATTTTGCTTTTGGGCAAAAAGAAAAGCCCGCGGCTGCGAGCTTGGCGTCACTTAAAATCAACGGAATAAAAAGACTGGCTTAACGATAAGTCAGCGTCGTAGTATCCGTTAACTTGTCGTTATCTTTAACGGTCAGTTCAACTGTGTGTTGTCCACGGCGGGCAAGGCGTAATACCACTTGACCGTTAGCGCGAGTGCCATTGTCGAACGTCCATTTATGTTGCTTGATTACGCCATCGGTATCAAAGCTAGTCGAAATAAACATATCGACAACACCGAGATTGATACGCTGAATTTGCGCAACGGGTGGTTGTTTCACGTTATCAGCAACCACTGTCACCATTTGCGACGTGCTATGGGTTAGGCCGTCGTTATCAGTCACAGTTAGCGTGACCAGATACTCACCGCTTTGGCTGTAACTGTGAGTCACTACCTCACCCATTGCGACGGTATTATCACCAAAGCTCCACTCAGCTGACACGATTTGTCCGTCGCTGTCGGTTGAAGTGGATGTCAGTTGTACCGCAGCGCCATTCACCACTTGAGTGAAACTGGCCACTGGCGCGGCTTTTTCCGCTTCGAGCAAGAGTGAAATCACCACAGGATCGTGATCCGATGAGCGATAAGCATCACTTGCGAATAAGTCTTGGATTTGAGCAGGCGTCTTAAACTCTTCGTTGTAATCCAATACACGTGGTTCGTCGGTATTGATATGCCACTGCGTCACATCCACCACTTTATCCACCAGGGCAGCGTTTGCTAAAGCATGGTCCAACTGACCCGATTCAGCCGAGAACACATAGGAATAAGGATTTGGCTTTTCAAGTTTGGCAAACAGCTCACTAAAGCCTGCATTACCTAACGCCGTTAATGGATCTTCCTTCGCATAGGCGTTCAAATCACCAATCAGCAATACGCCTTGATCTGGATATTGCTCGCTAATCCATTGACCTGCAGCCGTCGCCGCACGGGTACGAGTGATATTACAGTTGCCTTGACCGTCGTTAAGATCAGGTTCGCCCGCACATTCACTGCCCTTAGATTTAAGGTGATTAACCGCAACAACCACGCCTTCTTCACTGCCGTTCACGCTAAAGGCTTGCGTCAGCATTGGACGGTTTTTGCTATCGTCAAACAGGGGCTGTTGATCGCTATCTAATGGCGAATTGGCACTGGATAAAATACGCGCAGCGCCCTGCGGCGTGACTTTATCGCTGCGATAAATCAAGCCGACTGTGATGGCATCGGTGCCAATCGCATTCATGCCTGTTGGCGCGATATAAACGTAGCGCGCTTCACCCACAGCGGCATTCAAACCTGCGACTAAATCGGCAATGGCTGAATTAGCGCCGAAACCATCGTTTTCAATTTCCATCAAACCAAATACGTCGGCACTAATGCCCACCATGGCACTGACAATCTTCGCCTTTTGACGCTCAAACTCGCTTAAGGTATTGGCACCGCGGGCGGTTGGGAAACCCGCACCTTGACCATCGCCATTGAAGTAGTTAAGCACGTTAAAGCTAGCGACTTTTAGATTACCACCCTCAACCAATGTGGGCGCAACTGGGCGTGGGTTTTCCGCCAAAAAGTTCACCGTTTCGATTGGCATAATACGATACAGATTAAAGCCATAGTGCATTACACCCGTAAGCGATGTGGCTTTATCGCCTACACGCACAGTGTTTGATGCGCTCAAACCAGGAGCGGGGAATTGCACAGGATCAGGATTCTGCGCCGTTAAACCGTCATCCAGTAAAATACTGTCCCGTTGGTTGGTTGCACTCACCGCCAGCGCATCCGCGCCCGGCGCAGCGACTTGCGTACCGATAAAGTGGCGCTGACTGCCTAATGAAATCTCGCCATAACGACCGAGGTTATAGACTTCATTCACCACTAAATCTTGGCTAAAACGAACACGCATGCCCTCAAAGGGCTCAAAATCATCACTGCTGTTAACAGGTAAGGTCACTAGCGCGGCCGTCGGTAACGTTTGTCCTGTGGCACACAACTTGTGATCAGATAAAGTCGTTAGTTCAGTTAAGCCTTGATATTCAGTGACTTTGGCTTTTAAACGAATACGATCGCCTGCCATATAAGCTGTGGGTGCAGTGCCGGTATACACAAACACACCTTCCGAGGTTTGGGGATCGCTATCGGCTTCATTATCAGCCATTTGTACAAAAATGCCCTTAAGACCTGCTTCTTGATTACTGACGACAACCGCCTCAACCACTAAAGTTTGTCCATTGAGAGGGCTGGAAGCACCCGCACCTTGAAGCGCATGAATTGCTGTGGCCTCTTCGCCGCACACTAAAGAGCTTGGTGGAGGGTCGACGGGATCGGTTGGCGTACCCGCACTGAACTTACCAAGATCAGAAACATCGTCCTTCGCAAAACCTAGCCAAGTGCTAAAGCTTACTGCATCAGTACTGATAGGATCGGCAATCAGCAGATCAGGATTACGGCGTAGGGTATTATCTTGAGTGGAGAGATCACCACTGCCCCACTCGGCACCGGGATCAACACCGACTTGGCCTAAACTATCAATGACTTGATTTTGATAGGTCAGTTCAATCGCATCGTCGCCGTTAAAGAAGCTGGCGGTACTTTGTTGATTGGTAACCGCAAGAATATCGGCAGAAGAGTCATTATCGGCAACCACATAAGTCGCCCCCGCCGCTAATGAGCCAGTGAGCGCAATGGTCGTGCCGACGTTTGTGCTGCCATTAAAATAGAAGCGCAATTGGTATTGGCTTAAATCAATAGCGCCCGCGGTTGGGTTATACAGTTCGATAGCTTTATTATTACTGCTGCCTTCGACATATTCAGAAATGATCAAATTATCCGCGCCATGGGCAAGCCCACAAACGCTGCTGATGGCTAACGCCAGCACAGTTTTAGTGTTAAACATTGAGACCCCTAAATGTATTGTTTTAATATTTGGTATTTAATTGATGCGCTTAGATGCTTCAAGGTGATGTCACCTCGAAGACTGACGATACTATAGGCGGTCAAGGTTACAAATTGGTTGCATCAAAGTTGCAACTTAAGGTGGATATTATTCGTGCGATTTAGCGATCAGAACTAGGAAGAAAGCAGTACGGGAGATGCTGGCCGCACTACACAGTGCGGCCAGAGATAAATCGAGGTTAATCAAGTAAGCAGAACAAATGGATGACAATCCTGACACAGGGTTATAAGGGCTGAAGCTTTTCATCGAGTAAACTGACGAGCAGTAACTCACCTTGCAAATTCACTCTAAACTCACCGTATTTTGCTGCACTAAAATGATCGGCTTGTCCTTCTTCAAAGAAAAAGCTGTTCGATGCGAGCTTAATTTGATTACCACGGACACGAAACTGCACTCGTAATTGATCTTTACCGAGTGCTTGGTCGGTATAAAAGTCTACAAAACGCGCCACTTTTTGCCCATCAACAGCCAGTAATAACTGGCCCTGCATTTGTTGCGGCGCTAAGGCGCTACGCACATCGCGCGCAATGGCATATTCAAGCGCCATGTAATCACCCTGCATTAATGAGCGCGGATCGACCGGTGCTAATGCAAAACGCACCACTTGGCCGTGATTAAGCAGCTGTTCGAATTTGAAAATGCGCCAATTCACGCCAGCGAGAATCGCCACTGTTGTGAATAATACGAGCCCAAGCGCCCATTTATGTGAAGCCGACAGTTTTCCCATCACATTGCCCATCACACAGTCTCCTTGGCATTTTCATTGGCAGGAAATAACCACCACATCACTAACCTTGCCACCAACAGCAAGGCGCCTAAGCCCATCAAATAACCAGATTTAAGTAACAGAGTCGTTTCTAGGGAATAATAATACCCGCTGACAAATAACAGCGCCGACACCATTCCCATACCTTTCAACCAAGACTCGTTGCAATAATGACCAAGCAAGATCAATAGAATAGCCGTTGATAAACCCTGCATAGGTAAGGATAAACCGCTAACGATGACTAAACCGATAACACACTCTAGCGCCGCTGGTGAGCTTAGTGATTGCTGGCGCTCGCGCAAGATTGTCACCAATAAAAATCCGCAAATAGCGAAAATAATCAACAGATGAGTCAGTGTCAGCCACAGGCTTTGCTGCCAAGGGCTAAATAAGGCTTCAAAAATACTGTCCATACTAAAAGCGTGCATCAACTGCAACGAAAGCAACGCGAGTGCGAAACCATAGATGAGCATCCGAGCCCTGCGATAATGACGCCCGAACTGATTGATATTTAATAACACTAGACTAATGACTACGGCAAAAAGGCTCGGGCTAAAATTGAGCAGTTCAAATTTAGCCATCAGGCCAATCACGCACCAACTTAAGCAAAAAGCGAATACAAACTGGGCTAGCCCATGGGCAATCAAGCCCCACAATAACAATGTAATACCCGCCATACAGAGATACCATGTGAGGCTAAAATCATTGTTAATTAAATCAAATAATCCCCATGCCACACTGATCAAACCACTCAAACAGGCGGCAAAAGCAAATTGTTCAATAAAAATCTGTTGCCGCGGTAAAAAATACAGCCCAATCCCCAAGGCTAAATAGGTTAAGCCAATAAATAAAATGACATCTTCTTCAACATGCTCAAAAATGGCACCAAACACTGCCATCATAAAGCTCAATAAAAACAACGCCGCTATCCAAGCAGCAAACGCCTGCATAGTGGCAATATACCAAGGGATATCATGGTCTTCTGGCATTTGAGCTGCACTAACATTGCCTTCGGCATACAAAGCTTGCCAGTGTTTGATTAGACTTAATTCACTCGAAGCGTCAATTGACGTAACACTATCAGTGCAGGGTCGAGTGATCATTTCGCTATCCTGTAAACCATTATTGTTGCTCATGAACATCTCCCACGCCCACGCTCCCTTGGGTGGCGATTCCTACAGACTGTGGTTTAAGTTTCCGGCTTAGCTCCCTCAACCAAATACTCAAACCTGTGCTTGCCAAAATGATATAAAGCCCAATAAACAAAAATCCACCTATGGGGTCATTATCCTCAAACATCAGCTTTATCAGTAACGCGGCGCCTACGGCAATCAGACTAAAACCGCCCAAGGCCAAGGGATATATGCGTGGTAATCTATAACGAAAAATAACGAATCCGAATATAAGATGGGCAAAATAACCACAGAAAATCCCAGTGCTGAAGCTGTCACGTTCAAGGAAATCGTCGAAAATAAGCCAAGTGATTAACCAAGTAAAACAGCCCATAGCAAACAATGAACAGGCATATTCAAGGATTGGCGCATGCCAGCGCCCCGCGACTTTGTGGTCTAAAAGTACAAAAGCATAATAGATAAATAAATTCAAACAGATAAAGATCAGCAATTGTCCTTGAGCGCCCCAAAATAATCCCCAGAAATGGGAAAAGGAATCCAGAAATATCCCTATGCTGAGGTTTAGCAATCCCACCAGCAACAGCCACAAACCATCAAATCCCGCCACCCAAGCAAAGGGTAAGATAACGAATGCCCATAGCGCGAATAACTGCCAAGGATCGGCGCCCGTTTGATAGGTTTGCCCAACTAACGCTAATAAGCCACCAACTAACACACTTGCGGCCAGTAGCACGCCATTGGCGGTCGTCGCACCAAAAGTGCTGTCTTTACGATAAGAACTAACAGGGGAATAAATGTTGGCACGATAATAGAGCCAAGCAAATGCGCTGATAGCGAGTATTATCGCCACTTCAATCAGTCCAAATTTGGCAAATCGCCCCAAAGATTGCCAATTATAAGCAAAGAAAAAAATCACCCCACAGGCAAAACTTAACGCACCGAACCAGAGTAATAAATGAGCGATTAAGCGACGCCAACTCGACCCATCCGGCAAGACTGTCACCTGTCGATAAAGCTTATTCGCCTGCTCTTGCGTGATATGTCCCTGTTCAACCCAACCACACACTTGAGATTTTATCTTGCTCAATGTGAAATCTCCCTCATCCTGTTTGCGCTAGCTTACTATGACAGATTTAAAATTCGCACTTTATCGACAGCATTGAACAAATTAAATTGTGTATACTTGTAAAAAATCATTCATGCTAAAAATAACAAGGGGTGACTATGATATTGAGCCAGTTGTGTCGTCTACTCTTTTGTTTAGCCTTAAGCATTAGCGCATTTACCACGGCTATCGCCCAAGATAAAGTTCAGTCGCCAGCGATTCCCAAGTCAATTCCGACAATTCATGTCGGTGGTTATCAATTTGCTCCCTATGTTCATCAACAACAAGACGGCCGTTACACAGGTCTCACACTCGATATCATTAATGCATTAAATCAAGTACAACAAGAAGTGGTCTTTAAATTTGCCGTCACCAGTATTGAGCACAGATATAAAGCCTATTCCTTAGGTCGCTTCGACATGATGCTCTTTGAGAATCCCGCTTGGGGATGGCAAAAAATAGCGACTCAGTTTATTCCGCTACATATGATAGATGGTGAAGTCTTTATTGCACTTAAAACTAAAGCTCATAACCAAAGCTATTTCAAAAACTTAACCAATAAGTCAATTGCGTTCATCAAAGGATATCACTACCAGTTTGCCCACTTTGAAACCGATGCGAACACGCTGGCAAAGCAATTTCGCCCCTTGTTCGTCAGTCACAATAACGCCTCTATCGAAAGTATTCTGCGTGAACGCGCCGACATAGCGCCCGTGACTAACTCTTACCTGCAGTATTATTTAAAGGTTCATCCAGAAGAGAGAAAATTACTTTTAATATCAGATGAATGGGACCAAAAATACGCCAATGGCATTTTACTCAACCCCAGTTCACAGCTCGATAGCAAAAGGCTCTCACACTGGATTGAACTGCTCATTAATAATGGCAAACTCGCTGAACTCGCCGCCCAATACGGTATTCAATTAACCCCATAATTCGCTGTTTGTTTTTCAAACTCTGATGCTTCAATCGCGATGATTTACAAACTATCATGAGCAATTTACGCGGCAGACAAGAGTGGCCCTAGCATAGCCAAAATACCAATGAGTAAGAAAATCAGCGCTTGCACTATGATCATCTGGCCACTATTGGGTGGACTCAGAGTGGCAATGTAAAACTGCCAAATCGCAAAGATCCCATAGTTCATCCCGAGGAATAACAACAGGCTAAAGGCATACATCCCAGGGATCACCTTTAGTGCACAGGCTAAAAGTGCAGCCGTTGAAACCACAAAAAATACCGATTGGCAGTGAAATAAGCACAGTAGCATTTGCTTGCTTTGCTGTGACACATTTGCCTTCAAGAGCGGCGCCAATAAAACCCGCTTACCATAGATTAAATGGTAGCCACAGACTCCAGCACTCAAAACAGTCGCTGCCATTATTGTTAATACCATAGTGCTCCCATTTAGTACTCATATGTGATTATCTTTGAATATCGTAAACTGAACTAAGAATTTAAAACTGAGGAGAATTTAAACCCAAGGCTTAAATACTTGACCATGTAACTAAGACCCTAAAAACTGAGGTTGAGTTTCAGCCGAGCGAAAATAAGCAACTTGGTTCTAAGCCCCTAAACCAAACGGGGCTAAAATCTATGGGGAAACCGACTCAATATGAATGACCCCATCAGCTCCTTAGTGATTGTACTTTAACGCAAAAAAGGAGCCATCAGGCTCCTTCTCTTCACAATCCGTAAACGATTACCCTGACTAAAACCTACGATTACATCGTCGCCATAGTCCAATAATTTAAACGCTTTTGTGGATCGGCTAACAGGTTTTTACATTCTTCTTTATATTTACCCATTAACGCACCTAAGTTGCTTGACCCACCTAAGCTTTCGATTTGACGGGCTTTAGCATCGGCAACCGCTTGAGTGACCTCTGCTTCAGAGCTGTATTTCTTAGCTAAATTCTCAGACTCAATTTTAGAACTTTTTAAACGCTCACCCACGGCCTGCATTTGCGGTGCATTCATCGCCCCAATGGCTTCTGAGCTAATTTGATAGTAAGCGGCACATTCAATGGCTTCTTTACTAAACGCTTTTTCTGCTTCATCAGCCCAAACTGCAGTACTGGCACTTAAGACTAAACCACCTAATACTAACGTTTTTACCTGAGTTAACATGTTACTTTTCCTTTTAATCGCCATAAATAAACCTACTCAAGCCCTCGGTGGAGCTCAAGTTCGTAGATATAAAAATCTTGGTTACGCACAAAGCCTAAACCTTCATACAAGCCCTGCGCGCGCTGGTTTTTTTGCTGTGTTTCTAACATCAAATAACTCATATTATGCGCTTTGGCATAACTGGCGGCTTGTAGCACTAATGCCCGCCCAATACCGACACATCGGGCATGTTGAGTCACATACACATCATTCAGGATCAACATAGGGGCCAAACGTAACGATGAAAAACTGGGATACATTTGAACAAAACCTAATCCAAGCCCTTGATTATCCTTAGCTATAAATATCACCGATGAGCCATCTGACACTCTTGAATAAATAAACTGCTCCGCAGCCGCGAGATCATCCCTACGCCCATAAAACTGTCGGTACTCATTGAATAACACTGCAACCTCATGGACATGAGTCACATCTACTCGAGTTATGATGCTTGCCATGGGCTTTTCCTATTTATCATTAGAGTGTTGGCGGTCGTTGTCGCAATCGAAATTGCAGACTGTTTTTCACCGTTGGCCACTCGGTATCAATAATGGAATACACCACGGTATCGCGGATAGTGCCGTCCTTAAGAATCTTATGATTTCGCAATACACCATCTTGCTTAGCGCCCAGTCTTGCAATGGCTTGTCTCGAAGCTTGGTTATGCCAATGAGTACGAAACTCAACGGCAATGGCGTCTAAGGTTTCAAAAGCAAAGGTCAATAACAGCAGTTTAGCTTCAGTATTAATCCCAGTGCGCTGGGCACGTTTAGCATACCAAGTGTATCCAATCTCAAGACGGCGATTATCAGACTCCCAGTTGCAAATTCGCGTGCATCCGACGATTTCCCCTGACACTCTATCCCGCACCGCAAAGGGAAAACTCAGGCCCCGCGCTTTTTCTTCGAGTGCTTTAGCCACATAGAGCTTCATCTCCGTTGGCTCAGGGACACTGGTAAACCATAAACGCCAAAGTTGACCATCTGTCACGGCTAGACTCAATGCCGCCACATGGGACAAAGATAAGGGCTCAAGTACAATATGCTCACCACTTAAACAACCTAAGTTATCTTCACAGCCCACAGTATCGCCTCCGTTAGATGATAGAAAAGTGTGTTGTAGCGCACGTTTTTATCTAGCCTAACATTAAACGAGAATAAAAAAATACCCTATTTTCAGTATGATTGGACAAATTTACCCCATTGTCGGCGGCTTAGATTACCTAAAGCTTAAGAGTGTAAAAAAAATTGAAAAAATGAGTACAAGGCAGTTAAAACAGGTTGGAATAAATACTGCTGCGGAAGAACACGCCGTGATATGACCAATCAATATCCGAGAAATAGCCAATGACATTGCGCAGTCGCGATAAGTGATTGGTGATGACCAAAAGCGACAATCGAGAGCAAAAACACCTAAACCTGTGGGCAGCATTTAGGCGTTTGTTTTCAGGTGAAGTTAAAAGCTAAAGTTAAAAGCCATGAACACTGTTACTGACCCTAAACCAGCCCGCAATGCTATTGCGCTGTGCCAAGGTTTTGGTCACTTCATGGGGAAAACGCTCACTGAGGAAAATCACAAAATGGCCCATTTTAGGCGCGATGCGCTCAATCTCAATATCGGCTTCATCATAGATAATCAACTCACCACAATCTGCCGCTTTCCAATCAGGATTTAAGAAAAACACTGTGGTTAAAATACGATTTTGGCTGCCCTTAAGTGCATCAACATGTTTTTTATAAAAGGCCCCTGGCTGATATACCGCATAATGGCTTTCATAATCGAATAAGCCCATAAACAAGCGACGATTCAAGCCATTTTTGAGTTGTGTCATCAACTCAAGATACTGGGCATCGGGCTCATTTTGCTCTTCTAGCCACTGTATTCTGTCACGACGAATGTCTGGATTTAAGTGCTGTTCAGAACCTCGACCAATAGAGGCAGCTTTTAATTCATATATTTCAGTTGATTGAATTTTTTCCAATAGTACTTGGCTAATACAGGAAGGAACTAAGTCAGATAAAAAGATATAGCCTTTGTCTACCAAGGCATCAGCGATCACGTCCAGCATTGCTTCACTTAATTGCGAAACCATTATGCTACATCCAAAAAAGGGCTACGCTTTTGCTGTACTCAAGGGCTCAAGGAGGGATTAAGTGAGCCTGATTTTCGAGGGGCGTCGATAAGAGATATGATTGCCATATCTCAACGATAAATTTTGCGAAATTCTAGAATAAAGAAGACGGAATTACAATAAAATAAAAACCTATATAAACAACACGTTAACATTAACCAAACAGTTCAACAGGCGCATCATGATCACTAAGCTGCAAACAACGCTCAAAGTGTAATCCAAGTTTGTTCAGCAAAGCTTTTGAAGCACTATTATGACTGCTAACAATCGCGATAATACGCGCTATTCCTAGGCTTTTGCCTAAGTCCATAGAAACTTTAGCCGCTTCGAATGCATAGCCCTTGCCCCAATATTGCGGCAAAAAAGCATAGCCTATATCGACATTGTCCAGTGTCGGCCGTTTGATTAAACCGCAGATGCCAATAGTGAATCCATTCTCGGCGAGCACTACAGCATAAAAACCAAAACCGCACTCGGCATAACTTTTCATCGGTCCATTGACGATATAATCCTTAGCCTGCACAAGTGTGCGTACTCCTCTATCCCCGATATTCTCTATAAAGCCTTGGCTATTGAGCAAGACTAACATAAAAGAAGCGTCGGCTGGGGTTAACTGCCGCAGGATGAGTCTAGGAGTACGCGCAACTTGCATAGAATTTCTCCACTAAAAAAGAGGGGCGGATTTATAAATAACGGACGTACTGACTGCCGTCCTTTTGCGGTTTCTTAGGAGCAGTAACGGCTGGCGTACCCACATACAAAAAGCCGACAATTTGATCGTGTGGCTCAAGACCTAAAGCAACATTCACATTCGCATCAAAGGCAAAATCCCCTGTACGCCACACTGCCCCTAAACCTAAGGCAAAGGCAGCCTGCTGCATCGCCATGGTCGCACAACCCGCTGCAATAAGCTGTTCAAGTACGGGGACTTTGGGATGTTGCTGCGTTTTCGCCACGACAGTAATCACCATAGGCGCACGCATTGGCATGCCCTTAGCTTTATTGACAAAATCCTCGTCGGCGCCGCTCGCTTTCGCTGCCTCAACAAAGATATCTGCCAAGGTATCTAACCCTTTTCCTACGGAAATAATAAATTCCCATGGTGCTAGGGCGCCATGATCTGGCACACGAATGGCAGCATCTAAGATGATTTTTAATTGACTCGCATCTGGAGCAGGAGCAGTTAATCGTGGAGTTGATTGGCGAGTGAGTAAAAGTTCAATAGCGTCCAAGTTCTTATCCTAGTTCGATATAAATTGCGCTCAAGCATAGCAAATTGCTGACAAAGAGGCATAAAAAAATCCCACCGCTTGAGTGGGATTTAACTTGTTGAGTGCACTTACCATCGAGTGTACTTAAAAATTAAATGCGCTTGAAAATCCGATGCAGTTAACAATTGAGCCCGCTTGAGAAAGACTTACTTAATCCTACAGCGCTTAGCGATGAAATAATCTAGGCTAGTGTAACGACCACCGCCTAAGGTAAAAAGTGTCAACAACATAATAAAATAGGTGATCGCAAACTCAATACCATTATTAAGCACAGCAAAATTACCTGAACTGGTCAGCCAGTCATAGTTACCGTGCTCCTGCAATAACTCTTTGGCTTTTATCAGTTTATCCCCTGCCTCAATCACTCTGTCATTCGCAAGCCAAGAACTACCATCGGCAATCGCTAACCAACCATTTGGCCAATGCACAGTCAATGCGGCGACCAACATAGTGACCATTAAAGGGATTGAAATCAGTCGCGTCGCGAGCCCAAGCAGTAACAAGATAGCGCCAAAGAACTCAGTTCCCGCCGCCAGTCCTGCCATTAACGCCGGCATTGGCAGACCTAAGCCCCAATCGGGATTGGCAAACCAAGCAACCGTATCTTCAAAGTGAGCGAGCTTGTTATAGCCTGCTTGCATTAACACAGGTGCAAGGTAAATCCTAAGGGCTAATGGCGCTAAGCCTTCGAAATAGCGGCTCATATTGAGCAGTTTCTGATAAAGGGATACGAGTGGCATAAGGTCTCTATTTAGTCGTTAGTAGGCTGATTTATTGGCTTGCAGGAATAGACCCAAGCAAGGCAATAAATCTTTCATGGCCTAGGCTTCTTTTTCAATCGCTTCCTGATTCAGTTCCTTGAGATCTTGAATGAGTCCACCTAACTTTTTATAAAAATGCTTCGACTGCTGCTCCGATAAGCTCGCATTCATCGCCAACAACAAAGTCCCAAATGCCTCAGTATTTTTACGTAAAAACACTTTATGTTGTTCTGACTTAAGCTCATCGGGCTGCGTCATCAGCAAGGTCAAACGCTCGGTTAATAATGCTTTATCAGCGCGCTGACCTAGTGCAACTTCAAACTGGCGTAACCATTCGTGTCTGTACTCAAGCCACATATCTAAGGTAGATAAACGCTGTTGATTATATTGGTGAATAAGCACTTTTTGCTCCGCAGTTACACTTCCAAGCCAATCATCAAATTGGGTTTGAAGGTTTTCATCGGCATCTTTTTGTAACTGTTCAGGGGTTTTACCCGCAAATTCTTTAACGAGCTCCAGCTCTTCCTCCCGTAATTTTGTGAGGATCTGCTTCACCTGTTCATCGGACAAAGACATTATGATAGGTAGAAGCTCGGGCAAGGCGAACTCAAACAATCGAAACCAATGCCGCTTAGCAATATTCACATGGTCTGCCCATAGCACTGGCGTTAACGTATTGGTTTTTATGAGGCTTTCGACTTCGGTCAATTGCACCACATAATGAGCTAACTCTTTGGATTGGTGCCAAATGACAAATTTTTCAATGAGGGAATCGAATGCCTTTTGCTGAGATTTATCTAAGGTAACATAATCCTCTTGCTCCCAGCCGATGGCCCAGTCGAGGAAATGGTAACTGAATTTAGTGGAGCAGGCGCTTAAGCCTAAGAGACACACAAGTAGCATCACGCCTTTTTTCATACTGAATAATCCATCCTAGAATTGTTGCTAATAAGACGCTTGAGACTATATAAAGTTGCTTTTTATATCAAACAAGTTTGTCTAATAAAGGTTTTCAGTATGTTCTACCCGCATGTCCCACCATAGCGCGGTCAATGCCATAAGGGAATGAGCCATTATCATCAGATGGAAACTAAGCACACGCAATAATGACTATTTGGGGGTGATCAGCGGCCAGAAGCAATCAAACCAAGCAAGGTAGTCGGCGCTACGACTGGGTTCTGTTTGCGCTGCCATCAATAATGCCCAGTAGCAAGCAAATACCCAATACATGTCAATAGCGGCAGGCACTGCCGTTACGGCTTGTGCAGTAACATAAGGATGTCCACTCAGATACTGTTTCACCAAAACACTTTGCTGATAGGGCGTTAACGCATGGGTAGCTAACACTACAGCCAACTCACACAGTGGATGCGACGCCATCGCATACTCAAAATCAATACAACACAAGCGGTTATTTTTAAGTAACAAATTATGGGGATTAAGATCGCGATGGCAAAACTGCGGCTTGATTATGCAGGCTGCTAACTCATCACACCAATGTTTAATGTCGATTTGAATTGCAAGCAGCTTAGCCACCCGCTCATTCCAATCGTGAGTATTGCTATCACCAATATCACTACCCTGCTTCAATGGCACAGGTCGCCTTAATACTGGCTCACTAAATGTTGCAGAAGCCTGATAGGCAAGTATTTGCTGGTGATATTCCTGCCACTGCTCAGTGATACTAATAGCGTAAGGCCCTGTAGGCAGATCGCGTAATTGCAGCAATAACGCCAATAGCAAACAATGGGCTTGGTTAGGATGCGTTTCTTGTTCTGCTGCCGGATACTGTAAATAATTAAACGTCGATTGCCCCAGCACAAAATCAGCAGCACTCGTTTGGCGCTCTAACGCTGGCCAGTGGATTAAGACCTCGTTTTCAATATCGTCACTTTCAATAAAATCACTGAGGTAATAACGCTCATCTTCGCTCACCCACAACAGTTCAGGAGCAAGTTTAGCTTGAGCCAATTGCTGCCAGTAAAAACGCTCCTGCTGGCGGTTGCAAAAACTGTCCGCCGCATCGGCATTCACCCGCAACACATAACTGCCTGTGGGCGTAGTGATTTTATAATTATGATTACTTAAGCCGCCCGCAAGCTCATGAATACTTAACACGTTAACTAGCCCTGCACTTTTGAGTATGGGGTAAAGTGCTTTGAATGGCTCGCCTGCTGAGCGTTGCATCGAGGCGTTTATATCGAGCATTAACTAAGTAACTTCAAGGTATTAGCTTCACGGGCGTCGGCTAACGCGGTTCGCCACAGGAAATACCCCACGACCGCTAAACCCACATAAAGCACGAATAACAAGGATGTCAGCATCAAGCCTTTGCTGAGATAAAGGTAAATCGACACTATGTCGATAACCGCCCAATAAAGCCAATTCTCAAGTACCTTTTTTGCCACTAAATAAGTCGTCATCACGGCGAAACAGGTTGTCGCCGCATCTAGATACGGGAATGCGGCTTGGGTATACGTCGCCATACCGTGACCAACCAAAAGCGAAATCACACCCGTCGCTGCGATCAACTTTAAATGGGTTTTCAATGGCCAAGTGGTCACTTTTACTCCTTGATGCTTATCACCACCTTGGGTCCAGAGCCAATATCCATAGAGCGCCATCGCCATGTAATAGACGTTAAGCACAGACTCCATCAGTAGCGACACCTTCCAAAACAACACAGTGTAAATGGCGGTACTGGCAAAGGCCGCCGCCCAGCACCACACACTGGCCTTCATCGCCAGCAGTAAATATGCCATCGCCAGCAATACCGCGAGGGCTTCCCATACGGTCATCACATGGACTTCACCAAAGGCCGTATTAACGCTCTCGACCAAGGTTAACCATAAATCTGTCATAGTGTTGTTCTCATTGCCTATTTGTCGCTTACATGGCGGTCAATCATTATTCGCTGTGGGCTAAATTCAGCTCACCACCGATAAACTTACACACAAATACTGCCTTGCCCCATTTCTCATGGGCCGCTTGCATCTCGGTCGCTAGCATAGTCATCACATCTAAATAATCGCCGCACACTTGAGTTGCCATCGCATTAGTCACGCGCTCGATATTGGGATAACTATCCACGCGGCCAATAAACCACTTGATAGGATCGAGGTAATTTTCATTAAAGGGATACATGCTAATTTCTGCGGTCAGTTTCATTTTAATTCCTTGATATTCTGAAGTAAGGCTGTAGCCCAAATACTGGGCTACAGTTCAGTTAACACTTAAATGATTATGCTCATTTTAAAATGAGCTATTACATAAACTTAACGTTAAAGGTTACGCCAATCTGACGCGGATCGCCGTAACGAATATATTGCTTTTCCGCCCAACCGTTATCTGGCTCATTGCCAAAATAGAAGCCACGCACACCGTATTCTTCATTAAACAGATTGCGTCCCCATAAATATGCCGACCAGGCGCTCGCCTCATAACCCACGCGGGCATTGACGATAGTGTAGGGTTCAGAGCGGGATTCATTGCTGTCTGAATAATAGAATTCACTCTTACCGCTAAGATTCAGGTTCGCAAACCAACCCGAATTAGCACGATAAGTCCCGCCAAGGCTGTAGGTAACGTGTGGAGAATGGGCTAGATCGCGGCCAGTTAAATCCACCTCAGTGCCATATTTGTCCTGATACTGATAGTCACCGTAGGCCGTTTCTAACCAACCTAAGCTTGAGTAAACTTGCAGATTATCCGTGGCATACCAGGTTGCATCTAACTCAGCGCCATAGTTATTCGAACTGCCTGCATTTTCAGTGAACAAGATAAAACGCTGTGGTTTATCGGGATCTTGCTGTGATGCTGCCACCTGTTGATCTTGTCTGTCCATATAGAACAGCGCCAAATTAGTATCGATAAGTCCCGCTAACCAATGGGATTTAAGGCCGATTTCATAGTTATAGAGCGTCTCAGTACTAAACTCTTTTTTATCGTTCAATTCGACTGGCAAAGTCATGTTGAAACCGCCCGCCTTGTAACCGCGTGCGACTCGGACATAAGCATTGTGTGAGTCGTTCAGCACTTTACTCACAGCAATATGACCGCCCCACATAGTTTCGCTCGGGTCGAAATTATCGTTATTCGTATCAGAGTAATGGCTGTTGCGACGCTCTAAACGTAGACCCACAGATAAAGCATAATTTGAGCCCAAATCCGTATCGAGCTGACCAAACAGTGCATAGTTTGTCGCCTCATACTCTGAGTCTAAGACTTCATCCGGCCAAGCATTGTATTCAGAATACAATTGGTTATCTTCTTTCAGATTCATGGCATACACACCAAGCAACCAATCAGTACTCTCTGCAAAAATACGGCCCTGCTCGGTAGAACTTAGGCGAAACTCTTGCGACGCGGTTTTACGCTGACCCGTTTTATCCCAAAAATAATCGTATTGACACGGCGCCAGATTGCCATTGTCATCATTGCATTGCTTAGAGGCCCAATATTCTGAGTTAGCCCAATCGCCATCGTAACTGTAATGGTGATCGGTATTCGCAAAAGAGGTTAACGAAGTTAATTCGAAGTTTTCGGCGCCGGAATAGGTCGCTTTAAAACCCGCGCCTGTGGTGCGTTGGCTATCGACACCCGGTTGATCCGATGTTGTCTGGGTTGGTGAATTGGTTAAACTCCACACATCATAGCCATTATCAAAATCGGCATGCAGCACAGTTAAATCAAACTGCAAATCATCTGTCGCATACCAGCGCAGCTTAGCGCGGCCGCTGAATTCATCGCGGCCATTGGTATCATCACGGTCTAAATACAGGTTATCGTGGTAACCATTTTGCTGGTGCTGCTGCATTGACACACGATAAAGCAGCTTGCCAGAAGCCGTTAATGGGCCAGAACTGAAACCGCTAAACGTGCGCAAATCATCATCGCCTAACGACACTTCGCCGCCATGCTCAAACACATCAGTTGGATCGTTACTCTTCAGATAAATCAATCCCGCTAAGGCATTCGCGCCGTAACGCGTCCCCTGCGGTCCACGAAGCACTTCGACCTGCTGTAAATCGTACATGCTCGACACCATACCAATACCGGATAAATCGATATCATCTATGATGTAACCCACGGAAGAATTAGGTGCGCCTTGGTATTGTTCCTGCTCTCCTACACCGCGAATTTGAAAATATTTCGGCCGCGAGCTTCCACCTGACCAGTTAAAATTGGCGATAGAATTAAGCAGATCTTCAAAGTGTTGCGCACTTTCATCTTGAATTTTTTGACTGTCGATAACGGTAATGCTGGAGGGCATTTTTTCTAAGCTTGAACTGCGAAAATCCGCCGTCACCACCATGACTTCCATCTCAGTGCTGGGATCGGGTTTATCGATAGCGTCGGTTTGTGCAAAAACAGGGGTGCTCAGCGCTGCGGCGATGGCTAACGCCAGCGGCGCTCGGGCTAAAAATAAGCTTGGCGATACGGTTGAAAATGGAGATTGATGGTTTGACGTTTTACGGTTTGACATAGGACCTCAAATATAATGTTTGAGATCCGGCAACGAATAAGCGATTCAGAAGTGTGCTGTTGATTGGCCCATTCCTACGCCGGTATTAGCCGGATCAGGTTCTAAGGGTTCGTCAGATGACATCTCAGTTTGCAGCCGTTAACGTTAAAATCAGAGTAACATTAATGCACAACAAACACCCCTTGGCGGCGCCTAGTATACATGACGGAAATAAAAAGTGGGCACTCTTATCTCTGCGATTCAATTAAATGTCGCGAAAACCACTGCCCTTCAGTTCGTATGATGAAAATATCTTTAGTAGCCGCCTAAATCCTTTCGTCCATTTGACCGCCTATCATGATAATGCTATAGAAGGTCGCAATTTCGAACACAGTAAGAGGACAATAGTCGATGCAGCTAAAACCTTTATCGAAAGGACGTTATAGCCAGCGATGGGAGCAAGACTATCCACTTATTGAAGCGGTTGTACTTAGCTGTATCAGCGAAATAAAAATGCTCAAAAAAGGCGCTCACCTCATGACGCAGGGGGAAGCGATGGCATCACTTGTATTGGTGAAGCAAGGTCGCGTATCACTCGGCCATACCGCGAGAAATGGTCGGTGTTTTCAATTAGGTACTATTGATTGTGATTCACAACTGTTTGGCGAAATGGAGTTCTTCACCCAGTACCACTGTCAACTAGACATTATTGCCAGTGAACCCTTAGAAATCATGTTGATTAGCGCTGAAAAACTACAACATTGCCTCGGTCAGCATCCTCAACTCGCGCTATTCTTCGCTAGTGCAATTGCGATTGACTACCAAGACACAGTGGATATTTTTACTCGGCGACTGCTCAGTTATAACGTGGCATTTGATATTTATCATGAATACTTAAATGACTTGCCTGTAGATGGCTTTAGTAAACGCTATTTAGAGGCTGAACGATTTGGCACTACCGACCGAGTCTACCGTCGGGCGCTACAAAATCTTGAGGAACGAGGCTTAATTGAGCGGAGAAAAGATGGCATTCGGATTTGTGATCTCAACGCACTCAAGAAATTTGTTGAAGCAGGCATATAATCGCTTTCAGCATAACCCACACTCGACATAATTTAACAACCGAGTGTGGGATGGATGCACAGGTAAATTAACTTACCGATGGCGAGTGTTGTTCCATAGCCGGTTTCATCCGACTTGAAACGATCAATAGCATAAATATCGCTGCGTAAAGCAAAGGAATCACATACATCACAGTTTGTAATCCGATAATACGTTCAAAGAAAGAACTGATGGCTGGGCTAAACATCGCCCCTGCACTTCCGCTAATAAGTATATATGACACATTTTTGCTACTGGCTTTTTTTACAAAAGACACGCCATAAGCAATAAATGCATTATAAAGAGCAGCACACACAAAACCATAACCATAGGTTAAATAAGCTATCCAATTAAGATTATTGGTACTGACAATGGCAGCGGTGATCACCATAGCTAAAGCAATAATACCGACTAAGAAATGGTGAATTTTTACACGAGTCACAATCACAGTCGAAATTAACGCCCCAATTAGCGCAGCGGACCAATACTGGGTAATAATATTACCGGCATCTTCAAACGGAATATCAAATTTTTGTTTTACAAATAAAGGTGCCCAAGTTAAAAAAGTATATAAAGCCAGCATTCCTAAAAATAAACCAATACCTCCACTAATAATACCGAGATTCCATTCAGACTGTTGTTTCTCTTGTGTTGTAGAAGATTGCTCGCAAATAGAGAAATGAGTGAACAAGGTAATAATGACTGTACCGAACGCCACTAAACCTACGGCTAAATAGCTATAACTCCATGATAGTGAACTTGTTAATGCATAAGTCGTTATCAATGGAAAAATAACGCCTGCAATATTAAACGTCGCATCTTGCACCACTAACATTGTGCTTTGTAATTTCTCTTGCCACACAGACACCACAATCGTACCAGCAATACATAAACCGATACCGCCACAAAAACCAATTAAGGTCATTGCTACCATCACAACTTGTAGGAAACTGGTTAGATGTAAAGCCAGAGCAGAAAGAGCAACCAGACTGTAACTTATCAAGGTCATTCTTTTGATACCCATTTTTTCAATAAAGAAAAATGCTGCAATCGTCCCCGCGAGTGCACCACCATTGAGCAATGAAAAGATTGATGCAACTTCGTTAACATTAGCGGCAAATTTCTCAGCTATGGGTTCAATCAACATCCCAAATTGGGTCGCAAAGCCCGCCATAATAAAATTGGCGAGAAAACTGATGGCTGTTAAAGTAATTTTATTATTCATTATGTCATTCCATAAGTGAAATGCTAAGGGTTCAAAGGATGGCTTTAAACCTAATTGAGGGCGGTTTCTAACGCGAGCTCAATCATATTATTAAAAGAGAGTTGGCGTTCTTCTGCCGTTGTTTCTTCACCGGTTAAACAATGATCCGATACCGTTAAAATGGCTAATGATTCGATACCTTGTTGGTGTGACAATCCATAAAGCCCCGCCACTTCCATATCAATACCTAATACCCCAAAACGCTCAAGTGCGGGGATCATATCTTCATCGGGATCGTAATAAAGATCACCACTAAAGATATTGCCAACTTTTACACTAATACCTTTCTCATTCGCTGTTGTATAGGCTTTATGCAATAAAGAAAAGGTCGCAGAAGTCGCCATTTGGTAGCCGCTACTACGCTTAGCGTTAGTAGGTGAATCCGTGCCTGCGGCTTGGGCTAAAATGACATCTCGCATTTGTACATGTTTTTGTGTTGCACCTAAACTGCCAATACGAATAATGCGTTTCACGCCAAAATAATTAATCAGCTCATGGCCATAAAGCACCATAGATGAAATCCCCATACCATGACCCATAACGGAAATGCGCTGTCCTTGGTAAAAGCCCGTGTAACCAAGCATATTGCGAACATTCGTGACTTCTACGGCATCGGTGAGATAGGTTTCAGCGATATATTTAGCACGGAGTGGATCACCCGGCATAATAACAGTTTCAGTAAAATCAGTAGGTTGAGCATTAATATGAGCAGTCATCTTTCTATCCTCATGTGGTAATATGCTGATAGTAGTGCTCAATCACTAAATGTATTTAGGACTAAAGTCCGGATTTCACCTTGCCGTAAACCTTTTTGCTTAAAAATGGGTAATTTATCGCAACTTTCAATGTCAAAAAGACGAAAGCTAATAACATTTGAATGACCTTAAGGTCACTAAAAGTTGATGTAAAACGAATAAAAAAGGCTTACTCCTTAAAAGAAGTAAGCCTTTTTAGAACGGGTTTAATATCAAAAAATCAATTAAACCCGGAATAAACTAAACAGAAGCAAACTCAAGCTTAGTTTGAAAAGGTTTCACGCACGTATACATCAAATTTAACCACTTGGGCATTAGGTGCTACGGCGCCGACTTGCAATTGCTGTTTGCCGTGTAATTTCACCGATTTCCAGCTGGTCGCTTCATCTTCGATAGTAAAGCCGCTGGCATCGTACCAAGTGAATTTATATTGCACACGCATATCGGACGAGGATTTACTAACAATCAACGCTGTGCCCTGCACTAAATCACCGACTCGGCGTGCATCCACACTCTGTACCGCAATATCTCGAGCAAAGCTGGAATTATCGACGCGGGTTTCACCCAGTGAACTCACTGAAATCCCTGCGGTATGTGAGGCACAAGCACCTAAGGTAAGTGCTGCGGCCAGTAATAACCCTGTATAAACTTGTTTCATATATTTCTCCTAGTCACGCCACAAAATACGCAGCTAGCGCATCATTTCCCATTAAACGACAAACTAATCGAACAGTGCTGAACTCATGCTTAATAACATAGGCTAAATAAAGCATTCTCAATCTAAAATAGTGAATCAGTCATGCTTCATCAATCTAAACTTAATCAGATTAATCAATCAAAAAATGTGCCCGTGCCGTAGCAATAAGCTGCTTACGATTGGTTTGCCAACAATCAATATTCACGTTGGCGACTCGTCGACCCTGACGGGTAATACGACACTCAGCAAAACTATCCTTGTGCAGACCTGCACGTAAATAGTCGATTGAAAAATCAACGACTTTAGGCACCTTTGCTGTTTGCATAAATACCATTAACTGCACTATCGCTGACATTTCCATAAAGCCCGCAATCACGCCGCCATGAATAGCGGGCAACACAGGATTACCGATATTGTCGTCTTTAGCGGGCAATTTAAAAATCAGTTCATCACCAAAACGCTCCACCTTCATGCCAATAAATTTGGCATAGGGAACGTGTTCAAGTAAATGGCCAAAATCATTAAGTTCAGTGGCGCGTTTAACTATACCTTGCACATCAATAGGCGCTTTAACCTGTGCGTTTTGAGTTGTACTGGCTGCATCTAGTATCGAATTATTTGCGCTCATCACTCTCTCCTATCGCAGGCACGGCTTCACCCATTAACGCTTGCCTAAAGGCATCACCAACCATTTCAGGGCTTATCCGCATAAAAGAGCCGACGGCATGGGCGATGGGATCGTCAATACTGTCTTGGTAAGCAATTGCACGGGTAAAGGCAATATTAGAAGACAACTTATAGCATTCCGCAAATCCAAATACAGGCTTATGGGGCTGAGCGGGCTTCATGTAGTCCACCCGCAAATCGAGCGTAGGTGATATTTCTAATAATTTGAATTTATGGAAAATAGCGCTCACGACTGCACTGCCACAGGCAGTATCCATTAAGGTAGTGATCACTCCACCATGGATAACGCCCGTATCGGGATACCCAATTAATTCAGTGCTGTAGGGCAACTCAATCAACACATGGTGCTCACTCGCCTCCAGTACCGTTAAACCGAGGCGACGACACTGAGCTAGTTGATCCACAAACCGCTGCGCCATTTGGGTCAGCGGGAAAAAATCCGAATTGACCTTCATTTTCCTTGGCTCAACATGGGCCCCAGAGGCTTCCCGCCCACAAGGTGGAAATGAATGTGATAGACTTCTTGTCCACCGTGTTGATTGCAGTTCATGATCAGTCGGTAGCCATCTTTAGCGATACCCGCTTCAGCCGCCAATTTCGCTGCAACTGTCATCATACGGCCAAGCACAGGCTCATCAGAGGCTTTCATGTCGTTCGCCGTTTGGATCAAATGATTCGGCACAATCAAAATATGGGTTGGCGCCTTAGGGGAAATGTCTCTAAAGGCAGTCACAAGTTCATCTTGATACAGAATATCCGCGGGAATTTCGCGACGAATAATTTTGCTGAAAATCGTTTCTTCGGCCATGGGGCGTCCTCCTTGGGTTAGTTGGCATAGTATATACCCAAACAACTTGAAGATGCATGATTCAGCGGGAGTTTAACGCACTTTAGGCAAGGCGGTTATTTGCGGACCTAGTGGGCTAAGTTAAAAATAACCAACACAGCATAAAGTGCGTTAAAACCCGCCGGGACGGAGCGTCTAGGGTACTCCACTCCCGTGTTGCATCAATTCAAAAGGTGGCCGACATTCTGTCATTGATGCGCCTTGAATTGAAGCACCCTAGGCGCTCTGAACTCGTATCTTCAGGTTGCTTGGGTATATTAACAATTCAATACTTTGTGTCTGCAGATATTTTGTTTTTCATTTGCCAGTTGCAGGCATTTTTGGCAGCATGGCCACCATTAAAACACTCAGGTTTTGCAGGATAAATATGATCCATTACCAGATAATCCCCGTCGATCCGAAAGCCCATTTATTCGCTGTTACTATGACATTATCACAACCCAAGCCAGTGCAGGTCTTTAGCCTACCCGCTTGGCTGCCAGGCAGTTACATGGTGCGCGACTTTGCCAAAAATATCATTGAACTCAAGGCACAAGATGCACAAGGCCAAACGCTTAAGCTCACCCAACTAGATAAGCAAACTTGGTCAGTTGATAATAATAGCAGCGAAATTATTCTGACTTATCAAGTGTATGCTTGGGATCTGTCGGTGCGCACCGCGCATTTGGACATGACCCACGGCTTCTTTAACGGCAGTAGCGTATTTTTATCCGCCCATGGTTTCGAAGACACTTTACACACCGTCTCTATAGATCCACCCACAGAGTCAACATTAAGTGACTGGCGCCTTGCGACCAGCATGACCCGCACCAGTGGTGACGATTTTGCCTTCGGCCAATTTTCAGCTAAAAGCTATGACGAGCTCATCGATCATCCGGTGGAAATGGGCTTATTCACCTTAGGGAGTTTTGATGCCTGTGGCGTGCGGCATGATATCGTACTCAATGGTCGCCACCGTGCTTGTATGCCAAGGCTCTGCCAAGATTTAAAGGCCATTTGTGAGTATCAGATTAACTTCTTTGATACGCCTGCACCGTTTAAACATTATTTGTTTATGACCACAGTATTAGACAATGGCTTTGGCGGTTTAGAGCACAGAGCTTCTACTGCATTAATGTGTTCACGCAAAGACTTACCGCTGTCGCTAGATATGCCAATCAATAATGACTATCGCACTTATTTATCCCTGTGCAGCCACGAGTATTTCCACAGCTGGAACGTTAAGCGCATTAAGCCTGAATGCTTTTTACCCTATAAACTTGAGGCAGAAACCTATACGCCACAATTATGGGCCTATGAAGGCATCACCTCCTATTACGATGACTTTCTTACCTATCGTGCAGGTCTGGTAGATGAACAAAGCTATTTAGATATGCTGAGTGAGACCTTCACCCGTGTCTATCGCAGCCAGGGGCGCTTTAAACAAAGTGTTAAGGACTCAAGCTTTAATGCTTGGACTAAGTTCTACAAGCAGGATGAAAACGCACAAAATGCCATCATCAGTTATTACACTAAAGGGGCTCTGTTTGCGCTGTATTTAGATTTAACCCTGCGCAGCGAAACCCAGGGCAAATACAATCTCGACCATGTTATGCAGATTTTATGGCAGGAATATGCTCAGCAAGATAAAGGCACCACAGATACTTGCCATCAAGCCATCGTGGAACGACTCCTTGGTCGTGATTGCCAAGATCTGTTTGCCTACTTAGATAGCACTGACGATATTCCGTTAGCGGCTTTACTTGCCGAATTTGGGGTCAACTTGAGTCTTCGATCCAGTCAAGGTGCGCAGGATGTGGGCGGCGGGCAACTAAAAGGCTATGACATAGCCTTTGGCGCGAAAACCCAAGCAGCACCTGTAGGATTAAAAATCGTGACTGTCACCCAAGGCAGCCCTGCACACCTTGCAGGGTTAAGTGCAGGTGATGTGTTAATTGCCGCGGATAACCTACAAGTCACAGGACAATTTGAGGCGCAGCTACAGCAGTATCCGCTGGGTGAATCGTTGAATTTACATTGGTTTAGACGGGATGAATTGATGACGGGTGAATTGATGATAACTGCCGCGCCTAAGGATACTGTCGCCCTATCCATTCGTGACAAAAGCAAAATAGCGGCTTGGCTTGGACGTTAATAGGCTTTCGGCTTAAGACTACTTTTGAGAAATAATAAAAGGGGCTTTAGCCCCTTTTATCTGAGATAAGAATTAACTTAAACGTATATCCGTTTGTATATCAATACTGATATCGACTTAAACCACCACATCGTGCAAATAGGTTTGTGCCCACGCAATCGCTTGACCACGGCTAGACACTCCAATTTTACGGAATACTCGGTACAAATGGGTTTTTATCGTGCTTTCACTGACAAACAACTGATTGGCGATATCTAAATTAGTACTTCCCGTCAACAATGCTTGTAATACTTCACGCTCACGGATAGTTAACGGTTCAGTGTCTTCGAACAATCCAAAATCATCATTTACCCCATTAATGAGCTGAATTGGGATGACCCTATGACCTCGTAAAATATTCGAGAGTCCGAGGCTTATCTCAGTTAAACCTGCATCGAGATAAAATACCCCTGCAGTTGTGGCTGCTTGCATTAAGAAACGTGCATCCACTTGTTTAGGGAACTGTAAATAGACAACTCGCACACTAGGTTGCTCACGGGCAAGTAAACGTTGAAATTGATGGGCTTTTTGAAGATCAACAGTCGCTAAATCGATCACGACCATGGAGGCATTATTATCTTTGATTTTCTCACACATCTCATCAGGGCTGACTTGGGTCAACTTAACGAGAAACTCCTGCGGCCAACGTCCTGCGAGCAATTCCATCAATACTTGCGATCGTGACACTACAATCCAATGTAATATTTTGAACATCCTGCTCACTCCCTGTCTGGTTAACGATTATTCACTTTAAGGATCTAAGATCCTCCAAATACGACTTCAACATCCGTTCAATAGACTTCCAAGTCTACCGTGGTCACGATATTAGCATTAGATAAAACAGATTAAAAAGACTTACGTAAAAAATATTTACCGTACGCAAATCAAAAACTTCTAACACTTTCGTTGACTACACTATCAATCAGAAGTCTTAATTGAAACTGAAAAAATTTACTGAAATTTTAGGATAAAAGCGTAAGATCATACCAACACAAAAAATAAGGAAATTCCATGTCCAGCAGTAACCCCACCGCTTTTGAAATAAAATCCTATCCTGTGTGGGACAAACCGACGCGATTATTTCATTGGATTAATGTCATTCTTGTGCTCGCACTCATCTTAGTCGGTGGCATCATGATGTATCGCACTGAGCTAGGCATATCTGAGTTAACAGGTAAAATTGGCTTGAAAACTTTACACGTGTGCATAGGATATGCGTTCGCAATAAACCTCATCGTCCGCCTTGTGTGGGGTTTTATCGGTAACAAATATGCGCGTTTCAGCCACATGTTTCCCAATGCTAATAGCAAAAGCGAATTAATAGCTTATAAGACTGAATTAGCCGCGGGGAAAAATCCGCAGTATTTAGGTCATAACCCTAAAGGTAAATTTGCCGTGCTGGCCATCATGTTGCTATTAGTGACCATAATGATCACTGGACTTTTGCGTGCAGGTACAGATATTTATTATCCGCCGCTAGGTAGTGCTGTACAAAGCTATCTTGCCGATACCAATGTCGAACCAACAAGCTTAAAACCCTATGATGCAACGGGTGTGAACGCAAAAAAAGCGGATGCACTTAAACCAATGAAAGGATTGGCAGGTCAAGTGCACGTCTATGCGGTTTATGTGTTGTTACTGCTGATGTTATTACATGTATTCGCGGTGATTTATACTGAAGTAAAACGTCAACCAGGGATTATTTCAGCCATGTTCTCCGGCAAGAAGATCATCCAAGGTCAGCCAAAAGACGAGTAATCGGTTAGTAAACGGATAAAAATAACGCCAGCATTTGCTGGCGTTATTTATTTAGACATGAAGGTATATACCAACTTTTCTAAACGTATTTTTGAGATTA
The DNA here is from genome assembly GCF_025653905.1 of Shewanella sp. SM71. Lineage (NCBI taxonomy): Bacteria > Pseudomonadati > Pseudomonadota > Gammaproteobacteria > Alteromonadales > Shewanellaceae > Shewanella > Shewanella sp. SM71. The sequence goes on from NZ_JAKKRW010000024.1 coordinate 28,822, forward strand.
TTTTTTCAGAACAGTTGCTGGGGTACGACCATCATCATGGCAACTTTCACAGGTAGGTTTTTGACCGACATTCATATCATGTACCGCATGACAATCTGCACAGACTAAATTACCGTCATGTGGCTTATGCACAGCGTCCATTTCAGCATAGGTACCATGACAACTTTGGCACTGTGCAAATTCAAAAGCACCATCCGCAGAAGGTGTACCATCTTTATGACAGCTTTCGCATCCACCCGACTCAGCATGGAAATCAGACAATTTTTGATCTGCAGCAAATGCGGTTGGCGACAGCGCTAACGCTGCAAGACTTGCCCCGAAAAGCGCACTTAATAGTTTTTTGCTCACAATAGTATCCTCCAATGGCGATTGTCAGTGGAAATTCTTGTCAGGGTGACTTCCATCTCTCAACCAAAATAAATAGCACGACTCGATATAACTTAGCTAAGGATGAACGAATAAGCAAACCCAAACTAAGCGACACAACTTTATCAACATACTCAAGGGTAAAATGTGCGCTGCATCATGTAACCACATGCTTATATAAGAGTTTTACATCTACCTAACCTAGAGGCTACATAATGTAAATCCCTAAACTGGCAAGCGACAGAATAAATGCCCTTCATCTAAAACTAAAAGCTCGATTCATGATGATACTTAAGACAAAGTGATAATAAAAAGGAATGACAATAAGTGAATGGGTACAGAGTACTAGACGAGGATGCTTTAAATTGTGAAGGCACAACATTCAACCCAAACGCCTCTGGCACTTAATTCAAATGCCAAGAGGAATTAGCGATAACGGTTAACTAGCCCACTATAACCAATAATACAAATGGCGGTTAGACAGGTAAGCATCAACTCGCATCAAGTTTATTGTCAGCCTCAAGCTCTGTTTTAGGCCAAGCGTTAATCACGGCTTTGACCAACGATGCCAATGGAATGGCAAAGAATACTCCCCATACACCCCATAAACCGCCAAAGACTAAAACGGCCGCTATGATGATCACCGGATGTAAATCCACCGCATCGGAGAACAAAATAGGCACGAGTAAATTACCGTCGAGCGCCTGAATAATACCGTAACCCAACATTAAATAGCCAAATTCAGAACTAAAACCCCACTGAAAAAATGCCACTAGGGCGATAGGTAATGTAACTAAGGTTGCACCGACATAAGGGATCAATACCGATAACCCTGTTAACACACCAAGCAACGCCGAATATCGCAGTCCCATCAAGGCAAACAAAATATAAGTTGCGACACCAACAACCACGATTTCGATCACTTTGCCACGAATGTAATTAAAAATCTGTTGGTGCATTTCAAACCAAACTTTACGGGCTAACTGGCGATTTACGGGAAAAAATCGCTTACTGCCGCTAATCAGTTGGTCTTTATCTTTTAAAAAGAAAAACACCAGTAAGGGGACTAAAATCGCGTACACCATCAAGACGAGTAAAGAAGCTGAATAACCGATTAATTGCTTAGCAATATCCAACACATGTTGAGTATCGAGCAGTTTTTTAAGCTCACCAACCATCAGATCTAACTGCTCTGGATTGATAAATCGTGGATATTGATTGATCAGCGTTTGTATTGTCAGCAAGCCTTTATCAATCATGCTAGGCAAGTCGGCAATTAAGCTAACACCTTGACGCCACACACTCGGAATTAAGCCAAATGTCAGTAAAACCACGATTCCCAAAAACAACACAATAACCAAGGACGCACCAGCGGTGCGATTAATCCCCAATTTAAGCATTTGCGCCACAGGCCATTCCAATAGAAATGCCAACACAAGAGCGACCAACAGCGGAGCAAGTAAACCTGCCGCAAAATAAATCACTAGCGCGAGCCCGACAAGAATAGCCATTAAGGTCACAGCTTGCGGATCACTAAAGCGCTCTTGGTACCAACGAGAAAAAACAGTAAACATGGATCATTCCAATAGTGATGGTTGGCGAGGCTTCCCAAACGCTCAGGAAAGTTTATTTATCATGATGCTATTCGAGACTTTACTCAGTTAGACTTTCGCTCCTACACGTCAGCTAAATCAAAAATAAACTGATAGGAGTAAACAACCGAGCCTGAGCGGCACTCTGGCTCAGAATTAAGCGATTAATGTTAGTCTAAGAGGATTTAAACATAAAAATCCTCAATTTATCCCTGAGATAGATCAACTTTGGTGACCATCAAGGCTAACAGACCTGCATCATTACGCAACTCTTGCACGACATGCCCTTGTTTTTTTAAATATTGGGGAACATCTCGCCGCGAACCAGAGTCTGAGAGTAAGATATGCAACTGCTCACCCTCTCGCATTGGCTTCAATGCAAGCTTCACTTTCACTAAGGGTACTGGACAACGAAAGAGCGTTAAATCAATAAAAATCATAATGAACTTGCTATAGACGAACTTGGGCCATTATCCTAAGTTGCACCTCAAACTACAAGCTAAGTGCAGTATCTGCCTTTAGTTGAGATAATTAGAAATAAAAGGATCCGCTTGCGTAACTTGACTTTTTTGACTCGATTCAAACCTTTTGTTGCAGGCGCACTCTCCTTGATGCTGCTAACCTTCGCCGCCAAAAGCTTTGCCAACAATGACTTACCGGATTTAGGTACGGCCGCAGTTAACACCTTCAGCCTTGAAAAAGAAATGGTTTACGGTGATGCTTATATGCGCATCATTCGCTCATCAGCACCTATGCTAAATGACCCCGTGTTGAGTCAATATCTTACCGAGCTTGGCAATAAACTGGTCGCCCATGCCACAGGCGTAAAAACGCCGTTTTATTTTTTCCTATTACAAAATGATGAAATCAACGCCTTCGCCTTCTTTGGCGGCCATGTTGCCGTGCACACAGGCTTATTTCTCAATGCCGACAATGAAAGCGAACTCGCTTCAGTATTAGGCCACGAAGTGACTCACGTTACTCAACGTCACCTTGCCCGATCACTTGAAGCACAGCAAAAAAGTAATCCTGCAACAATTGCCGGTTTACTCGGCGCCATTTTATTAACTATTGCAGTACCACAAGCAGGTATGGCGGCGCTTGCGACAACCCAAGCCATGGCGACACAATCGAAAATCAACTACACCCGTTTGCATGAAAAGGAAGCCGATCGCATCGGAATGCAAATTCTAGTGGATGCAGGCTTTAATCCCAATGCTGCGGCGGATTTCTTTGGTAAATTAGCCAGTCGTTATCGCTTTACCACAACACCACCACAAATGTTATTAACTCACCCATTACCTGAATCGCGGATCACTGAAGCCCGTAACCGTGCCGAGCAATACCCTAAACGTTATATCCCTGATAATCTTAATTTTCAGCTAGCAAAAGCTCGTATTCAAGTCCGTTTTTCCAGCTATAGCGACGAAGCAGTATTAAGCATGTTTGATCGGCAGCTCAACAAACAGACCTATACCTTCAAAGAGGCAGCACTTTATGGCAAAGCGCTGGCTTTATATAGATTGAAGAAGTTTAATGAATCAGAAAAAATCGTCGATGAACTGTTAAAAATCGATAATAACAACCTGTTTTATATAGACACTAAATCTGATTTACTGATCGAACGTAAGGACTATGCAAAAGCGATTACTATGCTCGAAGCCCAGCGTAAAATGAAACCAACGTCTCAAGTGATCAATGCCAACTTAGCCAATATATATATCGAAGCCGATCAAGCCCCCAAAGCAATTCCTTTGCTGGAGGATATGATTTTCCTCGATAAACAAAATGAACTGCCCTATCAATTGTTGACTATGGTGTATAAAAAAACCGGCAACCAAGCATTGGAATATTTTTCCACCGCAGAGCTGATGGCCTTAGGTGCTAACTATAAGGGCGCAATCGATCAACTTAACTTTGCCTACCGTGCATCCGAAAATAATCCATTACAGCTTGCACGTATTGAAGCACGTATTCGCCAGTTTAAAATGGCTGATAAAGAAATGGATGCGCTTAAGTAATAAGTTGTTTTACAAATAGATTAAAGACAATAACCCATTTATGCGCCCCGAACACACTGACGGGGCGCGGTTTTTTCTGTTATTATCCGCGCCATTGTTATTTCAGCCCGTATTGAGCCTCTAGTACTATGACCCAAGCGACGATTTACCATAACCCACGTTGTTCAAAAAGCCGTGAAACCTTAGCTTTACTCGAGCAACAAGGCTGCGACATTACCCTAGTGGAATACTTAAAAAATCCCCCTACGGCTAAAGACATCGGCGACATTCTGGCTAAACTAGGCATAAGTGCTCGCGAATTAATGCGCACCAAGGAAGCAGAATATCAAGCCTTGGGACTTGCAGACTCATCACTAACAGAATTGCAGTTGATTGAGGCTATGGTCAACACTCCTAAACTCATCGAACGGCCAATTGTGCTCGCCAATCAAAGCGCAGCCATCGGCCGTCCTCCTGAGAATGTGCTCACTATTCTTTAATCCATGATTTTTAAACCAAAATGGCTTTTATTTTCAACCCTTAGGTAGACTTATGACGTCCAACACCTTATTTATCCTTAGCCGTTTAGGCTACTTTGCGCTAGTGCTGCTATTAGGCGGTTGGTTTGTTGGCCAAGGGATTAGCGGTGAATACACCCTGCTATTTAGTCTCTTATGGATAGTGCCGTTATTACTACCCGCAAAGGGTGTTTTCCAAGGTAATCCATACACTTACGCTTGGGCAAGTTTTATTCTGTGCTTATATATGTTACATGGGCTCACCCTGCTTTATGTCACCAATGACGCCTTCGCTTTTGCCTTAATCGAAGTATTATTGATTGGCGTACTGCTAATCGCTTTCCCATTTTATGCCCGCATACGTGGTCGTGAACTGGGATTAGGCCTGAAGAAAAAATCTAAAGAATAGTCAGTTCAATGTATTTTCAGTGCCGTTTAACCTTGCTGGGTATGGCGGCATTTTTTATATTAGAAGGCCAAACCTTGGCTCAAATATCCCTTATGATCTCAGTCTGAATATCCATTTCAACCTTAGTTTCAACCTCTGTTCCGACGTCAATTCCCATCACGACAAAATTAACACTTATTATACTTACACTGACTTTTTGCAACTAAGTACCCGTGCTATAGTCAGTTTCTCACAGTATAAGCGTCCCATGACGCCACAAAAGTCTAAATAGCACAGCAGAGTTAGCAAGGGAGAATGGTGTAATGGGAATGTCGATACCACTGAAATTTTTCGGATTTATGGCTTGCTCTGGCCTACTTGCGGCATGCGGGGGTGGTGGTGATAGTAAACCAGATGATAGTGTAGTCACGCCCCCCTCCACCTCACTAGCACGCTGCACAGATAGCATTTCGCCACTCATTACCACCACGTCATCCTCAATTCGCTTTCAAACCGAGCAAAATTATGTGGCGGGTCAATCTAGTACTATCATTGCCAATATCCTAAATCGTGACAGCCAAGACTTAACCTTCCGTTGGCAGCAAATCGATGGCCCTAACATAGCACTCGTCAGTCAAAACAGCCCGGTATTAGCCCTTGATACTCCCACCACAGGCGGCTACCGTTTTAGCTTGCATGTGACGGGCAGTAATCTAGATGTCTCCGGAGAAATTGGTATTAATGTCGATCCCGCATCGACGGGTATGCTAAACGTCCGTCAAGATCACCAAGTGGTTGAAGGCAATAATGTGAGTTTAAGACTCGGGCAACAATCGGAATTAAGCGCAGCAAATATCTCTTGGTGTGTAGCATCTGGCCCAGATTTAATGGTCGATGTGAGCGATCCGTTTAGACCCTTGTTTACCGCGCCAACGGTCACTCAGGATACAATCACTCGCCTCAAAGTGAATGCCAACGTCAATGGCAATCAGCTTAGCGATGATGTCTTTGTGCTAACAACCTCAGCGCCAGCGATCAGTTCGCCATACTTCGATACCCCAGTTGCGCGCACCCATGCCTATCGTCCGACTTCACCTTACGCCAATGTGCTAGCAAACTGTGTTTACTCCAATCAGCTTAATGATAGCTGCACTATCAATACCTTACCTTTGATAGGTCAAACCTCAAGCGATCTAAATCGTGAGACCATTCTAAATCGTGTACTGGTTTCACACGACTGGATGGGCGATAACTTTGCCGCTTTCTTAGCCCAGATGGACCCCAACAGCGATTTTGCCCGCCTGTTACAATCCGTCACGGCCGTGGTGATTAGCTATGATGTACGCCCTTCTTTTTATTGGGTAGTTACAGGGGCGATTTATCTCGATCCCAATGATTTATGGCTTACGCCAAGCCAGCGCGACACGATTAATGAAGCGCCGGATTACCGCAGTAATTTCGGAAATGATCTTAACTTTGTGATGCCTTGGCGTTATGTGAAAGATAACCAATTTGCCTCCCTTGGCGTGCCTATCACAGTCAGAGCAAACCGCACATTAGCGCAAATCAATCCCGATCTGGCCTCCTTGTTGTACCACGAGCTCGCCCATGCCAATGACTTTTTTCCACGCAGCGTGCATGCCACACTCACAGGGCCAAGACTGTTAGATGACTACCGCCGCCGCAATGCCAGCAAGAGTCTAATTTCAGATCAAGTCAGCAAAACCTACCCATTAACGAGCACTGAAATGATGGGACTTGCCAATGTTAGTTTCCTCGGCGCAGCGGCGAGTAATGTGCAAAAGACCTATCAAGCATCGGATGTCAGTACTTTCTTTTCTACCGATATCGCCAGCGACTTCTATGCCTATTCCAGTACCCGTGAAGACACGGCCATGTTATTTGAGGAAGCCATGATGAGTTATCGCTATCAAATATTGCGTGATGTCGCCGTCACCAATAAACCTGCGATTTTGACTGCGGATTCGCTGATTATTGACTGGGGACAAAGGGGACGAATTGCGCAAGACAGTCTAGAAAATCGCGCTGCGTTGGTGATTGATGAAATGCTGCCAGAGCTTAATGGGATCAGTCTGGTCGAAAGCCTACCCGAGCCAATTAATATGGTGCAAGGTCAAAGCTGGCGTCAAACATTAGCAATATCGCCTGCGAATACGCAGCTCAAAGGCCAAAGCAATGCAACTGCAATTAATGCCGAGTCTCGTTTTGAAGCCGAACTTCGCTTAAGTGGTGACCGTCACCAACATCCACAACAATAGCGTTTTAAATTTTAGATAAACAAAAGCCCGTATGTATTCAACATGACGGGCTTTACTCTTTTTGGCTTTAATGCCAGTAGGTTTTGTATCTTCAGAACGAACACAAGCCATGCTGTATCTAAAGGTGTAGCATCTCTTTAGCAAACGGAATCGTGAGCTTACGCTGATGCACTAATGAGGCCTTATCTAACTTATCCAATACATCAAACAAGGTACGCAAATCCCGCGCCATACGGTTCAGTAAAAAACGCCCGACATCTTCCGGTAATTGCAGGCCACGCATAGCTGCGCGGCGTTGCAGTGCGGCAAGTTTTTCATCATCTGCCATGGGTTGCAGTTGGTAATTCAACCCCCATTGCATACGTGAAACAAGATCTGGCAAGAGGAACCCAGCATCCGCAGGAGACGAGCTGCCGCTGACCACTAAGGCGCAATTCTTATTTTCTGCGACGCGATTGTAGAGATCAAAAATCGCCTCTTCCCAAACGGGGTGGCCGGCGATGGCATCGACATCATCGATACAAACCAAATCCAACTGTTCTAGGCCTTCAAGCAATGCGGTCGAAATACTCGCATGTATGCCTAAGGGAATATAAAAGCTGCGACGCTCCACTTCATTAGCGTGCGCGCAAGCAGCGTGCATTAAATGGGTTCGACCCGATTTAACTGGGCCCCACAAATAGATGGCGGCTTCACCATGCCCTTCGGCATTCGCTCTCAATTTTTGAATAAGTTCATCATTACCCGCGGCGGGGTAATAACTATTAAAGGTTTCGTCGTCTGGCAAATGCACAGGTAACGAGAGTTGCAGAGGTGAGTTTAAGGGCACTCGGTCTTCTCAATATTAAATAAAAACAATGCCGTGCTTAACTAAGCACGGCCGATAACATCTTAATGTAAACGCCATTCATACACAGGTTTGCCAGCTTGATTAGAGACAGGGCTAAATTCACCTGCACTCACAGGTGCGACCACAGAAATACGCGGCTCTAAGCTTAATAAGCGTTGTAAATCCGTCTCTGAGCCAAATAAATCTAACGAGAAAGTCACGGTGTTACCTTGAATATGCGTTAACGTGGCATTTTTAATCGCGCTGAGTTGCTTCAAATATTTTTCAACTTCAACTAATTGCGCCATTTTTTGGATATTAACGAAGGTAACACTCGCACCAAGCTGAGTACCAGTATCGGCAATCGCATACTTAGTAAAATAGTATTCACCTAACGCCGCCATCATAGCGGTAATCGCTTGGGCCGAATTTTCAGCAGTACCGTTGTAACTGAATAACGGTGGCGTCAAAGAGTCAATGGTAGCCTTAGTATAAAGATTTAAACGATAACGAACCTGATTCCCGGCGGCATCAATTGCCACTAGCGCCAAAAAGTCAGCTTGATAGCGGCCAGATACACTCGCCACGATGTCGGCAAACATCCCTTTAATATCGTTAGGATTTATACCCATCAACTCATCAAGATCTAAGATAGGCAAGAGTACAGGTATACCGCGGGCATAGGAAAAATCGCTAAAAATCTTACGTTCGGCTAACGCAGATGAGTCACCCAATATCATAGTGTCGCCATCACCAGGCATAGCGACCCAAAATAAGGTCAGCGGGCGTTGAGTTCCCCAAACAGGCAATTGTGCCTGGCGCAGTAACGCCACTATGCGGCGGTGCTCAAAACTCGCGGTCAACAGCAATTGGCCATTTTGCTCGATATAACCATACTGGCTCAGCAAGGTATCAGGATTACTGAGCTGAGATTGGATTAGGCTGTTATCGAGGGATCGCGCCGTCCCAGTGTTCTTGATAATGACTTGCTCAAGTGCACTTTTTAAGGCTTTGTCGCGTTCAGCAACTGCGCGCGAAGACACAGGCACATTGGCCTCATCTAATTTACTCACCTCAACAGCATTGACGCTATTAATCGTGAACAGACAATATAGAAATGCAATTAAGCTCGGCTTCAATAGGAATTTCAGCATCTTTGAGTAGTTGAAGTAGCGTCAGATGAGGCAAATTGTACCATAGTTAGCGCCTTAAGCGAGTCTTGCCAAAATTTAGCCCCATTTCCGAGCCTGCCACAGCACAGAAAACCCAAACAGTGATCAACGTCGGCAAAACAGGCGATTTTCTCCTGCTCAAAATCCAACAAACTGTTATCATTTGGCGGTTTACCCTAAATTAACGAGAATAATAAATGAGACGACTCGCTATCCCCCTACAGGGCGCGCAAATGCTATTTGTGGCCTTCGGTGCCCTAGTACTAATGCCGCTACTTACAGGGCTCGACACCAGTGTGGCATTGTTTACCGCAGGTATCGGTACCCTACTCTTCCAATTGATTACTAAACGCCAAGTGCCTATCTTCCTCGCATCTTCCTTCGCCTTTATTGCCCCCATACTTTATGGCGTGCAGACTTGGGGAATTCCATCCACAATGGGCGGCATTATGGCCGCGGGCGTGGTCTACGTCATGCTCGGCGCCTTGGTTAAAGTGCGCGGTACTGACTTTATTCACAGACTATTGCCCCCTGTCGTAGTGGGACCCGTAATCATTATTATCGGCCTTGGCTTAGCCCCCGTGGCGGTGAATATGGCATTAGGCAAGAGTGGTGATGGTAGCTTGACTTTAGTCGCTACAAATACGGCGTTATTTATTTCGCTCGCATCGCTTGGTACCACTATCGCGGTGGCCATTTTCGCAAAGGGCCTCCTCAAAGTGATGCCTATTTTAGCAGGTATTATAGTAGGTTACAGTTTAAGCCTAGCCTTTGGTATTGTTGATTTTGCAGTCGTGACCGCTGCAAGTTGGATTGCTATTCCTAAATTTGTCGCGCCAGAATTAAACTGGTATGCCATCGCATTTATGATCCCAGTGGCAATCGCCCCTGCGGTAGAACATATAGGTGATATTCTGGCGATATCCAACGTCACGGGTAAAGATTTTATGAAAAAACCCGGCCTGCATCGCACGCTAACGGGTGACGGGATTGCCACAATTGCAGCCGCAGCCTTTGGTGGTCCACCGAACACAACTTACTCAGAAGTGACAGGTGCAGTAACTTTAACCCGAAATTTTGATCCTAAGATCATGACTTGGACTGCCATTACCGCCATCACTTTAGCCTTCGTTGGCAAACTCGGTGCGCTGATGCAAACTATCCCCGTCCCAGTGATGGGCGGTATCATGTGTTTGCTATTTGGTTCCATTGCCGCAGTTGGCCTCAACACCCTTATTCGTAATCATGTGGATTTATCAGAGCCACGTAATTTAAGTATTGTCGGTGTTACCTTAGTCTTTGGTATCGGCGGCATGGCATTTGGCATAGGTTCATTCAGTCTGACTGGTATTAGCTTGTGCGGTATTGTCGCTATTACCATGAACTTACTATTACCCGCGACTAAGCCACACAATAAACACCACGAGTCTGATGTGACACCTCATTAATCACGGCTTGAAGACACGATCAATTTAGAAGTAGGTCGTTGAAAAATGACCACTTTATAAAAGTGATCGTTTCTTAAGAAACCACCATAAAAAAGCCGCCGTGATATCAATCACGGCGGCTTTTTTATGAAGCAATATTTTTATGAAGTAAGAATTAACTCTTACTCCTCAGTCTTGATCTTAGCGGCAGCAGCTTTAATCAAAGGTTGTAATTCGCCTTTTTGGAACATGTCCACGACGATATCACAGCCACCAATCAACTCACCTTCAATCCACAATTGTGGGAAAGTCGGCCAGTTAGCAAACTTAGGTAATTCTGCGCGAATGTCTGGATGCTGAAGAATATCCACGAATGCAAACTGCTCGCCGCAGTTAATCATGATCTGAGCTACCTGTGACGAGAAGCCACAGCTTGGTAACTTAGGAGAGCCTTTCATATAAACAATGATAGGGTTTTCCGTGATCTGCTGCTTAATTTTCTCTACTGTTTCCATTTTGATTCCTAAGTAGGATGACGTTGACTCAATGCGACTATTGTACGTCAGCTAGACGCAGAACAAAATCCCACAGTTTGTAAGGTTATGTCGACATTTGATTTTTCGATGGCGTCTATCTAGTCAATTAGCTAAACAATGATTCACATCACAAATTTTATCGGTACAATAGTCCTAAGTGAGCACGTTTAAGAAACGATAACCTAAGACCATGGAGAGATACTAATGGCTTTCGAATTACCCGCATTACCATATGCAAAGAACGCACTAGAACCACACATTTCTCAAGAAACCATAGAATACCACTACGGCAAGCACCACAATACTTATGTTGTGAAGCTAAACGGCTTAATCGAAGGAACTGATTTCGCTGGTAAATCTTTAGAAGATATCATCAAGACTTCTACGGGTGGCGTATTTAACAACGCAGCTCAAGTGTGGAACCACACTTTCTACTGGAACTGCTTAGCCCCTAATGCTGGCGGCGAACCAACAGGCCCAGTTGCTGATGCAATCAATGCCGCTTTCGGTTCATTCGACGCATTCAAAGCGCAATTTACTGATTCAGCAGTAAACAACTTCGGTAGCGCTTGGACATGGTTAGTGAAAAAAGCCGATGGCACTCTTGCTATCGTTAACACTAGCAATGCAGCGACGCCACTGACTGATAGCACAGTAACGCCAATCATGACAGTTGACGTGTGGGAACACGCTTACTACATCGATTACCGTAACGTGCGTCCTGACTATCTTGCCCACTTCTGGCAATTAGTTAACTGGGACTTCGTTAACCAAAACTTCGCAGGTTAATTCATTTAACCTAACGTTGTTTACTGCCGAATAAGCAGTGGGTTAATCCCAGTAAAAAGAGCCCTAGAGGCTCTTTTTTTATGCCCCTCGTTCGCCGCCCATCCCTTATCCTACCGATTTATCCTCCGCTAACTACAAGTGCAATAATTGCGTTTGCAACTATTTGTTATTGTTTTTATTTGATATTTTTTTGACACAGATAGTGAGTTTGTGTCTAAGATTAGAGTAGGAGGCTGGCTAGCCAGTTATCCGTTCCATGACATCACTGGCGTTTCAGGGGGTTTATATGGGCATTTTCGAGCATTACCAAAAGCGCTACGAACAAAAACTCGATGAAGAATATTCTTTGCAGGAGTTTCTGGACATCTGCAAGGGAGATCGCAGCGCTTACATGTCAGCATCAGAGCGACTACTGCTTGCAATTGGTGAAGCAGAAGTCATTGATACCGCAAAAAATCCAACACTTAGCCGTATTTTTTCGAATCGACTTATTTCACGCTATCCCGCATTTAAAGATTTCTTCGGCATGGAAGACGCCATAGAGCAAATTGTGGCTTACCTAAAGCACTCGGCTCAAGGATTAGAAGAATCCAAACAAATTCTATACCTACTGGGCCCAGTGGGCGGCGGTAAGTCATCACTCGCCGAAAAACTCAAAGCCCTAATGCAAAAAGTGCCCATTTACATTCTGAGCGCGAATGGAGTCCGCAGCCCAGTCAACGATCACCCCTTCTGCCTGTTTGATGTGGAAGAAGATGGACAGCTGTTAAAAGAGGAATTCAACATTCCCAACCGTTATCTGAAAACTATCATGTCGCCTTGGGCGGTAAAACGTCTGCATGAGTTTGGTGGCGATATCTCCAAATTTCGCGTGGTAAAAGTCTTTCCATCCATTCTGGACCAAGTGGCAATAGCGAAAACTGAACCCGGTGATGAAAACAACCAAGATATTTCGTCCCTTGTCGGTAAAGTCGATATTCGGCAACTCGAACATTTCTCCCAAGATGATCCCGATGCTTACGCCTATTCAGGCGCATTGTGCCGTGCAAACCAAGGGGTGATGGAATTCGTCGAGATGTTTAAGGCACCCATTAAAGTGCTGCATCCACTACTGACTGCAACTCAGGAAGGTAACTATAACGGCACAGAAGGCTTATCGGCCTTGCCCTATAGCGGGATTATTCTGGCTCACTCAAACGAGTCCGAGTGGTCAACCTTCAAAAACAACAAAAACAACGAAGCCTTCCTCGACCGTGTTTACATAGTCAAAGTGCCCTACTGTTTACGGGTCTCAGAAGAGCTGCAAATCTATCAAAAACTGCTAATCAACTCTGAGTTATCGAAAGCGCCCTGCGCTCCCGGCACCTTAGAAACCTTAGCGCAATTTAGTGTGTTGTCACGCATCAAGCCGCCTGAAAACTCTTCCATCTACTCTAAGATGCGGGTATATGACGGTGAAAGCCTGAAAGATACCGATCCTAAGGCTAAGTCTTACCAAGAATACCGTGATTACGCAGGTGTCGATGAAGGCATGAATGGACTATCCACCCGTTTCGCCTTTAAGATTTTGTCGCGGGTATTTAACTTCGACCATTCAGAGATCGCCGCCAACCCAGTACATTTATTCTATGTCCTCGAACGACAAATTGAACAAGAACAGTTCCCCGGCGATACCGCCGAACGTTATCTTGAATTCCTAAAAGGTTATTTGATCCCTAAATATGTGGAGTTTATCGGTAAAGAAATTCAAACCGCTTACTTAGAGTCTTACTCTGAATATGGCCAAAATATCTTCGACCGCTATGTCACTTACGCCGATTTTTGGATCCAAGATCAAGAATACCGCGACCCAGAAACAGGTCAGCTATTCGACCGCGCCGCCCTCAATGCTGAACTTGAGAAGATTGAGAAGCCCGCGGGGATTAGCAATCCTAAAGATTTCCGTAATGAAATCGTTAACTTTGTGCTGCGCGCCCGCGCGAACCATGAGGGTAACAATCCGCTATGGACCAGCTACGAGAAACTTCGCACTGTGATCGAGAAGAAAATGTTCTCCAACACAGAAGATTTACTGCCTGTTATTTCCTTTAACGCCAAAACGTCGAACGACGATCAACGCAAACACGATGATTTCGTCAATCGCATGATGGAGAAAGGCTATACCAAAAAACAAGTCCGACTCTTGTCTGAGTGGTATTTACGAGTTCGTAAATCTTCTTAAACTTGCGCTAACTAAGTACAGGGCTTTGGTGTTGCCAAAGCCTTCGCTGGGTTTTGGGAGGTGCGTATGGCGAACTTTATCGATAGACGGTTGAATGCGAAAGGAAAAAGCACAGTCAACCGCCAACGCTTTATCAATAGATATAAGCAACAAATTAAAAAAGCCGTCAGCGATGCAGTGACTCGTCGCAGCGTAACGGATGTAGATAAAGGCGAAAAAATCAGTATCCCAACACGGGATATCAGTGAACCTATGTTTCACCAAGGCAAAGGCGGTGTCAGGGATAGAGTGCATCCCGGTAATGACCAATTTACCCGTGGCGATAAAATTGACCGACCACCTGGTGGTTCAGGCGGCGGTTCGGGCAAAGGTGAGGCCTCAAACTCGGGTGAAGGCGACGATGACTTTGTGTTCGAAATCTCTAAAGACGAGTATCTAGAGTTATTGTTTGAGGACTTAGAACTCCCCAATCTACAAAAAAATCGCCTCAATAAACTGGTGGAATACCAAATCTACCGTGCTGGGTTCACCAATGATGGCGTCCCCGCTAACATCAATATTGTCCGTTCATTACGTTCATCCCTTGCTCGTCGCATTGCTATGTCTGCCAGTAAAAAGAAACTATTAAAAGAGTTAGAACAAGAACTTGCCGAACTGGAAAATATTCCAGGCACTAAGGCCGAGTTGATTTTGGATTTAAAAGCCCAAATTGAGGAGTTAAAACAAAAGATTGCCAGAGTGCCGTTTATCGATACCTTCGATCTACGCTTTAATAACTATTCCAAAAGGGAAATCCCTTCTAGTCAAGCTGTGATGTTCTGTTTAATGGATGTGTCTGGTTCTATGGATCAGGCAACTAAAGATATGGCAAAACGCTTCTATATCTTGCTGTATCTGTTCCTCACCCGTACCTATAAAAATTTAGAAGTGGTTTACATTCGCCACCATACCCAAGCCAAAGAAGTCGATGAACACGAGTTCTTTTACTCGCAAGAAACAGGCGGCACCATAGTGTCCAGTGCATTGAAATTAATGCATGAAATTCAACAAGCCCGCTACCCCGCCGATGAGTGGAATATTTACGCAGCCCAAGCATCCGACGGTGATAACTGGGCTGACGATTCACCTACCTGTAGGCAATTGTTAGAACAAAAAATATTGCCACTCGTGCGCTACTACAGCTATATCGAAATCACCAATCGCGCCCATCAAACCCTGTGGCGCGAATATGAATCCCTGCAACAGCATTACGACAACATCGCCGTGCAGCATATACGTCAAGCCGAAGATATTTACCCTGTCTTTAGGGAGCTATTCAAGAAACAAGCGGTTTAAGGGGGCACTATGGGGATAACTAAATCAACATCTTGGACACCACTGAGCGATGGTCCCGACTGGAGCTTCGAGCTACTGCAAGACTACCTCAAGGAAATTGAGCGGGTGGCAGCGCTCTATAAACTCAGCACTTACCCAAATCAAATTGAAGTCATCACTGCTGAACAGATGATGGATGCTTATGCTGGCATAGGCATGCCCATAGGTTACACCCATTGGTCTTTCGGCAAACGTTTTATCGAAACCGAACAAGGTTACAAACGTGGCCAAATGGGGCTCGCCTATGAAATTGTGATAAACTCTAACCCCTGCATCGCTTACTTAATGGAAGAAAACACCATCACAATGCAGGCGCTGGTGATAGCTCACGCCTGTTTCGGACATAACAGCTTTTTTAAAAACAATTACTTATTTAAGACATGGACAGATGCGAGCTCGATTATTGACTACCTTGTCTTTGCTAAAAACTACATCAGTGACTGCGAGCAAAAATACGGTGTAGAACAAGTCGAAAGCGTCATAGACTCCTGTCATGCGCTAATGAACTATGGTGTAGATCGTTATAAACGTCCCTCTGAAATCTCATTCAGGGAAGAACAAGCAAGACAAAAGGATCGCGAGGCTTACCTTCAAAGCCAAGTAAATGATTTATGGCGCACGATTCCGACCCATCAACATGAGCAGTCTCAATCTAAAAAACGTCGTTTCCCCGCCGAACCGCAGGAAAATATTTTATATTTCATCGAGAAAAACGCTCCTTTGCTTGAACCATGGCAAAGGGAAATAATCCGTATTGTGCGTAAAATGGCGCAATATTTTTATCCGCAAAAACAAACTCAAGTCATGAATGAAGGCTGGGCAACCTTCTGGCATTACACTATCTTGAATCACTTGTACGACGATGGCGTGGTCACTGATCGCTTCATGATCGAGTTTTTGCAAAGCCATACAGGCGTTGTGGCCCAACCCGATTACAACAGTCGTTATTACAGCGGCATCAACCCATACGCTTTAGGCTTTGCCATGTTCACCGATATTCGGCGTATTTGTGAAAATCCAACCGATGAAGATAAAGCTTGGTTTCCCGACATTGCTGGCAGTAATTGGATAGAAACGTTGCATTTTGCAATGCAAAACTTTAAAGACGAAAGCTTTATTAGCCAATATCTTTCACCTAAAGTTATCCGCCAATTTAAATTGTTTGGTATCCATGATGATGAGAAACGCAATTATCTTTCGGTATCCGCGATCCACGATGAACGGGGCTATCAAGATATTCGCCAGTTACTATCACAACAATATAACCTGTCTAATATTGAGCCAAATATCCAAGTACATAATGTGGAAATCAACGGTGATCGATCCTTAACCTTACATTATGTGCCAAATAACGATATTCCCTTAGCCAATAGCCATAAAGAAGTATTAAAGCATTTACATCGATTATGGGGTTTCACTGTCACCTTAGAGCAAAAAAATGCAGATGCGAGTATTAGCGTCTTAGCATCCTGCCCTGAAGCCAATAAACCAGAATAATAAGCACAATAAAAAGGCCGTTTCCAATTGAAACGGCCTTTTTGTTTATTTAGCGCTATCTTAACACGATATCACTCACAGAGATTAATGATCTTGAGCAATAGAAGCTGGCATATCTTCGCGTAATTGTAACCACATCTTACCGCTATTCATGCCATAGGTACGCATTAGCGCAGAGACATCGAGGTAATTTTTCGCCTGAGCCAACAGTTCTAATTCTTTGTAAAAGTTCAATGCTAATAAACGCGCATCTGAGCTGGTAAAGTAATAACGACCAACTCGACTATACAAACCTTTAAATCCGTTTAATATCAAAACGTAAAGTGGATTTCCAGACGAAAACGCTAAGGTGTGATGCAGTAAGTAGTCAAATTCAGCATAGGATTCAGCCGTATCTTCAAGCTGGTGAATCTTTGCAAGTACCTCCACAGCGGTATCCGGGTTATAACGCAAAGCACCGCGAAAATAGATAGCACTGACGTTCGTTCTAGCTGACAAGAGTTGGTCAACCAATACCGGAAAACCCTCGGGATTCAAATCAGCAATAGTCTCAAGGATGTTTAAGCCTGAGGTTTCCCAAAAGTTGTTAACCCGTGTTGGTTTGCCATGCTGAATTTTCAACCAACCGTCACGCGCCAAGCGCTGTAGCACCTCACGCAGAGTGGTGCGAGTCACACCAATCAATTCTGAAAGCTCACGTTCAGCCGGTAAAATGGACCCTGGAGGAAATTTGTTTTCCCAAATTGATCTCACAATATACTTCTCTGCAAAACTTGCAGGTCCTTTGGCATTGATAATCATCAGCCCACTTATCCAGTTGTTGTGCTTCGTAATGGTCACTGATCATACCAGAGCGGTAAAAAATGGAAACCATTCACTTAAAATCACTGTGTTATCGCCGTGTAAATGTCACAGAATCGTTCAAAAAAACGACCAAGGTCAATACAGGATGGGCCAATTTTGCCGCTTAGCTCCGCTTTTTGAAATGTCGGTATCAGTAACTCATTACATTAGCTTTCTCTTTAGGCTAGACTCATTTAACTAACGCAGGTATTGATAATAATCACGTGCAATTTTTAACATAATTAGAAGAGAGGCTGCCATGCCGGCGACAATGAGTCAGGCGTTTATTGGGAACTTCTTAGGAAATTCTCCTAAGTGGTACAAAACCGCAATACTGTCATTTTTAATTATCAATCCAATACTCTTTTTCTATGTCGACCCCTTTGTGGCTGGTTGGGTATTGGTTCTAGAATTTATTTTTACCTTAGCAATGGCATTAAAATGCTATCCATTACAGCCTGGCGGATTATTGGCAATTGAAGCCGTCGCGATCGGAATGACATCGGCAAGCCAAGTCTTACATGAAATAGAAGCCAACCTCGAAGTATTATTACTCTTGGTGTTTATGGTCGCTGGTATATATTTCATGAAGCAATTGCTGCTATTTGGCTTCACGAAAATCATTACTAAAGTGCGCTCTAAAATTTTAGTGTCATTAATGTTTTGTTTGGCTTCAGCCTTTTTATCAGCCTTCTTAGATGCGTTAACGGTTATTGCCGTCATTATCGCGGTCGCTGTGGGTTTCTATTCTATTTACCACAAGGTCGCTTCTGGAAAAGATTTCGGCGCCGATCACGATCATACCTCTGAAGGTAAAAATGATGATGGTGAAGATCAGTTAAATGAAGAAGAACTCAGTGCATTCCGTGGTTTCCTACGTAATCTGTTAATGCATGCGGGTGTGGGTACTGCGCTGGGCGGCGTGTGTACTATGGTCGGTGAACCACAAAACCTTATTATCGCCGCGCAAGCAAATTGGCAATTTGGTGAATTCGCCGTGCGTATGTCACCCGTTACTGTTCCTGTATTAATCTCGGGTATCTTAACTTGTTACTTAGTTGAAAAATTTGGCATTTTTGGTTATGGCGCTAAGTTGCCAACGGCCGTTCATCGGATCTTATGTGAATATGCCGCCCATGAAGATGCGCGCCGTACCAATAAAGACAACATGAAGTTAATCGTCCAAGCCTTAGTGGGTGTCTGGTTGATCGCAGGACTTGCATTACACTTGGCTTCTGTGGGCCTAATTGGTCTTTCTGTGATTATTTTAACCACAGCCTTTAACGGCGTTACCGATGAGCATGCCCTCGGTAAAGCTTTCGAAGAAGCACTGCCTTTTACCGCGTTATTAGCTGTCTTCTTTGCGGTTGTTGGCGTGATTATCGACCAGCACTTATTCGCACCAGTGATCCAATGGGCACTGAGTTATCAAGGCAATACTCAGTTGGTGATTTTCTATATCGCCAACGGATTGCTGTCTATGGTGAGTGATAACGTGTTCGTCGGCACTGTGTACATTAACGAAGTGAAAGCGGCATTGATTAACGGTCAAATCAGCCGTGATCAATTCGACTTGCTGGCCGTTGCGATTAATACTGGAACTAACTTACCTTCGGTTGCCACGCCCAATGGTCAAGCGGCGTTCTTATTCCTACTAACCTCAGCCCTAGCGCCACTTATTCGCTTATCCTATGGCAGAATGGTATGGATGGCATTACCTTACACTATCGTGCTGTCTATCGTAGGTGTCATGGCGATTCAAACGGGTTTATTAGAACAAGCTACCCAATATTTCTATGATTCCCAGATAATCATCCATCACAGCGCTAGTGAAGTTTTAGAGCCGATGACTGGACATTAATCTTCTTTATTGACTGAACTTTATTTAATAAGTAGAGTCCAAAAAACGCCCCATGTCTGAGGGCGTTTTTTGTTGATATGGAGCTCACTTTGACTGTAATGACTCGCTTTGCCCATTCCCGTTCATCTTGGTTTATTCTCGCAGGCACAGCCCTTGGGTTAGAAGCAGCCGCCCTGTATTTTCAATATGTTATGAAACTGGAACCCTGTGTCATGTGTATTTACCAAAGACTCGCTATTTTTGGTTTATTGGCAGCAGGTCTCATTGGCATGACAGCACCCAAATATCGAATCGTCAGGATCTTAGCTGCCGTGCTCTGGGCCATCAGTGCAACTTGGGGATTAAAACTAGCCTTATCGCTCGTAGATATGCAAGCCAACCCATCCCCTTTTTCAACCTGTTCATTCTTACCTGAATTTCCAGCTTGGATGCCATTACACGAATGGTTCCCTGCCGTTATGATGCCTACTGGCATGTGTACTGATGTACCTTGGGTCTTTATGGGTGTAACGATGCCCGAATGGATGGTCGTGGCCTTCAGTGGCTTCTTAGTCGCTTGGTTACTCTTTATTGTGCCAATCCTAAGTGGTTCAAATAAACCGTCTCTTTATAAATAACGAGTTTGAGATAAGGCAGGCATAAAACCTGCCTTTTTATTGACGATTATATTCCACTTATCCTATTCAATCCTCGCAACTTAAACATATGCCAATAGCAAAACAGTGAGAAAGCGCTACACTGGCTCAATGAAAAGTGGTGATTTGGAAACTGGGGATTATGGGAAAAAGTTCGACATCTGAGCCACACACGCCATTAACCCAATGGCAAAACAGTTTGCCATTCAAATTTAGCCTTATTCAGCTCGTCATTGCCGCTATTTTGATTTGTAGTACAGCTTGGGTGATGCTAAGCATTCAACGCCAACAAGTTCTTGATCAGCAAGCCGTGTTAAACCAAAACTATGGCCAATTGATTATTGCCAAACTGCAGGAAATGACTTCACAGGTTGAAACCGTAGTCGACTCTATTTCCAGTATTGCCAAACTTTACCGCTATGATCATGAGCAACTGGTGAAAACCATTCCCACGTTGCTGAAACTCGATAGTCAACAACGCATCATCTCTGGCGGCGGCGTCTGGCCGGAACCCGGTGCGTTTAATCAGCAAAAATTTCGAGATAGCCTGTTTTGGGCACACAATGTAAACGATGAATTAGTCGCCATTGATTCCTATAACAAAGACACGTTCCCAAGCTACCACACCGAAGAATGGTATCGCCCGACGCGCTATTTTCCTGCTGGTAAAATTTTCTGGTCAAAATCTTATTTCGATCCGACAACCCATGAGTCAATGATCACAGCCTCAGGCGCTATGTGGATGGACCATCAGTTTATTGGTGCCGCCACTGTGGATATCAGTTTAGAAAAGCTCAATGTGCTATTACGCAATACTATGATTAATGTCAGAGGCTATGTCATAGCCTTAGATCATCAAAACCAAGTACTCGCCTATCCAGATGCCAATAACGATCTTAAGCATCAAACCAATACCAATCATTCTTTCGTCACCTTCAATCATCTCGCCAGCCAACAGCCAGATTTCAACCCCGTCGAAGTCGCATTACAGAGTGCAGATAAAGCCTTTATAGAAGCGGCGATTGCCGAGCGCGTTTTTACCCAAGAACAGATGCAGCATCTAACGAGACTAAGTCATCAAAATGAGCGTGACATGTTAGCGGCCATCGTAAATAACAATGCCTTAAATCATTTTACTGCCCCGAAATTACTGACGTCGGTAACTTTGACCCATGATCCAATCCTTAAAACGGCATCTCTCGTTTCGGTATTTCTCATGCCAAATACCTATTGGAAGGTACTTGTCGTCACCCCAATTTCACCGCTGCAGGATACCGCTAAACATTTAATCGAAAAGGTCGGCATTTATTTAGTCTGTATTCAACTATTAGGCTTAATTCTATTATTCTTACTCCAGCACCGACTATTTATTACCCCCATTATTGAAATCGTCCAAGCCTTAAAACGTAATGACTCCGCCTCTATCGAACTCAAAGCCAATAACAGCCATGACGAAATTGGCTTATTGGCAAAAACATTCCTATCGCGTACTCGACAACTTGAAGTGGCAATGGCGAGCTTAGATGCGAGTAACCTGGCGCTAGAACAGCAATTGCAGAGCCAAAATCTGTTTCAACTGGAGTTAAAGCGCCATAAAGAACAATTGAGGGCTTTGCTTAAATTTTCTCAAAATCTCATCTATATCAAAGATCTTCACGGTAAATATATTCTCGTCAATGACAAATATTGTGAAATATTAGGTATAGAACGCAGACGCATTATTGGCACTTCTGATTTTGAGATATTTCCCAGCCAATTTGCCCACGAGTATCAACAAAATGATCGACGCGTTCTGCATAATCATGAAGCCATAAACTTCGAAGAAGCTATTCCATCGCCCCTAGGCAATCTTATTTATATCGTGACTAAATTTAAGATCAAAGATGATGACGATACCGTTATTGCAGTCGGTGCTATTGCCTTTGATATCACCTTACAAAAAATTAAAGAGCAAGAACAAGAAAAGTTACTTTTAGGGCAAGTCGAGGCGCTTAATCACCTACAAGAACAAGTTCGCCTCAGTAATCAACATAACCATGAACTCCATCTGCTCCAAGACAAATCAACCCAATTACTTGAGAAGCATCATCAACTCAATCTCAGTCGTGAACAAAGCCAACAGCTAATGCAAAATTTTCTAGCTGAAATGATGACGCAAATTATGCATGAGCAAGATCAGCTACTCGCCAAAGTGTGCCAACTTCAGCCAATAGATAATGCTAACGACCAAAATCAGATCACCGAAATCATGGTGACTCAGGCAGATAAACTGCGACATATTGCCCAGTTATTAACGAATCATCAAAATGACATTCGGCCACTACATCTCGCACAATTTATGCGTCATCTCTTAGGGTTGCTAAAGGTACAACTAGCTAAAACAAATGTGGAAATAGCGTTAAATTGCGAAGAAAATATCATCATTGATGGCCCTTCATGGCAATATTTGCAGCTGTTTTATCGTCTAATCACCAACACGTTGAATCATGCATTTAAAGCTCACAATGAACAGCGTGAAATAACCATTAATATCGACAAGTCGAGTGAAGAGTTACACATCAGTATTATCGATAATGGGATAGGTATGACAGAGCCGCAACTCGCACAGTTACGGCAAGAACTAGCGCAAGAACTCTGCCTTGGAACGCTGACCTGTATAAATCTGTGGCTTAAAAATGATCTCAATGGCAGCCTTAGCATCAGTAGCCACTTGAACCAAGGCACACACATTCAATGTCGTTGGCCACTGAGTACAGATTTAGAACCGCAATAAACAAAGGTGCGTTATTGATCTAACCATGCCTTGGCTTGGCTATGTTCATCGGCGGTAAATACCTTTACCGGACATGGCAGCATGCAGGCTAGCGCATTAACCATAGCATTTGTTTGAGTGGCATTAGCAATCATCACGACCCTTGAAAAATCACTTAAATGAAATAAACCTAATACCGCATCATCCCACAAGGCCCCAACGGATATACCTTCAAATTCAGGGGAAAACTCGTACCAAAGGCGAATACTGGCGTGGTCTTGCAGCTTGGCTTCTATGGCGGGAACCAAATAGCCTTCAACATCCCAATGGTTAACACGGCCAGATGCGACCACAGCTAATATATCATCGGCATGACCCGAAGAAATCGTTAGCATTGAACACTCCTTATCAATACATGAAGGGAAAAATAGTTAAAGCTCATACACTAAAGATACACAGACAATGACATAAATGCGGGAAAGATGGGATTTTTATTTTAAGCTAACACCATTTTATACATACACATCAGCAATGCAAATGACGCCAAAAGGAGCGAATCCACAGCGATAACTCGCATAACCCAGCAACAAAACTTAGTCGCAGAACTCGATGAAAAATGGTGACCATACGAAATAACATGAGGTGAAGCAAAGAGCAGATATTTACCTCACACTCAAAGCTGCTGCAGCTCGAGCTTAACAATAAGAGTGAGGAAACACATGGTACTCAAACGATGATGATTTACGCCGCTAAAAATTAGTATTAGTCGTGACTTACCTGAAATCACGCATTAATAGATAATCTAATTGCTATTCTGACTAAGCACTCACTTGAAGTTTAGCGATTTCTTGATCGAACAAATTCTTAATCAAACTAGAAAACTCAGTAATAAATAAAGTCTGTGCGGGAGTCGCTTTATGGTTGGCTACTGAAGCTAAAATCTCTTCTAAATCATACACAATTGCATCCACTTCACGGATAATCACATTACGTTGCGTAAAAGACAACGATGGATTTTGGCCACACACCATAATGATCTGTGCCGACAATTGCTCTTCAAATAATTCCATCACAGTATCGTCTGAAACTACCTCTGAACCTGGTGTTTCAAATAAGCCAAGATGTTCAGTTAAATACTGGACCAAATGCATGTAACCATCTTTATCTGTGACCATTTTTTACCCTTTAAACTCATTAACTTAATATCTATTGTGATGCTATTAATAGCACATCAGAAAATATCAAAGAAGCCAAAAGCTCGGCTTCTTATCAAGATCTAGCATACGCCACTTATTTAACTCTAGCCTATCTTCGATAACAGACGTATTGATCTATACCAATCTTATTGAAGTTACTGAGTTAAGGTTAGTACAAATGACACAGGAACAGCTTGACTAATGCTCGATAAACCCGCAATTTCACGTAATTTATCAATCCCAGCCACAAGATCAAACTCATTGGCATTAACAATTACCGGTTGAAAACTGTTCACTAAAAGTTTGTTATCAGAAACTTTAGTGATAATCACCGAAAAAGCCTTAGTTTGCGATTTGCCGTGTAACGCAATTTTTCCATCAATATCAAAAACTTTACTCTCACCGACGCCAAGATTTTTTAGTATCTTAGGGTCTACTTGTGATGACAGTTTCAGCTCTGGATACAAAGACACTTCAAATAACAAATTTTGCATCCGCTCATCGCGGACATCAATACCCGTTGCCACACCGATTAGTGGAATTGTTAATTCAAATTGACCGTTATCTTTTAGCGTACCTTTGAGTTGTTTAAAGTGATGGACTTCACCTATATCACCTTTCTTTACCGAAATAAAACTGACTCGCGAATCTTGTTCCATCACTTGCCATTGCGCGGCACAGCTAAAACTGGCCATAGCAGATAAGGCGACAATTCCCATCCATTTTTTCATCGTATCCGTCCTTAAAGAGTGAGTTTAAAAGCCATGTCGTAAAGAAATTCGACATCCGCAACAGGCTAAAATCCTGCCCAGTTAAACGTGATCAACATCACCTAACTTAAGCTAAAGATACTCTGTTTATCCATTAGCGACCAGTAAACTATGATTCATACGCGCACTAACCATTTATCTAAGCTATTGGCAAAAGCCTGTTTATCTGCTTGAGAAAACGAATCAGGCCCGCCAGTGTGCACGCCAGAACCGCGCAAATCCTCCATAAAATCGCGCATCGTCAGCTTTTGTTTTATGTTATCGACGGTATAAAGCTCGCCACGGGGATTGAGCGCCAAGGCGCCCTTTTCAATGATTAAAGCCGCTAAGGGAATATCCGCGGTGATCACTAAATGCGTCGGTTCAACATGATCGACAATATATTGATCGGCCACATCAAATCCCGCACCGACGCGAATTTGGCTGATATAGGGAGATGGCGGTACACGGATCATTTGATTAGCCACCAGCACCAGCGGCAGGGCTTTGCGCTCCGCCGCCCGGAACAGGATTTCTTTGATAGGATTAGGGCATGCATCCGCATCAACCCAAATTTTATAATCACTCAATGTCTTTTAACTCTGTTGTTAGGTTCACAAGCTCAGTTTTATGCTGAGCTATCGTACTATGCACCGTACTAAGGCGCTAAACGATCGATTTCCCACTCTGCATCATGGCGAGAATAAATAAAACGATCATGCAGCCTATGTTCTCCACCCTGCCAAAATTCGATACTCGAAGGTCTCACTAAGTAACCGCCCCAAAAACTGGGTAAAGGCACATCGCCCTTGGCGAACTTAGCTTTCATTTCGAAGAATTTGCCTTCAAGTACTTGTCTAGCGCTGAGTTTACTCGACTGCTGCGATACCCAAGCCGCAATTTGGCTGTCCTTAGGACGGGTCATAAAGTATTTAAGCACTTCAGCGGTGGACAGTGCCTGCGCTTCACCGAGCACCGATACTTGACGCTCTAGAGGATGCCAAGGGAAATGCAAACTGACTTTATTATTAGCAGCAATTTGCTGTGCTTTGCGGCTGCCAAGGTTAGTAAAAAATACGAAACCTGTGTCATCAAAACGCTTAAGTAATACTATTCGTTGAAAAGGTTGGCCGTGCTCATCCACCGTCGCCACACACATGGCGGTGGGATCGCTAAGCTCTGCATCCCTCGCCTGCGTCATCCACAGTTCAAACAAATCCATCGGGTTTTGCGGTAAGTCGGCACGTCTTAAGCCGCCTTTGGCATACTCGCGGCGGATATCACTGAGATCTGTCATAGGGTTTCCTTAAGCAAACGCCAAAAATTCACATGAGTTCAGGGATCAGCACTTCAGCCTGAAGCTGCTGATAGTGGCTAAAACCAATGTTATAACCTTGCTCGGTCGTTAATGAACACCGCCCTAAGCATAAATGGGCAGGAAATCCCTGCGTTGAGTCGTCGGTATTAAAGCGGATTGTGTCCCAACTGACAGGAGCAAACAAGGTTAATAGACGCCCCAATAGATCT
This sequence comes from Shewanella sp. SM71, assembly GCF_025653905.1. Classification (NCBI taxonomy): domain Bacteria; kingdom Pseudomonadati; phylum Pseudomonadota; class Gammaproteobacteria; order Alteromonadales; family Shewanellaceae; genus Shewanella; species Shewanella sp. SM71. The sequence goes on from NZ_JAKKRW010000024.1 coordinate 55,373, forward strand.
TGCGGATACTGCGCTAAATCCAGATTCGTTTCAAAGCTCACATAGGAGCTAGCGCACGCATTCTCGCTTTGAGGCGTAATATGCAAAGTAACATAATATTTGCCCCAAATACCGTTCATCGAAAAGCCTGACGGATCAAATAAATGGGCGTCAATCTCAAATTCAGGGAGTAAATCGTTAAGTTCGAGTGCGGCGCAAATCTCATCTTTACTCTGCGAGCCGCCATTAAGATAGTCGGCAAATTCGCCACGAATATGGTACATCAACAGCTCACTGGTTTGATCATCCTTTGGTGCTCGATAATCACTGTCAGAGCAGAAAAAATAGTGATGATGGCTGTCGAGATGGCCCACTCGAAAGGCTTTACCGGTGATACGTTGGCGCAGTTTGCCAATATCCTCGGAAAAACTCGTGGTTTGCAGATGAGCTTGGTATTCGTTTTTACGCTGATAACTCACCAATGCCATGGCAGGCACGCCAAGCGCGCCGATAAAGTAACAGGCGGCGTCCACTAAGGTACTGTTACCACAGGTGAGCATGACAAATCTGTCGTGCCATACGAACAAGCTGGATTCGCTCAAAAGATAGGCATCACAGTCCGCATTACTTAACTGCGACAGTATCTCGGCGTGGGCACAGTTGACTAAGGCAGACCAAAAACTCACATCGAGTTCTCGTAAATTCGGCGCAGACGCCGTCACGATAATCTCGAGTTTTTTTTCTGAACCTTCAAAAAACATCAACCCTTTGACCTCATGATCGTCACTCATCCTTTACTTGATCCTAGAACAACGCGATTTTACACGACTGAAACGGCAATAAAAATGAAAAATCTGTCCTTATAAAAACAAAAATCAGCCGAGGTTACCCAAGGCTGATTTATTTTAACACGCTAGAAATTAAGAAAAATCTTCTAAATAAGTATAGCCTTTCAGCCCTAGTTGCAATTCTTCTAAAATTTGTGCGCGTTCACCTTCGGCGATATGCAGATTCACTAACTCTTCATAAGTGCGCATAAAGGCCACCGCATCTAAGTTAACGTAACGCAATACGTCAGCAACCGTGTCACCCGCCAATACAGATTCGATGTTAGTCACACCATTATCTTCGATGCGAACCACTGCTGAGTTTGTATCACCAAACAGGTTATGCATATCACCCAAGATTTCTTGGTATGCACCCACAAGGAAGAAACCAATCAGGTACGGGCTATCCGCACTCCATGCTGGCACTGGCAGCGTGGTTTCAATCCCTTGACCATCAACGTATTGATCGACAATACCGTCAGAGTCACAGGTGATATCGAGCATGACAGCACGGCGCTCAGGGGCTTTATCTAGGCCCGATAACGGCAATACTGGGAACACTTGGTCAATACCCCAAGCATCCGGTAATGACTGGAATAATGAGAAGTTAACAAAGAACTTATCGGCTAACTTTTCATTGAGTTCATCAATGATAGGTCTGTGATAACGGTTTTTCGCACTCAATAGCCCTTGCACTTCATGACACACGCGCAGGTTAGCTTGCTCAGCCCACGCACGCTCCGCTAAGGTCAATTGACCTAAAGCGAATAGCGAATGCGCTTCTTGTAAGTCACTTTGGCTATCGTGGTAAATCTCAATCAAAGCACGTTGATCGGCGCGGCCGCTGATCTCAGACCATGAATGCCACATGTTATGCAATAACTGTGGTGAATCTTCCGCTGGCGGTTGAATATCTTCAGGCTGATAAGCTTCAGTACCGATAACATCGGTGATAAGCACTGCATGGTGCGCCGTTAAGTAACGACCCGATTCTGAAATAATACGTGGCATAGGTTGCTCGTATTCATTACAGATGTCAGTCAATACGTTAACTATGTTGTTGGCGTATTCGGTCAGGCCATAGTTCATCGAGTTATTACTTTGGCTACGAGTGCCATCGTAATCCACCGCTAAACCACCACCGACGTCGAAGCAGTTAACGCTTGCGCCTAATTCACGTAATTCACAGTAGAAACGACCCGCTTCACTCACACCTTGGCGAATATCACGGATATTAGCGATTTGCGAACCTAAGTGGAAATGCAGCAATTGCAGCGAATCCAGCATATCGTGTTGCTTAAGTTGCTCTACAACCAACAAAATTTGCGCAGCAGATAAACCGAACTTAGATTTTTCACCGCCGCTCGCCTGCCACTTGCCTTTGCCTTGGAACGCTAAACGTGCACGTAGACCTAAACGCGGTGTCACACCCAAACGTTTAGATTCAGCTAACACCATTTTCAGTTCAGACAGTTTTTCTAAAACGATGTAAACCTTATGGCCTAACTTTTCACCAATCAGTGCTAAACGGATATATTCATTATCTTTATAACCATTACATACAATGACTGAACTGGCTTTTTGCGCCATGGCTAACACAGCCATCAGCTCAGGCTTACTGCCCGCTTCTAAACCCAGTTGTGGTACTTCTTTTGATGCCTGACTCGCCAGGATCTCTTCCACCACAGTTTGCTGTTGGTTTACTTTAATCGGGTAAACCAGCAAATAGTCCGCCTGATACTCGTACTTCTGTATCGCTTGGTCGAATGCTTGGCACAAACTGTTCACTCTGTGGTGCAGGATCTGCGGAAAACGAACTAGTACAGGTAAAGCGACTCCCGCCTTAACCATGTCTTTGGCTAGCTCATTTAAGCCAATCTTGTAATCAGGATTTTTGGGGTCCGGTGACACAGTCACCTCACCTTGATCGCTAATCCCATAAAAACCTTGGCTCCAGTGAGTAACATTGTACCCAGCACGAGCATCATCAATAGACCAATCATTCATTATTATTTAGCCCGTCTATTAAAAAATGGGTTAAACGGTTATGGCTTAATAGCACAACCGCCCGTTCGACAAACCCAGGCAAAGGGACACCTTACCTGACATACACGAAGGTAGATTTTACCTTCTACTTAATGCCGCAACGTCACGCTAGTGTAAGTGACATTGCTGCGATTTTCATTAATAGCGCTAGAGACAACTCATCTTAGCGCAATACATCGTATCATATTGAAGGGAAAGCTTATTCCCTTACCTCAGTAAAGCTATCTTTACTTGCCTCGCTTGCATTTATCCTCAGGCTAAAGGGCGCAAATACCGCCAAAAAGCCAAATAAGATCCTGAGTCGCATCCTTAAAACATCAAGCTAATAAGTAGCTTAAAGACGTTCAAAAGAGATTAAGACCTTCAGAAACCGATAACACAAGTAGAAAACGAAAACCGATAACACTGAACTAGCGAAAACGCCAAACCAGCTTATCGCTAGGCAAGATTATTTTAACAGGGGACTATTGGCTTCTTCGCGGCCAGAATTGATGCGGATCAACGTGAGATGCTTAAGGCCAGTATCATCGTATGGTACGACAATCGAGCGTTGGCATTGTGACACTTTTAGGCAAAGTGCAAAAAATGGATGCTTGTGCATTAGCTAATAAAAACCCTCTTAACCCCATGTAACCACATCTACTGTTAATTACACGGTTAATGACTGGTGAACCATAAAACCTTTATTACTCACGTAATATTTGTAATGTCTGCAACGAGCAAAGTCGTTGAACGGCGCAATTAAACCGCGCAATGTCACAGAATGCAAGCAAGAATCTCATTTAATCTTTTACATTAAAATATAATAAACACCTGCTTAACAATCACCCGCCACCCATTGATTTTAAATAGAGTAATATTAGTTAGTTAACCCATAAACGTCGTACAAGTCTGTTCAATATTTTTTATATCACCTTTGTCACTTTTATTGACATTTACCCCTGCAAATATCCCTGATTTTTGTGTGTCACTCAAGTGATGCAGATTTGCCAACATTAAGCGAAGCCAAACAACCAATATCACGGCGCCAAACCCCGCCACAAATCAGTGGTTCCTCCGAGACACAATGCGTGGTCAAGCCTGCGCAGAGTGACGACTCACACGCTAAGATAAAGCTCAAAGACAATAATGCTGCAGTTTCAGCACCGAAGTGTATAATCGCAACCGAATCACATTCCATTATGCACAGAGAGATCCATGGTACAGATAGGTAAAACCTGCAAACTTGAGGTTGTAAAACAAGTCAGCTTTGGCGTGTATTTAAACGCCCACGAATTAGGGCAAGTACTGCTGCCAAACAAAGTCACCCCAAAAGACTGCCAAGTCGGTGATCTGCTTGACGTGTTTCTGTATCTAGATTCTGAAGATATCGTGATTGCTACCACGCGCCGTCCATTGGCACAGGTAGGCGAAGTTGCCTATTTAAAAGCCGTTGCAACCGGTCCTTATGGCGCCTTTTTAGACTGGGGCTTAGATAAAGATTTATTACTGCCCTTCGGTGAGCAACATAAGCCTATCGAAGAAGGCCGTTCATACTTGGTCTATGTACACGCTAACCGCGCCGATGAACGCATCATGGCCTCATCAAAAATCGATAAGTTCCTAGATAAGACTGAGCCTGAGTACACAGTTGGTGAGCAGGTCGATTTATACATCGGCGGCACCACAGATTTAGGCTACAAAGCCATTATTAATCATGCCCATTGGGGCGTGATTTATGAAAACGAAGTGTTCCAAAAACTGCGTTTCGGCCAAAGACTCAAAGGTTTCATCAAACAAGTGCGCCGAGATGGCAAAATCGATCTTGTGCTGCAACAAGGCAGTAAACAAGAATTAGATAAGCACGCCCACATCATTTTGATCAAACTCAAACAGGCTGGCGGCTTCTTAGCCCTGACCGATAAAACCGATGCTGAAATCATTTACGATCAGCTTGGTATGAGTAAAAAAGCCTTCAAAAAAGCCATAGGTGGCTTATTTAAGAATGGCCAACTGAGCATAGATAATGATGGTCTGCGTTTAACTGAAACAGCAGAATAATCAACTCTATTCAGGACTTAGCGTTAAAATTGTACAGTTTACCGCCACTAAGGCAGAGTTTGACTGACAACTCCTAGGATATTAAGCATGGCTCTGTTATAAACAAAGCCATGCTTTTTTCATTGGAGCTTATATGGAACTCACGTTACACGAAGCCAGAGTCATCGGATGCCTGCTTGAGAAAGAAATCACCACCCCTGAGCAATATCCACTCTCGCTAAACTCATTGACCTTAGCCTGCAATCAAAAAACCAGCCGCGAGCCCGTACTCGAACTCAGTGAAACCCAAGTGCAAATCGCCGTTGATTCCCTAAATCGGAAACGTTTGATCAGCGAACAGTCGGGATTCGGCAGCCGCGTCGTTAAATACAAACACAGGTTCTGCAATACCGAATTCAGCGAACTTCAACTGTCCCCCGCCGCACTCGCCATCGTCTGTTTGTTGCTATTACGTGGCCCGCAAACACCGGGAGAACTACGGACCCGCAGCAACCGCCTACACGAATTTAAAGACGTGATCGACGTGGAAGATTGCATCCGTCAATTAATGAGCCGTGAAAAGCCCTTCTTAAAACAATTACCCAGAGAAGCTGGTCGCCGTGAATCCCGTTATGTGGAATTATTCTCTGCCGCCTCATCGCAACTCGAAACTGCGAGCCAAACCTTAGCCCATGTCGCTGTGTCTGTAGACGCAGAGCCGCTTGAATTAGTGAACAGAGTGACAGAGCTTGAACAACAAGTCGCCGAACTGACGCAAAAGCTCGATGAATTAATCGCCTCATTGAGCTAATTAGCGATAGATAATGACTGATAAATACCGATGGATAATAAGTGCTATGTGAGCAACATGGCACTTATGGACCAATCCACTGTCTACCCAAGGGTGAGAAACTGAACCGCACCAACATAGTCGCGCCAAGCACCATAGCCCCTGAACCTAGCGCAAAAAAGAATAGAGACAGCACATGACCAATAATCCACCCAGCAGTTTCAACAACATGTTTATTATCGCCATGTTTGAACTGCGCAAATTTTTATTTAATACCCGCGGGATCATCGCATTGGTCGCCTTTGGTTTAGTTTGGGGTGTACTTCTGCTTTACCCCATTCAAAGTGCATCGGCCATGTTATTGCAGCCCAATGTAAAAGATATCATCGACAGCTTATTTGGTGCCAATACCCTCAATGTGCTCTTTGAGTGGCCCGTGGCCGAAATGGCAGTGTTTTGGTGTTTTGCGCTGTATTTGTTTCCACTGTTCAGTATTCTTATCGCCGCCGATCAGTTCTCATCGGATAAAACCCGCGGCACGCTGCGCTTTTTAACCATACGCACTAGCCGTGACAGCTTATTGTTCGGCCGTTTTCTCGGCCAAATTCTGATCCAAGGTTTACTGATCCTATTAACGATTATCGCCACTGTCGCCCTCGCGCTCAGCCGCGACAGCCAACTGTTTTTATCTGCGTTAACGTCTGGCGCCTTAGTGGGCCTTAACCTCATCATAGTGATCTTGCCCTACACGGCTGTGATGACTTTATTGTCCCTGTATGCGCGCACGGCACGCCAAGCTATGGTGTTTGCCACCATTTTATGGACGGTGATTTCCATCACTATCGTGGTGTTAGCGAATCAATCTAGCCTACTAGCACAACTCCAGTGGGTATTACCCGGTGCTCAACTGTCGGACATGCTCAATACCAATGGACTCAATAGCTTAGTCTATGCCCCTATTCCACTGTTACAAACCGCTGTGGCCCTCTTGCTCGGCAGAATTTATATGCAAAGGAGCTCGCTATGAGTCTGATCCAATGCCAAGGGCTGTCGAAGCTTTACGGCAGCAAAAAGGCGCTGAATGATGTGAATTTCAGTCTTGAAGCGGGTGCCCCCATCGCCCTTGTCGGTCCCAATGGCGCGGGTAAAACCACGCTTTTTAGCCTGTTATGCGGCTATTTATCACCCAGCTCTGGAACCATAACCCTACTCGGTGAAGCCCCCAATAGCCCTAAGCTCTTAGGCAAGATTGCCGCTTTGCCCCAGGATGCAGTACTCGATCCCAACTTGACGATTGTCAGTCAGTTAATATTTTTCGCTCGTCTGCAGGGCATGAACCTAGAGCAAGCAAAGCAAGAGGCACTGCGCGTGTTGGCCTTGGTCGATCTAATTGATGTTGCCGAGCAAAAACCGCCTAGCCTTAGCCACGGTATGAGTAAACGTGTATCGATTGCGCAGGCGCTGATTGGCTCGCCAGAATTAGTATTATTAGATGAACCGACAGCGGGACTCGACCCTGCCAATGCAAAAAAAGTCCGTGAACTGGTTAAAGCCTTATCACCCACCACGACCTTTATGATCAGCTCCCATAATCTCGATGAGCTCGAAAAGTTATGCGATCAAGTGTTGTATTTAGATAAAGGCCAACTGAGTCAAGCAGTGTCAATGCATGCGTCGACCGACAGCGATTACCTGACGTTAACCATGCAAAACTGTGACAGCGATGCATTGCAAGCGGAAGTGGCAAAACTGGCGGGAGTGGTGAACATCAGCTCAAAACAAAGCAATGTGTTTATTATCCAGCTAGACACAAATACAGAAAAAGCGCACAACAGTGATATTGAAATGCGCCTATTCGCCCTCTTCAATCAGCATCAATGGCAATACAAGATGCTGCTGAAAGGCCGCACTCTGGAAGAAACACTCTTTTCATAGGCAAGCGTTAAAAGGGATTTCTCATCACCCAACGGTTGAATAGTGTTCAATCCATAGCCTAAGCGCAATACGCCTTGCGCTTAGGCCTTTTAACTAAGGTTTTAAACTAAGGCTTTCAATAAGCCTTTAAATTAAGTCAGTCACTTCGCCCAGTAAAATCAGCCCACCACTCAATCCGACAAACTTGTACTTACTTTAGCAACACACAATCACCAAAAGCTTCACAAGCCTGTCAATAAAACACCAATCAACTGCGCTGAGCTTGCTATGGCTTTCAATCTCGGGACGAGCTTGTTATAACTCCCCTTCGATTGAACCTAAGCTGACTTCAGAGGTTTCTATGAACAAAGCACAACTTATCCAACGTATTGCCGCCGAGCTCAATGCATCGCAAGCGAGCACTAAACCTGTGGTTGAGCAGATACTGCAACAGATCCACGTCGCATTGAGCGAAGGCGAGAAAATTTTCCTGCCACAATTTGGCACCTTTGAACTCAGATACCATGTCGCTAAAACAGGGCGTAATCCACAAACGGGCGAAGCCATAGAAATCGACGGTTACAATCAGCCCAGCTTTAAAGCCTCAACCGCATTGAAGCAGCAAATCAATAGCGGCGCTTAGCTTCAATGTGCAGGCACTATTTTGCGAGATTTTGCGAACATTAGTCAGCAGCCTTGATAGAAATGAGCCTCAACATAATTTGAGGCTCATTTTTTATCAAAAGAAAAATAACTGTTCCGCTTAGGGGAAAGTCTTAAACAATTATGCAGTCGCTAAGTATTGCTCTCCTCACCTTGATAAAGTGGCGCAATATCGACATAGTCAGCAGCGTTTTCAGCACTTGGATCCTCGAGAAATGGCACACAACCGAGGAAAGGTGCTGTCATCATCTCTTTAAGGCTCGTCAGATTCTCCTCAAACATACTCATATTCGGGTCGACACTATTAGCAACCCAACCTGCAATCTTAAGCCCATCGGCCAATATCGCCTCTTGAGTCAGCAATGCATGATTTAAGCAGCCGAGTTTCATGCCAACCACGAGTATCACTGGCAGTTCTAATCTCTGTACGACTTCCGAAAGATACCTGCCATCACCTAAGGGTAAACGCCAGCCTCCCGCGCCTTCAATCAAGCAAAAATCCGCTTGAGCAAATGCCACTAAATCTAAACTTTCAATAATAGCTTCAGGCGCTAAACTCACGCCCACTTGGGCGGCGGCAATGTGCGGTGCAATCGCAGGTTCGAAGGAAAAAGGATTGATAAGCGGATAAGCCAGTTTTAATGATGATGACGTCATCAGCTGTAACGCATCGGCATTACGCAATCCTTCAGAGGTTTGCGCGCAGCCCGAGGCGATGGGTTTAACACCTAAAGTCAACATAGTGTTAGCTGCAAGAATACTCACAGCAGAGTCAGCATTGGCTATGAGCCCTAAACGATTCACAGCGGTTAATAATGCCGCCGAAACCAAAGTCTTACCGCTATCGGTATCTGTACCTGTTACAAAATACATATTAGATCCTTATCTGTTGCTATGAGTTGTGCTTTGTTAAGCCCACTCTCCATAAGCTAAATGTCCATATAGCTAACGATCTCTATACGTAATGTTAAAAATCCAACGTTTTCTAGATATTAGTGCTAATTGATAATGCCATGACTAAAGGCATAATATGTAAACTTTAAAACCTACGCCGAGCACGTATTTGAACTATCTGGTAGGTTAAAGGCAAACCTTGGGGTAAACGTAGCGATTCGGCTTTGGCCTGCATGTCCTGCCAATCTTGACGACCACGCAGCCGTGGAGTGAATTCTGAAGCACTCACTGTTGAACCTGAAACCCGAGTTGTTGAACTGGCGACATGTACAGAAGCCCCCACACCTTTAATTGAATAGAGTAGTGCCTTAAGAGTGTCAAAATACACTGTCATAGGGACGAGTCGCACTTCAAGTAATTGCCATGTATCGAGTTTAAATGCAGCCTTGAGTGCTTGCATCGTCGAAAAGTCATTCACTCTTAACCCTAATTCAGCTAATTGATTCAAACTCCCCTGCGCTACTAGGCTCAAATGACACTCGCCGTTAGGCTTAAGTACCCGCGCTATTTCGGCTACCGCAGCGGGAAAATCAGCACACCATTGCAGGGCTAGATTAGAGTAAATAACATCCATGCAGCCATTGGTAAAAGGTAAACACTGCGCATCGGCACATACGCCGAGATAATCGGGATAAGACTGTTTTAGCTTTTGTAGCATGCCAAGGGCAATATCCACGGCAAATACAGTTGTGGATGGATTTTGCGTAGAGAGATCCGCTGGTTGAGACACACTCTGGTACGCAGAAAAATCCGTGCCTGGGCCTGCCCCTATGTCTAACAGATAACCTGCTGCCGAAAACTCACTGAGTAAACTGGCAGCGCTCAGGCGTTGTAATTGATTATGATCTTGGTAACTATGGGCCGCTGCGGAAAAACGTTCAGCAATTTGAGTCCCGTGCACATTGGACACAGTCCCCGCGAGAACGCCCCCATAAGAAACGCCCGCATTAAGCTCACTCAGCTTAAGATCGCAAGCTATAAACTTGTTTGACTCATGAGCAGGCTCGCTACAGCTTGGATCACTAGACTTTATCAGGCTTGGCATTTTAACTAACACTCAACCATAAAAACTTAACATTCAATAAAATAACGCGATCTATAGGGTACATTTATCTGTACTCATAGGCAGATTCTCGTTCACTGACAAGCGGAATACCAATACGACTGAGCACTTGGGCTAATTGCTCAACACAAGCAGCAATATCTTCAGGGCTATGGGTCGCCGTTAAGGTAATGCGTAACCGCGCCGACCCTACAGGCACCGTCGGCGGGCGAATCGCCCCAACCCAAATGCCCGCGGCTCTTAACGCTTCGGCGACTTGCAGGGTTTGCTGCGCATCGCCAATGATCAACGGCTGAATTGCGGTATCCGAACCTAAAAGGGGCACGGCAGCATCGAGGCATAACTGTTTGAATAGCGAAATATTCTCAAGCAGCTTTTGCTGTAACTCAGGATGTGCAGTGCAGTACCGAGTCGCAGCTAACGCTAATGCGGCATTGGCGGGCGATAAGGCGGTCGAATAAATATATTCACGGGCATTACTGACCAAAAAGTCGATCAGCGCCTGACTCCCCAAAACCGCTGCGCCTTGGCAACCTAATGCCTTACCAAAGGTCACCACTTGCACATCGATAAGCTTGGCGGCTTTATCTCTTACATCACTATTTTGATAGTCATCGAGCACCGCAAAACCATGGGCATCATCAACAATCAACCAAGTATTCTGTTGACGACAAAGCGCCGATAACTGCACGATCGGCGCACAATCCCCGTCCATGCTAAACACACTTTCTGTGATTAACGCCGATGCGTGATTTCGAGTCAGAAGCCGCTCAGCGCTCTCAAGCGAATTGTGTAAAAAACGTTTAAGCTGCGCACCGCTGTCCTGCAAACCATCGATAATTGAGGCATGCACAAGTTTATCGGCAATCACAGTATCTTGCTGATCAAACAAGGTTTTCATTAACGCCGTATTGGCACTAAAGCCCGAGCAGAATAGTAATCCCGCTTCATGCCCCGTTAAGGCGCAGAGTTCACGTTCAAGTGTGACATGCGCATCACTGTACCCAGTCACTAAGGGCGATGCGCCGCTACCCACACCGTAGGTCTGCGCACCAAGGTGCAGCGCTTCAACCAACTCAGGAACGCGGGATAAGCCTAAATAATCATTACTGCTAAAATTAACATAGGATCGACCTTCGAACACAAAGCGCGGGCTCGAAGTGGGTGCGTTAACATCAAAGCTGTGATCAACACTCAGCATTTTACGTTGCCGTAATAAACCTTGCTCACGTAAGGCTTGCTGACGGGCGGCAATTTTCATCTCGAGCAGAGAACTCATCGATTTAGCCTCAAGAATGATTGTCTTAAAAATGCTTGCTTGAAAAATGGATTGCGGCCAATAAAGCTATCGGCCGCAATCAAAATAGGCTACAGCCAACAAGGTTTACAGGCTATTCGACCTGTTTGTCGGACAACATGCACTCAGTAATATTACAAAGCACCCGCGTCATAGAATTGTGCCGATGACTTATCTTGATAGGCCGCCGCTTTGGCTAAAACAGCACTTTCTTCTTCCAGTTTTGCCGCGGCGCCCTGCTCGGGACGTAAGCCTAAACGTCGAAATAGCCCCATATCATCGCTTTCTTCTGGGTTTGGTGTGGTCAGCAATTTACAACCATAGAAAATCGAGTTAGCGCCAGCAAAGAAACACATGGCCTGCAGCTCATCACTCATATTTTCGCGGCCTGCCGATAACCGCACGCGGGAAAGCGGCATTAAGATACGCGCCACGGCGATAGTGCGCACAAATTCGAGTGGATCGAGGTCGTCAAGCTTCTCAAACGGCGTACCGGCCACTTTGACTAACATATTGATTGGTACTGAATCAGGATGCTGCGGTAAATTAGCCAGCTGTTGTAGTAAGCCTGCGCGATCCGTCGCCTTTTCACCCATGCCGACAATCCCGCCCGAGCACACTTTCATACCTGAAGCACGCACATGTGTCAGTGTATCTAAACGATTTTGATAGGTACGTGTCGTGATCACATCGCCGTAATATTCAGGCGAAGTATCTAAATTATGGTTGTAATAATCTAAGCCAGCACTGGCTAAATCGTTCGCTTGACCTTCAGACAGCATACCAAGCGTCATACAGGTTTCCATACCTAAGGCTTTGACTTCTTGTACCATTTGCTTAAGGTACGGCATGTCTTTTTCTTTTGGGTTACGCCAAGCTGCGCCCATACAGAAACGAGAGGCACCCGCGGCTTTAGCACTGCGTGCCTCGGTCAGCACAGTTTCCATTGCCAGCAAACGCTCTTTTTCTAGACCTGTGTCATAGCGAGCACTCTGCGGGCAATATTTACAATCCTCAGGGCAAGCACCGGTTTTAATCGATAATAAACGGCTAATTTGCACTTCATTAGGATCGTATACCTCACGGTGAATACAGTGGGCTTTAAATAATAAGTCATTCATCGGCAGCGCAAATAAGGCTTCGATTTCTTCCCGCTTCCAATCATGACGAACTTGCAACTGCGACATTGAACACCCTTTTTATTCTGTTTTTTATCTTGGCTAGGATAACCTCAGCCCTTAAACTGTCAACGCCAACCAGTGAACCCAGTTTACTAATGGCTACTTTATCACCAAAAAAGTGAGCATTTATGCGCAATTTACTCGATTTTGACTTTGATAGCGCCCATATTTGGCATCCTTACACCTCAATGACCCGATCTCTTCCTGTTTTTGGTGTACACAGCGCCAAAGGCTGCGAGCTTGAACTCATCGATGGCCGCAAGCTGGTCGATGGGACTAGCTCGTGGTGGGCCTGTGTGCACGGTTATGCACATCCCAAGATATTAACCGCGATGGAAAAACAGTTGCATCAACTGAGCCATGTGATGTTTGGCGGTATCACCCATGAACCCGCCATTGAACTGTGTAAAAAACTTATCGCTATGACCTGCGAACCGCTGACAAAGGTCTTTTTGTGCGACTCTGGATCTATCTCAGTCGAAGTGGCAATTAAAATGGCGCTGCAATATTGGCAAGGTCAGAGTTGGCAAGGGCAAAGTGTACATGGAGAAGAGCGACCGCTAAAACAACGCATTCTTACCGTTAAGAAGGGTTACCACGGCGATACCTTTGCCGCGATGAGCGTATGCGATCCCGAAGGCGGCATGCACACTATGTTTGGCGATGCGCTTACGAAACAATCATTTGTGCCCGCGCCACAAACCGCCTTTGGCGAAGCCTTACAAGCCGATGATTTAACCGCAATGCGCGACATATTAAGCATTAATCACCATGATATTGCCGCAGTGATTATAGAGCCGATAATGCAAGGCGCTGGCGGTATGCGTTTCTACAGCGCAGATTATTTAGCGGGTCTTCGTGCCCTATGTGATGAATTTGATGTCCTGCTGATCTTAGATGAAATAGCCACTGGCTTTGGTCGAACAGGTAAGCTTTTTGCCTATGAACACGCCCATATTACCCCTGATATCTTATGTTTAGGCAAAGCGCTGACGGGCGGTTATATCAGCCTAGCGGCAACGCTATGTACCGATAAAGTTGCCCAAGGAATCAGCCAATCTCCTGCGGGCGTGTTTATGCATGGTCCGACATTTATGGGCAACCCGCTGGCCTGCGCGGCGGCGTGTGCAAGCTTAGACATAATTAACCGTAATGAATGGCAAGCGCAAGTGGCCGCTATCGAGCAGCAAATGCGCGTTGAACTTAACGATGCGATTGATTTGCCAAGCGTAAAAGATGTGCGCGTGCTCGGCGCTGTCGGCGTGTTAGAGATGCACGAACCCGTCAATACCGCTGAGTTACAGCAGCAATTTGTCGATTTAGGCGTCTGGGTGCGTCCCTTCGCCAACCTTATCTATATCATGCCGCCCTATATCATTAGCTCAGCACAATTAAGCCAACTCACCAGTGCGATGAAGCAAGTCGCAGCAGGTATTAGCGCGGTATCAAAAAGTCTTGAGCCGCAGCTTATCAGCCACGGTTAATGCTTTAGCGCTTGACCATCTTTTAGCTTAACGCTCTTTCAACTCAATAAGCCTTCAACTTACATAGGCTCTCAAATAAACGAACCCCTGCGCACTGTGCGCTAGGGGTTCGAACTGCCTGGCTTATATCAGTACTCAGCAGCCCCTTCCCTTGTTCGAATCTCGCATCCTCTCGATAGATAAACGCGCTAAGGTTGCAATTGCAATATTGCTCACAATTTCCATTAAAACCCTGTAATTTAGTGCATTTATTTAATCCGCCAACTGGAAATTTTATCAAAGCCAACGATGCTTATATCACTCACTTTACACAACATATCTTTCGCCAAAAGCTGACAACAACTTGAGCAGAGGGAATGGCTTAAATCGCTACACAAAGAAAAGGAGAGCATATGTTCAAACTCGCTGACATCCCCGTTAATCGAAAACTCGCACTACAGCTCATTATCGCCCTCGCAGGTGCCTTAATTTTACTCACTATTTCCGTCACAGCCCTCAAGCACAACCTGATGGCAGAGCGTGAAGCACGACTTAATGCCGTATTATCCCTCGCCAGTAGCCGTATCCAAGCGTTGTCGCAATCGCTACCCCTAGAGCAAGCACAGCAAGCCGCTAAAGACATGTTAAACGACATGCGTTTTGATGGTGATAACTACTTGTTTGTGATTGATGAATCGAGGCACGTTATCGTTCATCCCATCAAAAAAGAACTGGTTGGCCAACAAATGGGTAATCGAGGCGAAGAGAATTATTGGTTCGAAATGGTCGAACTCGGCCGTGATGGCAAACAAGGATTAGTCGAATACCGCTGGACGACAGCGAATGGCAAATCAGCGCAAAAAATCTCACTTGTCATGGGATTTAAACCTTGGGGCTGGATCTTAGGCTCAGGTATGTTACTCCAAGATATCGAAGCCACCATTTGGAATGAATACCTCACCATGGGAGGCATTACATTTGTCATTATTGTGCTTATGGCTTGGCTAGGATATGCCATTAGCCGCTCTATTACTCAGCCATTGGATGATGTGAATCTGGCTATGCTCGCCATCACAAAAGGTGATTTAACAACTCAGCTAAAAATCTATGGTAAAGATGAACTTGGCATCTTAGCCCACAATATAAACCAAAGCATAGACTCCATTCGTAGCACTTTACTTCAAGCGAGTCATAGCGCTGACAATGTTGCACAGGCCTCGGCTCGTATCGCCTCAACTGCAGAGGAAACTAATCAAGCGGTAAATAATCAGCGGGATCAACTCGCCCAACTTGCCACAGCCATGAATGAAATGAGCGCCACTATCGCCGATGTCGCGAATAATGCGGAGAGCACAGCCAAAGATACCAAAGAAGCCACTTGGGAAGCTGGCCTTGGCGACCAAGATGTTCACGCCAGCGTAGATGGTATTCATGCTCTTGCCAAAGAAGTGGAGCAAGCGACGGATCAAGTGAATATGCTTAAAGAGGAAGTCATGCAGATCAGCGAGGTCACCTCTGTTATCAGCGCGATTTCAGACCAAACCAACTTGCTGGCACTGAATGCGGCAATTGAAGCCGCCCGCGCTGGCGAGCAAGGGCGAGGGTTCGCTGTAGTCGCCGATGAAGTGAGGCAACTCGCAAGTCGCACTAGGCAATCGACCGAAGAAATTCAAAACACGATTTCATTATTGCAACAACGGGCCGTGAGCGCCGCTAAGGCAATGGATGCAAGCCGAGCTTTGGCAGAAAACAGTGTGAGTCAATCGGCAAAAGCGGGGAAGGATTTATCGCTTATCGTTGCTCATATAAAACATGTGAGTGACATGGCAACCCATATCGCCACCGCCGCAGAAGAACAAAGTGTGGTCGCAGAAGACATGAACAGAAACGTGTGCGGGATTAATAACTCAGCGCTCGAAGTCTCTGAATCGGCAACTTATTTGGCTCAAGAAAGTGAAAGTTTGGCCGAATTATCACTGAATTTAAACAATAAACTGGCCGTATTCAAACTCTAGTCATGTATTTAGTTACACCCACAAACCTGTGTCAAACCGTTTAGCCAAGATAAGCCGCATAAAAAATTACGCGATTATCTTGGCATTTCGTTAAACGTGCCGACGTCACAAAACTCATGTTACCGAACACGTATACCAAGCTTATTTTACCAAGCTAGAAATCAAGGCACGTAGCGCGGCAGGTTTTATCATTTTCGCCATATAGTGATAGCCGCGGCGTTGCACATCTTCCACCAGCTCTTTGCGAGTATTGGCGGTAATCAAAATGCCGGGTAAATCTTGTCCATAAAGCGCGCGAATACCGTCCATCGCATCGACGCCATTTTGGCCATCATCTAAATGGTAATCCGCGAGCACAATATCAGGCGCGACGCCTTTCAGTCCTAGTTTAATGCGTGCATCGGATAAATCTTTTGCACAGATAACCTCACACTGCCAGCGGCTTAATAGGCTTTCTAATCCAGCTAAAATGGCCTCTTCGTTGTCGATACACAACACTTTGATACCCGATAACGGCTGCAGCAGCGACGGCAACGCTTTCACTTGTGGTTGACGCACAGTTTCTCCAAGCGGAACACAAATGGAGAAGACCGAGCCGCGCCCTAAATGGGACGAAACCTGAATACCGTGTTCTAACACTTTACTGATGCGATCAGCAATCGCCAGACCTAAGCCCAAGCCGCTAACATTGTTGCTCTTAGGATTATTCAACCGCTTAAATTCTTTGAAAATTTCTTGAGTTTCTTTTTCATCAATACCACAACCCGTGTCTAACACTTGGATTTCAAGGTAATGACCTCGATGACGGCAACCAAATAACACTCTGCCACCGCGAGCATAACGGTAGGCATTGGTTAAAAAGTTTTGTAATACTCTGCGCAGTAACGAAGGATCAGAATTAACGGTTGCGCTGCATGGGACCATCTTAAAACGAATTTGGTTATCCGCTGCCATCGCTTCAAATTCAACAGATAAGCCATTGATCAGTTCTGAAATCGCAAAGTCACGGCGATTTACATCCACCATACCTGAGTCGAGTTTAGAAATATCCAATAGGTCGGTGAGCAACTCGCCGGCAATTTTTAGCGAGCTATTCACATGGGATAAGGTGGTTCTGGCCTCACGATCTAGATTGGGATACTGAGATAACGACGCAGTAAACAGCCGCGCGGCATTAAGCGGTTGCATTAAATCATGGCCAACAGCAGCCAAGAAGCGACTCTTAGAGGCGTTGGCGATTTCTTCCTGCGCTTTAGCCTCGAGTAACTCACTGTTCAACATGGCTAATTCATAGGTTCGCTCATTAACGCGGCTTTCTAAGGTTTCATTGGCTTCGAGCAGCGCGCGCTCCTGTTCGCGATACTGAGTAATGTCGGTAAAGGTCATCACAAAGCCGCCATCTGGCATAGGATTGCCTTGAATTTTAATCACTTTGCCGTCTCTGCGATGGCGCTCAGAAGTGTGCGGTGTGCCATTACGCATATGCTGCACCCGCTGCTCAACCTGCTGTTCTATTTCCCCTTCACCACAATAACCCCGCGCCGCATTAAAGCGGATCACTTCACTGATGGGCATGCCCTGCTGTAAAAATCCATCGGGATATTGATACAACTCCACATATTTGTAATTCCATGCCACAAGATTGAGATCGTTATCGATAACACTCATGCCTTCATAGGCATGCTCAATCGCGCCGCGCAACATGTCTTGACTGAGCATGATTTTCGATGAGGCTTCATCGACCAGACTAAAGACTTCATCCAGCGCTAAATCGCGCCCTTGCAGCACGGAATCCATCACCAGCGCTGCGCTTGAAGCGCCAAGCACCCCCGCCAATAAACGTTCAGTGTGGGAAATCAACTCCGGCGGCGCCGCTTTATGCCAACTATCACTTTTTACCGCATCAATCGAGAAACGGCTAAAACTCTCATAGGCGCGTGTTGGGCTAACGAAACGACTCGCCAGTATCAGTAAGTCCTGCTGTGAAATCGGACCATTTTTCTTATTGGCGCTGTTTTTCAATTTACCCGGACTCACAAAAGCACTGGCCTGAATACGCTCAGCCACACCCGCTCTAAACCAAATAGAACCCAAAATATAACAGGCAATATTGGCAAAAAGAGCCGTCAGCGCATCACGCACATTAGGCGTTATCGCATCTAGCAGGCCTTTCTCGCTCGCGACACTAGACAAGAACGCCGATGAGCTTTGCACATCTGTCATGCCCTGCAACATGATGTAGAACCACAGCGAAAAGCCCACGCCGAGTCCTAAAAATACCCCAGCACGATTGCCGTGTTTCCAATAGAGTCCACCGACTAAAGCTGGCGCGAGTTGGGCAAACGCACCAAAAGACAACATGCCTAAATGGGACAAGGAATCACTGTCTGATAATGCCAAATAGCTGCCATAGCCTAAGCCCAGAATAATCACGATCGCCAAGCGGCGGGCATTAAGCAACAGGTGCGAGAACTGACTGAAGTTTTTCTCGCGGATATGACCCGTGCGCAGCATCACTGGCACCAGCCATTCGTTACTTACCATCACACTGATAGTCACTACAGCAACAATGACCATACCCGTTGCCGCAGATAAGGTGCCCAGCAAAGCAATCACAGCCAACAAGGGTTGATCTAACGCCAGCGGCAAATTAATCACATAGGTATCGGCCGACACTGAATCGCCGAGGATGATCTTCCCCGCCAAGGCTAGCGGTCCAACGAATAAACCGAAAAGCGCTAAATAGATGGGAAACAGCCAACGCCCCTTTGACAACACGGACTCATCGGCGCATTCCACCACCATCACATGGAACTGCCTTGGCATACATAAAAAGGCCGCTATTCCGACGAGTAACTCAGGCATTAAGGCTTCAATACGTGGATTAGGATAATTAATTAGTGACTGCGCATTGGCCTGCTGCCAAATATCCCCAAAACCATCGAACACTCCGAAACTGATGACGATGCCGACCAACAAAAATGCGGCAAGTTTCACCAGAGACTCAAAGGCAATCGCGAGCATCATGCCGGGATTATGCTCAGTCGCATCGAGTTTGCGAGTACCAAATAAAATGGCAAATATGGCTAAAAGCGAAGTGATCAGTAACGGAATTGTCACGCCATCGAGGGGATCGTCAGCGGGTTGAAACAAATTAAGACTGAACACCATCGCCTTAAGCTGCAGGGCGATATATGGCATGATGCCAAACAAGGCAATTAACGTGACTAAGGCGGCTAAGGTTTGAGACTTACCGTATCGGGCGGCAATAAAGTCGGCCACGGAAGTGATATTTTGCGCCTTAGACACTAATACCATCTTGCGTAACATGCCAAAACCTAAGGTAAAAATCAGAATTGGGCCGATAAAAATCGGTAAAAAAGACCAAAAATCCTTAGCAGATTGCCCAACTGTGCCTAAAAAACTCCACGAGGAGCAATAAACCGCTAAGCTCAGACCATAGATCACGACCTGAAGCTTTTTAGTGACCTGAGTAAACCAACGCTCCGCCCCCCAAGCCAATAGGAATAAAAGCGAGACATAACAGACGGCAATAACGGCGACGACTAAGGTTAAATTCATACTTTGCTCTTTTTTCTGATTATTGTGCGATAAAACCTGTCTAAAATCTAGCCGGATTTTTAATGCAACAGACTAAATATAAAGGAAAATTTAACACTAGACCAAGGTCTAATGGAGTTGCCGCCCCCTTGCATACCATACTCAGTCCACGCAATTTTTCAAAAGGGAAGCCCTATGAGCTCGCAGTCTCTCTACAAAGTCTCCGGCAATATCGCTGCCAATGCACTTGTAAACAACGATAAATATAAAACAATGTACCAAGAGTCGATTGTCAATCCTGAAGGTTTCTGGAGAGAACACGGCAAGCGTATTGATTGGATTAAACCTTATACCAAAATTAAAAAAACCTCTTTTGATGACCATAACTTATCGATCAATTGGTTTTACGATGGCACCCTGAATGCTTCAGCCAACTGTTTAGACCGTCACTTAGCCGAGCACAGTGATCGCGTGGCGATTATTTGGGAAGGCGATAACGCCAGCGAACAACGCAAAATCACCTACGGTGAATTACATGCAGATGTGTGTAAGTTTGCCAACGCACTGCGCAGCCAAGGCGTGCGCCGCGGGGATATAGTCACAATTTACATGCCTATGGTGCCAGAAGCCGCAGTCGCTATGCTTGCCTGTGCCCGTATCGGCGCTGTGCACTCTGTGGTCTTCGGTGGTTTCTCACCGGATTCAATCGCCTCTCGCGTCATTGACGGTAAATCCAAAGTCATCATTACCTCCGATGAAGGTATGCGCGGTGGCCGTGCAATTCCATTAAAGCGCAATATCGATGATGCCTTAAAGCACCCTGATGTCACTACTATTGAAAAAGTTATAGTGCTGAAGCGTACTGGTGGCAAAGTAGATTGGGTAGAAGACCGTGATGTGTGGTGGCATTCACTGATGGAAACCGCATCAGAGCACTGCCAACCAGAAGAAATGGACGCAGAAGCGCCGTTATTCTTGCTTTATACCTCAGGTTCAACCGGGAATCCCAAGGGCGTATTGCACACCACTGGCGGCTACATGGTTTATGCGTCTATGACCCATGAATATGTGTTCGACTACAAAGCGGGTGAAGTGTACTGGTGTACCGCGGATGTGGGTTGGATCACTGGCCACTCTTACATGGTTTACGGCCCACTCGCCAATGGTGCGACTGTGCTTATCCATGAAGGTGTACCGAATCATCCAAGCCCTGCCCGTTTAGGCGAAATGATTGACCGCCATAAAGTGAACATTCTATATACAGCGCCAACCTTAATTCGCGCGCTGATGGCAGAAGGTAAACAACACTTCGATAAGTTCGATGGTAGCAGCTTGAGGATCATGGGCTCGGTAGGTGAACCTATCAACCCAGAAGCATGGCGTTGGTACCATGAAGTCATAGGTCATGAACATTGCCCTATCGTCGATACTTGGTGGCAAACTGAAACCGGCGGTATTTTGATCACCCCACTGCCAGGCGCGACCGATACTAAACCTGGCTCAGCGACCCGTCCGTTCTTTGGCGTTCAACCCGCCTTAGTGGATAACATGGGGAATATTTTAGAAGGTGAGAACGAAGGTAACTTAGTATTACTCGATTCTTGGCCGGGCCAAATGCGCACTGTGTATGGCGACCACGAACGATTTGTGCTGACCTACTTTAAAACCTTCCGCGGCATGTATTTTACCGGTGACGGTGCCCGCCGTGATGAAGATGGCTACTACTGGATCACTGGCCGCGTCGATGACGTGATCAACGTATCCGGCCACAGATTAGGTACAGCAGAGGTTGAAAGTGCGCTGGTATCACACGAACTGGTTGCAGAAGCTGCGGTAGTTGGTTACCCACACGATATTAAAGGCCAAGGTATTTATGCGTATGTCACGCTAACCCGCGGCACTGAAGAAACCGAAGAGCTACGTCAAGAGCTGCGTCAGTGGGTTCGTAAAGAAATTGGTGCGCTGGCAACGCCAGATCTCATCCAATGGGCGACGGGCTTACCTAAGACTCGTTCGGGCAAGATCATGCGCCGCTTCCTGCGTAAGATTGCCGCTAACGAAGTGACCAACTTAGGGGATGCATCAACCTTGGCCGATCCAGCTGTGATCGAGACCTTGATTGAATCACGCTTGAATCGTACTGAGT
Organism: Shewanella sp. SM71; assembly: GCF_025653905.1. Classification (NCBI taxonomy): domain Bacteria; kingdom Pseudomonadati; phylum Pseudomonadota; class Gammaproteobacteria; order Alteromonadales; family Shewanellaceae; genus Shewanella; species Shewanella sp. SM71. The sequence continues at coordinate 77,291 of NZ_JAKKRW010000024.1, forward strand.
AATATCCGAGTCACGAATAACATCCACAACGCTTAGTCTATGCCCAATAGGCTAAGCGTAACCTGAACCTCCCTTTTTAAACCTCAGGTTAAAAGTGAACCCTGTTGAGAGAGTGTGTGATTGCTCCTTTCTCTAGCTTGCCCCTCCAACCAGGGGCATTTTTTTTGCCTGTTATGTTAAGCTTGCAGCCTCACTTTTATTCAGCATAGATTTTTTATCAGCGTGTCAGTCAAACTCAGAGACTATCAACAACAAGCGGTTAATGCCGCCATCGCCCATTTTAGGCAAAGCCAAGCTTCCGCCGTACTTGTATTGCCCACAGGCGCGGGCAAAAGCATAGTGATCGCCGAACTGGCACGCATCGCCAAAGGTAGAGTCTTAGTGCTCACCCATGTGAAAGAATTAGTTGCTCAAAATGCCGAGAAAGTCGGCCTCCTCACAGCACAAGCCAGTATCTATGCGGCGGGACTCAATCAAAAAGCCACCGACGGAAAAACCGTCGTTGCCAGTATTCAATCGGCAGCGCGGGGATTAACGCAGTTCGATCAGCCGTTCTCGTTAGTCATTATTGATGAATGCCACAGAGTCAGCCTAGAAAAAACCAGCCAATATCAGCAAGTACTCAACCATTTACGCACTAAAAATCCCCAATTGAGATTGCTCGGTCTCACCGCCACGCCCTATCGCCTTGGCACTGGCTGGATTTATCAGCAACACTATCACGGCAAAGTGGGGTCTCCCGAACATGCCGTATTCGAACATTGTGTGTTCGAGCTACCCATCAGGCCGCTCATTAAACAAGGTTACCTCACAGCGCCAACACTGTTTGATGGCCTAAGTGCCCAGTACGACTTCAGCCAACTTAAAACAAACGAGAATGGCGAATATGCCGAAGCCGAGGTTAACGATTTACTGGGACATTACGGCCGCGCGACCACAGCGATTGTGAAACAACTCATTGAACTGAGCCAACATAAAAAAGGCATTATCATTTTTGCGGCAACGGTACGTCACGCCAATGAGATTTTTGGCATACTCAACCAAGCTCACGCTGCACAAAGTGCCATTATCACGGCACAAACGCACGACAATGAACGTGACACGACGATTGAACGCTTTAAAGCCCAAGAGCTTAAGTTTTTAGTCAACGTGGCTGTGTTGACGACAGGCTTCGACGCGCCCCATGTGGATTTGATTGCAATTTTGCGCCCTACCGCCTCAGTCAGTCTGTTTCAACAAATGATCGGTCGTGGATTGCGAATCGCTGAAGGCAAAAAAGATTGTCTTATCATCGACTATGCAGCCAATGGTTATGACTTGTATTTCCCCGAGGTCGGCCAAGCTAAACCCAACAGTAAATCGGTACCTGTGCAAGTGCATTGCCCTGTATGCGATTTTGCCAATATATTCTGGGGACTCACAGACGACGATGGCGACATTATCGAACACTTTGGTCGCCGCTGTCAGGGCATAGTCGAACAGCAAGGTAAAAAGCTGCAGTGCGACTTTCGATTTAGATCTAAATCTTGCCCTGATTGCGGCGAAGAGAATGATATCGCGGCGCGCATTTGCCAGCACTGCCAATCGACCCTCATCGATCCCGATAAACGCCTACGCCAAGTGCTCAGCCAGCAGCACCATCATTTATTCCGCTGCCAGCATATGAGCCTCATCGACGATGACGGCAATCTGAAAGTGCAGTACCTCGATATCGACGGTAATGAATTCAATCGCCGCTTTAAATTACAAACACCGGCCCAGTGGCGAGCCCTATATGCCTTATTCATCTTTCCCCATAGCCGTACACCGGGATTAAAACCGAAAAAATACACTAAGGTGACAGAGTTAATCAGCGACGCGGATAAATTCCGCATGCCCGATCTCTTGCTGCTGAAGAAACATAAAAAAGGCTGGGATCTGCTCGAAAGCTATTTTGATTATCAAGGTCGCTATCAAACTGAAAATAAACGCGGCTGACATTATCAATTCACTTAGGCCTATGGTATAAAACGACTAAAGTAATCCTAAGGAGCTATTATGTTCGTTGTTATTTTTGGCCGTCCAGGCTGTCCTTATTGCGTTCGTGCTGTGCAATTATCTGAGCAACTCGTTGAAAAACGTGATGACTTTAAGTTCAGATATGTCGATATCCATGCAGAAGGCATCTCTAAAGCAGATTTAGAAAAAACTGTCGGTAAGCCAGTTGAAACAGTACCGCAGATTTTTGTCGATGAGAAGCACATAGGTGGCTGCACAGATTTCGAACAATATGTTCGCGAAAACAATCTGTTAGATTAAACGCTATAGATATGTGATCCGCTTAATGCAAAAGGAGACCTAAGGTCTCCTTTTTAGTCTTTATCACAACCCTGTGGGATTAGAGCTTTCCATAAGATAGTGCTCGGTACATAAAACTGCCTAGAAAGCCCCCCTAAATCCAGCGCACCGTTGTCATCATCACTGCACATAATGTCAGCTTTAATATAATCACCAAACTCAAGATACGTTTCTTTTTAAAGATGCCGCATTAGTCGAACTTGCTAATGCCAATAATTATGTTAGAAAATATTTTGCAGTGGAATAAGTAAAACGAAGGTATTAAATTCGGTACTCAGTATTGGAGTTTAACGAGGGACATTCAGGGGGAAATTCGAGAGAGATACAGCTGAAAAAATAAGTGGTGGGTCGTGAAGGATTCGAACCTTCGACCAATTGGTTAAAAGCCAACTGCTCTACCGACTGAGCTAACGACCCATCTAGGTATTACGATAAAAATGTTCACTTATTTTGGCATCAACAATGCGAATAATAAGTGGTGGGTCGTGAAGGATTCGAACCTTCGACCAATTGGTTAAAAGCCAACTGCTCTACCGACTGAGCTAACGACCCATCTAGGTATTACGAT
>NZ_JAKKRW010000025.1:0-71442 GCF_025653905.1 Shewanella sp. SM71
GAAATCTGTTATTCCAAGGCGCCGCTATAAGAATACAGAAATCTGTTATTCCAAGGCGCCGCTATAAGAATACACCTCAAGAAAGAGTCGATTGGTGCTTATATCGGTATCGACATTTAGTGGAGAATGCTTTTGGAAGAATTAAGCACTATCGAGCAATATCAACAAGATATGACAAGCTAGCAAGAAATTACGCCAGTATGGTGTCACTGGCGTTTATGTTAATGTGGCTGCCGATGTATTGCTGAACAACATTTGTACAGCAAAGATCAACAGACCCTAGTCATTTTATTGATTTTAAATATTAAACGCCTCAACTTAGTTTGGGGCGTTTTTTTTATCATTTTAAGGTAGGTGGGGTTTGGGGTGAATTTAATACTCTGGATTGCCGAGGAAGTTAAGTGATGTGATTTAAGCGTCATTTAACTAAGATAGATTGATATTCATAGAGTTAGTTTGCATTCATTTTTAAATGCTAAAAATGTTGTACATTTTTACTCACAGAGTTATGCACATTGGTTAAGCCTGCGCTATATTTTGAAGTTCCCGTAGATGGTTTTGAAGCGTTTTACTGCGTTAATTGGCATGATTCATGTCTTTTATGAGGTTAAGTTGTTGTATATCGGTATTTATGGGCTGGGTTTGCTGTGTATCGATATGGCTTAATTGGATGCAGTGAAAGCGTTGAAAACCTGACTCGCACCTGCGAGTATCAAGCAGTTTGATTGACTTGCTAGCTCTCGTTAATCAGCCATCATTACCTCGGTCAGCTGTCGTCAAAGCTGCCGAGGTCAAGTTAAGTCGACCCCAGTCAATCTCCAATAGTGATTTGTTCTTGTTATGGTTATTTCTCAACCTATCTTTGATTATCGAGTAAGATATCCTTGGTGTTTCCTTTATTCTCGTAGCATGATCAGCTTGCAACTTGCGTAAAGCTTTAGAATATTTTCTGTAAGCCTAGGTTGCCTCAAAGAATCCTTGCAATGGGATGGCTTGACTGGATAGATGAGAAACAAGAAATGAGAGTGTGTGGATGAGATGGTATAAATGACGGCCCCTTTATATGCGATGCGAGATCATGTCAGGCGTCCAAGTGTCAATAAGTCGAGTGACCCAGCACCTCAGAGACGAAAGCGTGGTTTTCGTCGTTTATTGTCTTGGTTATTTAAGGGATTAGTTTGGGCATTTATTTGCTCAATTTTATTAGTGATCCTACTACGATTCGTCGATCCTCCTATGTGGACTTGGCGTATCGAGCGTGCCTTATTTCCACCTGCACCTATCGGTGAGATCAGGCATCAATGGCGCGATTTAGCGCAAATTTCTCCCGAATTACAATTGGCTGTGATTGCAGCGGAAGATCAACGTTTTGTTGAGCATACTGGATTCGATTTAGCCGCGATAAGTTCGGCACTGAAATACAATCAAAAAGGCACCAAAGTCCGTGGGGCAAGTACCTTAAGTCAGCAGGCGGCGAAAAACCTTTTTATGTGGTCGAGTCGCAGTTTCTTTCGTAAGGGATTGGAAGCTTGGTTTACGTTATTGATGGAGTTGACTTGGGATAAGTCGCGTATTCTTGAAGTGTATTTAAATATTGTAGAATTTGGCCCAGGCATTTATGGCGCCGAAGCGGCATCAAAGCATTATTTTGGAAAGTCAGCGGCAAAACTTACCCAATACGAGGCCTCATTACTCGCAGCCATTTTACCCAATCCTTGGCGCTATAAGGTGTCTCCACCGTCATCCTATGTGCAGCAGCGCTCAGCTTGGATCCGTAAGCAAATGCGTCAGCTAGGTGACGTCACGCTTAAAAAAGTCCACGAAGCACGATGACGCTCTGGTGAGTTAGTTTGAGTGAGATGAGCTTAATTTGTCATTGGGTTCTTTGCTTAATCGTCGATGACTTTGAGATGTTTTATTACCGAATTGAAATAAGATTGGAATCATGTTGAATAAACGTTAGTTCTAATACGTTTTTAATGCTGCGAACTCCTATCCTGTTCGCTTCTGTGTCGGTTTAATGTTAAATTATCGGGAATATTTTATACCTTAGTTTCGCTTAGCCTAAGCATTTTAAACTGGGTTTGTATTGCGTAGGGCTGAGTCGTTGCGTTTTCTGATTTTGCATTATCTGCATAAGGGATATGTAAGAGCGGATAAATATTTAAATACCTAAGGTGAGTTCTTTAGGTATTGTTTTCATAAAATTGAATGTCATTAAATGGAGTTTCTTAAATGAAAAAGATTGTGATTGCCGCGGCAATTATTGCAGCAGGTGCTGGTGGTTATTGGTATATGCAGAATGGCGCGGGTTCTAGTGCCTCTGCTAATCCTTTGCTCGACTATGTGCCTGCCGATACGCCGATATTTTCGGGCCAGTTAAAACCCTTCCCGTTAAAAGCGTATTTACAGTCTATTTCTGGAAATTATCAGCAATATCCAAGTAACACGCTTGATGAACTCGGTGTGCAGGATAGCCCTATGGGCAAGTTCTTCGTTAGCATTTATCAGCAGTATATGGATGGGATGAAAGATCCTGCCTTACTGTTAAAAACCTTCGGTTTCCCCGATGAAGTTAAACCTTATATTTATACTTTAGGTGCTTTGCCAGTATTAAAGATTGATGTTAATCAGGCTGAAGCATTTTGGGCTGTATTAGATAAAGCCGAAAAAGACAGTGGTGTAACCCACGAAATGCGTAAAGTGGGCGATGTTGATTATCGCGCTTATGCACTATCGGATGAAAGCTCAGCAGAGAAAGCTGAACTGCTATTTGCCCAGAAAGATGGCATATTAACGATGACTTTCAGCACCTCTATTACCGAGCCTGAGTTATTAGAAATGGCATTTGGTATTAAGAAGGCGCCGCAGTCATTAGCCGCTTCTGGCATATTAGAAGATATTATTAAGACCCATGGTTTTAAAGATGACAGCATTAGCTTTATTAACCATGTGGAAATTGTAAAGGCATTGACCTCTGCAGATAGCAATATGCTAGCTAAGCAACTGAATCAATTTTTTGCTGATGAAAGTGCAGGTGAAGATCCATTAGCTCAAATCAGAACACCAGAATGTCGTACCGAACTGACTGCGATTGCCGCTAACTGGCCGCGTACCGTTGCTGGTTTAACGGCGTTTTCTGTGACGGAAAAAGAAAGCCATATGGCGGCTTCATTTGTTGTCGAAACGAAGAATCAACCTATTCTTGCGGCAATGCAAAAGATGCGTGGTTTTATTCCATCGCATCTGGCGGATATCGACAGCACTATCTTCTCCATGGGAATAGGTCTAGATATCAATGAAATTACCCCTTCATTAACGGCTATTTGGGATGATCTGCAAAAGCCACAACTGACCTGTACACCATTGGCTGAGTTGCAGGCTGAGTTGAGCCAACAGAGCCCAGCTATGCTAGGCATGTTCACTGGTATGGCTAACGGTGTGAAAGGCATGAGCGTTTCATTGCTCGACTTTAAAATGAGCACACAAGATCAAGAGCCTAAGTTAGAAAGCTTAGATGCTTTAGTCAGCCTCAGCGCCGAAAACCCATCCATGTTGTTTAATATGGTCAAACCTTTCGCCCCTATGCTGGCTGAAGTGCAATTAGCCGATAACGGCGATGCTACTGATTTATCTCCAATATTGATGTTGCCTCCAGAGTTAGGTGTTAAGCCAATGCTGGCGATTAAAGGTCAACATTTAGTGGTGTATAGCGGTGATAAAGGCTTAGCTTTAGCCAACAAATTAGCAGGCGAGAAACTGTCAGCGAATGGCATGTACAGCTTGTCTGCTGATTACGGCAAGATGTTTACGCCAGTGCTAACACTGTTAGAAATGAGTGGTGAGCCGATCCCTGAAGAAATGCAAATGCTTAAAGATTACAACATGCGAGTTCAAATGAGCTTTGATGTGAATAAGCAAGGCTTGGTCATAGGTTCAGTCGCCAATTCTAAAGCGACTGAAAAGAAGTAATGCGTTAGTAAACTCATATTTGTTTAAAATGAGCCAGCAGATTGCTGGCTCTTTTTTTGGCTTAATTTAGCTTAGCTTGAGCCAACTTAGTGTGCTGTGCTGGCAGAACAAGTTGCGCTTTGGGCTTGGCGGAGCGCATTAAACTAACGAGCCCTTGCCATTGAATATCACTGTTCTGAGGGAGCAAAATATCCGGCTCAGTCCCGACACCCGACAGGAGTCTCCCCTGTGCATCATAGGTTAACGAACTGCTGAATCTTATGTTTAATCCACTGTTTGGCAGTTTGAAATGATACTGACGTGCAAAGTCGCCTGAGGTTTTTTCACCAATCAAATTTGCCCTAGACCAAGATTTAGTACGATAGGCAATCCACTCGCATTCTTGGCGACAATGGGGACTCACGAGTAGTGCTAAGCGATTTCGCCCTTCAGGAGCCACCGCAGGCTTAGTGCGAACATACCAAGGGCTGAATTTCTCTTTATCGACAGAGGGTAAGTTACGGGTGAGAGATTTGAGCCTAGGAGGACTGTACTCTAACGCATCCAGAGGCATAAAATTGAGCGGCTGTAGATAGTCATTTCTCAGCTCTGGTGAGCGGCGATAGTGCGCAAATCCCATCACGTTAGGTGTTAAAGTGTTATTTAAATCCGCATCTTGATATCGCGACAGCATAGTCAATAATTTCGGACTAAAACCACTGGCATCACGTAAATCAATGATTAGTAAGGGATGTGTCATGCCTTTGAGCAGTTCTTGCTGTTGTTCTTTATCTAATTCAAAGGCGTAGAGATCGCTGATCTTAAGTTTGACCGTCGTATTGTTGACCGTCTCTAATTGATTTGGCATGTCTTGAAATTCGGTGCGCTCAAATTGAGATAATTGGTTAATAAATTCGAGCACATTAATATCTTGAGTCTCGTCTTTTTCACTGATAGTTGCTAATTGAACTTGCGGTTTATGGCTTGGCAGGGCGAGAGTCACCTGCTGGCTTTGTAGGTCATCATTAATTAGCGTAATGACCACATAGGGCTTTATGCTGAGTCCTAAGTCTTCGCGCAGTAGGTTAAGTTTTTTCAGCCAAGGTAACTGCATTTCTTGACTCTGTTTTGCCGGCTCAGGTAAGTAGGCTTGGCTGGTCGCTACCCATTTGCTCATAGGTAAACCATCGATATGAGTGATAAAGGGGAAGTCGTTGTTGACTGGATTATTACCGTTATCCAAGGCTAACCATTGGTCGTTGACTGGCCTTAGCGTTAACGGGAGATCGCCGCTTTGATCATCGAAGTTATGCACTTGAGCGCCTGGATCTTTGAGGGTATTGAGTAATTTAGTGACTTCAGCAGCAAAGCGATCATTGGGAGTAATATCTTGATACTGTTCAACAATAAGGCTAGCCATAAATTTAAGCTGCGGGTTGGCTTTGTCGGCCGTTAAGGCATAAAACGCTGAGTGTTGCTCGATTTGATCCAATAAGGCATAGAGATCTTGGCGTACCTCTTGTGCATTTAGCACTGGTGCAGCGCTATCTTTTGGCACAGCGAAAAACGCGAGCTTAAGTAAGCTCGCGAAAATAATGACACTGAGTAGCATGACTATGCTGCGGTAGCTAAAACTCATATTCCTCCATGATGTTAAGGCGCGGCTTCAGGGCACAAAAAGGTGTGCGACTATCGGCTTAAATGCCATTCGGATCAATGTAAATCGTCCCGCTGAGCCATAAACCCAGGTCCATCTGAGCAATTTAGCAGCAGGTTTGGTAGATTAGCAGCAAATTATGGTCGATTTTTGTACTTAGTCACTTTATATACCCAAACAATCTTAAATAGCGGGATCAAGTGGGTATATCTTTCTTAAAGAATATCGTTGAGTGAAATTCCGATACCAATACGTTGATTGTGATAGTTGTAATCGATTAGGCTTTCGCCATAACCATTAAAGTATTGAGTATAAAAGCGTAAGTTGCCGACGATAGGATGACTCCAAGTCAGTTCTGCTGAGCCTCTGTCGATATCTTCTAGATTCGTTTTAACGGTTAAAGTGAATCTATGTTCATCGATACCATAAACGCCAATAAACTCTGCTTTACCTATATAGTCATCAATATTAGGGTTATCGTCGCCGCTGGCTTTATATGGATCTGTCTTTTCATCTTCAGGAATACGCCACCACACTTTGGTGGAGAAGGCGAGTGGGCCTGCATCAAAAATCATAGTGGCATAGAGTCGATTCCAACTGCGGGAAAGTGGCCCTGCTTTACCATTCGATTGATGTACGGCACCAAATCCCCAAAAGGAATTGGTCACACTGCCAATTTTCCAATCGTTATTAAACAGCATAAAGACTTCAGGTTCGTGATTGGTTTCCCTAAAAGGCGACGAAGTGTCTTTGTTATAAACCTGCCAATAGGATTGATTGGTGTAAGCAAAAAATAAATGGCCATTATCACCAAACACATTGTACCAAATAGGAAATTTAAAACTGATTTGGAACTTAGCCTCAAACTCATCTAAAGAATAGGGGTTGAGTATTGCATCTTCGGTGAAAGGTGCCATGTTGGGATCTGGGCTGTAGGTGACTGGTAAAAGGTAATTCACTTTATGTGGCGTAATCACAAAAGGTAGATCCGCCGTGGCAAGTTCATCTTTTACTCTTCCTTTGACTAATGATTCTTCGGCATTTACGTCCGTACAGGCTAATAGCCCTGCCAATGCAATACCTGAGTAAAGTGGTTTCATCTGCCCTCCTTGATGTGTTTATTTATTTGTCAGTCGTACTCAACAAAGATAGTTATTTCCAGCTTAACATTAGAAAGTGAATTTATGGTTATGGAAAAATCCTGTGTCACTTAATGACAAATCTTGTAGTCAGCCATTTTTAGTCCCATAGAGACATGTTTAGGTAGAATTTTTGGCAATAACATAGTGCCAAAATCATGCACTTAGCGGACAGAAATTATTTTGATGCAATTCGCTTAATCTTATTAAGTCATTTTTATTTCAATAGGTTAACCTGGATTTAGGGCATTTTTGATTTTGAAACCCAAGGTTTTCCCCACTTTAAGTGAGTGGTCACTCATTCTTTTATATCTAAATGATATAAAAACTAATAATTATCTATTTATTATGGAATATAAGACGCGCTATATTTCTACAGACTAAAGTGATCTTGGGGATTCTGATGGAAATTTTCTCTTTACCGGGCCAAGCGGCCAAAGGCAAAGTCTGGCTGGTGGGTGCCGGCCCCGGCGACGTTGAGTTATTGACGTTAAAGGCATGGCGCATCCTTAAAGCTGCTGATGCAGTGCTATACGACGCTTTAGTCAGCCAAGATATCCTCGATCTTATTCCCAAAGACGCTGAGAAGATTGCCGTAGGTAAACGTGCGGGCAAGCATAGCGCCGCACAGGACGAGATTAATCAGTTACTTGTCACTAAAGCCTACACCCGTAAAAATGTGGTGCGTCTTAAAGGTGGCGATCCTTTTATTTTCGGCCGCGGGGGCGAAGAGTTACAAACCTTAGTCGAAGCTGGGGTTGAGTTTGAAGTTGTTCCCGGCATTACTGCTGCCAGCGGCACGTCAGCCTATGCGGGAATTCCCCTAACCCACAGAGATCATGCCCAAGGCGTCACTTTTATCACTGGCCATTGTCAGTTAGAGAGTCGCCCTATGGATTGGCAAGGTTATGCTAATCCTAACAATACCTTAGTCGTGTATATGGGGATTCTGAACGCAGGCATTATTCGCCAAGGTCTAGTCGATGCGGGCCGAAGCCCTGAAACACCCGTGGCGATAGTGTCAAAGGCAACCACTAAAGAGCAACGTCGTTTTATCGGCCGTTTAGGTGAGCTTGAACAGCTTGCCGCCGATCCAGAATTACAAATGCCAGCTTTGATGATCATAGGTGAAGTCGTCACGCTGAGTGACACCTTGCATTGGTTCAAACCTGAAGCGATTGAATCGACTCAGGTCAGCGATGAACAGACTCAATCGGTTAGAGTCTCGGCCGTCGCGTCGATAAGCTAAGCCGCAAACAGTTAAAGCTATTAAGCAGTTAAACAAATTAAGCTAATCCATGCTGTGGTAACACGGCGAATTTAAGGTAACGGAGAATAGTATGGCCGGGCGTGAACTAAGCCACTTACAACAACTGGAAGCTGAGAGCATCCAGATCATTCGTGAAGTTGCAGCCGAATTCGATAATCCTGTGATGTTGTATTCCATCGGGAAAGATTCTTCCGTTATGTTGCACTTAGCGCGTAAAGCCTTTTATCCAGGCAAGATCCCATTCCCGCTGTTGCATGTCGATACAGGTTGGAAATTCAAAGAGATGATCGCGTTCCGTGATGCGCAGGCAAAGAAATTTGGCTTCGAGTTACTGACGCACATCAACCCAGAAGGGTTGGCGCAGGGAATTAACCCCTTCGACCATGGTAGTGCGAAACACACTGACATAATGAAAACCCAAGGTTTAAAGCAAGCACTTAACCAATATGGTTTCGATGCGGCTTTCGGTGGGGCTCGCCGCGATGAAGAAAAATCCCGCGCCAAAGAGCGCGTGTATTCCTTCCGCGACCGTCACCACAGATGGGACCCTAAAAACCAACGTCCAGAATTATGGCGCACCTATAACGGTGCAGTGAACAAGGGCGAAAGTATTCGCGTGTTCCCATTATCTAACTGGACTGAGCTGGATATTTGGCAATATATTTATCAAGAAAACATTGAGTTAGTGCCTTTGTACTTTGCAGCTAAACGCCAAGTGGTTGAGCGCGGTGGTCAGTTAATCATGGCCGATGACGAGCGGATGAAGTTAGCCGAGGGCGAGCAGATTAAAGAAGAAGTGGTGCGTTTTAGAACCTTAGGTTGCTACCCACTCACTGCCGCCATGTATTCTGAGGCCGACAGTCTAGAAAAGATTATTGAAGAAATGCTGTTAACCCGTTCGAGCGAACGTCAGGGCCGATTGATCGACTCAGATCAAAGTGCCTCTATGGAGCAGAAGAAGCGTCAAGGCTACTTCTAATCTCTACAGGGTTAACCCTATTTCGCGAAAGTGGCGCTAATCAGCGCGACCTTCAGCCAAGCAGATCAAGAGTGAGAATAAGATGGACAAAGCGGTCAATAAAACCAATCTCATGGCGGCAGAAATTACCCTCCATGGTGTGAAAGAATATCTAGCCCTGCAGCAGCACAAAGGCTTACTGCGCTTTTTAACCTGTGGCAGTGTCGACGATGGTAAAAGTACCTTAATCGGCCGTCTGTTACACGACAGCGCGCAGATCTATGAAGATCAATTAGCGAGCCTCAAGAGCGACAGCGCCAAGATGGGCACCACAGGTGAAACGATTGACTTAGCCTTGCTGGTGGATGGCCTACAAGCTGAGCGCGAGCAGGGCATCACTATCGATGTGGCTTATCGTTATTTTTCAAGTGATAAGCGCAAGTTCATCATCGCCGATACGCCAGGGCATGAGCAGTACACTCGCAACATGGCAACGGGTGCATCAACCTGTGATTTAGCGGTGATTTTAGTCGATGCCCGCTACGGCGTGCAGACTCAGACTAAGCGCCATGCGTTTATCGCGTCATTACTGGGTATTCGTCACTTTGTTGTGGCCGTGAATAAGATGGATTTGCTTGGGTTTGACGAGCAAGTATTCAACCGTATTCGTGCCGATTTTACGGATTTCGTTAAAGATTTCGGCAACCTCGATATCCACTTTGTGCCGTTATCGGCGCTTAATGGTGACAACGTGGTTGAGCGCAGCACCCAAAGCCCATGGTATCAAGGCGGTACACTGCTTGAACTGCTAGAAACCATTGATACTCAGCGTGAACTCAGCTCATTGCCTGTGCGTTTTCCTGTGCAATATGTGTCGCGCCCTCACTTAGATTTTCGCGGTTTTGCAGGCACTTTAGCCTCTGGCATCATCAATGTCGGCGACGAGTTAGTCGCTTTGCCATCGGGCAAACGCAGCAAGGTTGAACGTATTGTGACCTTCGATGGTGACATACAAGAAGCGGTTGCAGGCCAAGCTGTGACTATCACGCTGGAAGATGAAATTGATATTTCCCGTGGCGATTTACTGGCAAGACCGGATTCTGCCCCAGCCGTTGCTAACGTGATCAGCGCTGATATAGTGTGGATGGATGAAAAGCCATTACAACTCGGTCAGTTATACGACATCAAAGTGGCCGGTAAGAAGACGCAAGCTTCTGTGACTGCTATCGATTATGTGGTTGACGTTAATACCTTAGCACGCAGTGCGACGGACACTCTTGGGTTAAACGCCATTGCGCGTGTGACCTTAGAACTGACCGAAGACATAGTGTTTGATGCATATTCGTTAGTACGCGATACCGGCGGAATGATCTTAATCGACCGCCTGAGTAATGCGACGGTTGCCGCGGTTATGGTGGTGTCGGGTCAACATGTTAACAAGCAAACAGCGTCACAATTTAGTGCCTTTGAAGTCGAGTTTAATGCCTTAGTGCGTAAACACTTCCCCCATTGGCAAGCGATAGATATCACTAAGCTTGGAGCTTAATTTGTGAGTGACTTGTGGCTATTAGCGATTATTTTGTTAGGGCTTGTGGCTGGCTTAATTAGTGGCCGTATCAATCCAGCGGTATTGTTTTTATTTGCATTTTTGCTCTGTTATTTGCTTGGCATGGTTGCGCTCGATACCGCATTAACAAGCTTTACCAATATTGGCTTAGTCACGCTGGTCCTCTTGGTGTTGGCCGCGACTGCGTTAGAAAAAACGTCCCTGCTGGGAAAGTTGAGTCAAGTCATAGGTAATAATTCTTTGCCTATGACAATGGCAAAGCTCGGTTTTTCGACGGCTTTGCTGTCGTCATTTACCAATAACACTGCGGTCGTGGCATCACTGATTGGTGTTGTGCGCCGCAATCAGGCTCACGCGCCGGCTAAGTTATTATTGCCGTTAAATTATGCGGCAATTTTAGGTGGCACACTGACCCTGATTGGTACCTCGACTAACTTGATTGTGAACTCCTTTGTAGAAAACGCCGGCTTACCCGCCTTAGGGTTCTTCGAGTTTACGCCAGTTGCAGTGGTGATCGTTGTCGCGGGTATATTGTTACTGACCTTACTGGCGAACATTCTGCCCGACAGACGGGAAGAATCAGGTGAAGAAGCGCTGCCATATTTGCTCGAAGCCCATGTGGCGAAAGGTTCGTCCTTGGTCGGTCGCAGTGTGGTGGATAATAAACTTAGGGCGCTGAAAAAGTTATATCTGGTTGAATTAGAACGCAGTGGCATTTGTATTTGCCCTGTGCCGCCCCAGTTAGTGTTGCAAGCGGACGACGTGCTGCGCTTTAGTGGCGCGGTGGAATCGGTTGAGTTATTGCACCAATTCGATGGTTTAGATTGGTTTGGTAAACATCAAGCCAAAGGACAAAATTTAGTTGAAGCTGTACTCGCACCGTCGTCCAGTTTAGTGGGCAGTTCATTGAAAGCATCGCGTTTTCGTGAGCAATTTGATGCGGCTGTGATGGCCATTCGCCGCGGAAATCATCCGCTGAAGGGGGGACTCGGTGACATTATTCTGCAACCCGGTGATGTGTTGTTATTGACGCCAGGTGATGGTTTTAGCAATAGCGCAAAGCTGAGTTCAGAGTTTGCAGCGATCAGTGGTTTAGATTTGAATGTGCGTCTAGACAGTCGTCGTGGTCGTTGGGTATTGCTGGGCTTTGCGGCAACGATCATCCTGAGTGTCACTGGCATATTACCCTTGGCTAAAGGTTTAGTGATATTGCTGCTCAGTTATTTTGCCATAGGCGCAGTCACGCTAGCTGAGCTTAAACGCCGTTTCCCATTGGAATTAGTGGTGATCGTGGGGAGTGCATTAGGGCTTGCCAACTTGATGATGAGTACAGGCCTTGCGAACAGTTTAGCCCAAGGATTACTCTCAGTTATTAACGGTTATGGGGTATTTGGCGCTTTTGTCGGCGTGTATTTAATGACTTTATTGCTGACTGAACTGGTGACCAATAACGCAGCGGCGGCGCTGGCGTTCCCTATCGCTTACGCGATTGCGCTTAATTACGGTGTCGATGCAAGGCCCTTTATTATGGCCGTTGTCTTTGGTGCCAGCGCGAGCTTTATTTCACCCTACGGCTATCAGACCAATCTGATGGTGTTTAATGCGGGTAATTATCGCTTCAGTGACTTTGTCCGCCTTGGATTGCCGTTATCTGTGCTGTATTCCCTGATAGTGATATTTATGGTGCCGATCATCTTTCCATTTTAGTGATTAGCTTGAGTTTATTGTCCTTATGTTAGCGGTTAGTCAACATGGGGATTGAGGAGTTTTTATGACAAATATCGTGTGGCATCAACATCCTGTAGACCAAGCCGCCAGAGCCGAGCAGAAAGGCCAAAACCCAGTACTACTTTGGTTTACCGGACTTTCTGGCGCGGGCAAGTCAACACTGGCGGGGGCATTAGAGCGGGCGTTATTTGAGGCGGGATTCCACACTTATTTGCTCGATGGTGATAATGTGCGCCATGGCCTGTGTAAAGATTTAGGGTTTACGGTTGAAGACCGTGATGAGAACCTGCGTCGTGTGGGCGAAGTGGCTAAATTGATGGTGGATGCGGGGCTTGTGGTGTTATCGGCCTTTATTTCACCGACCCGTGAAGAACGTGATGGTATTCGTGCCCGTTTTCCTGCGGGGCAGTTTATTGAAGTGCATGTCGCTACGCCTTTGAGTGTGTGCGAGCAGCGTGACCCTAAGGGGTTGTATGTGAAAGCGCGCAGTGGCGAAATTAGCAATTTCACTGGTATTTCATCACCTTATGAAGCGCCATTAGCCGCTGAGTTAACCATAGATACCAGCAAAGGCGATTTAGTGACTCAAGTGCGTGCATTAATCGATTATTTAACGGCGATCAATGTTATTAATGCCGATAAGGCAAAAGCGCTAGCTTAACATTTAGCCCTTATCTTGCTTAAAAGGAGCCTTTAGGCTCCTTTGTTATTTCTGGGTTTTACTGCTTATACCATTGATTCATAATTTTTTATGGCGTGAGCATTATTCTATTTTAAAGTCTTTAGCAAATAAGAGCTGCAGAGCCTTCAAGTATTCTTGATCCGGCTTAGGCTGTACTAGTTGGGCGAGTTCATCACCAATCGGTGTTAAGCGATAATAGCTAAAAAGCAGATTACCGCTCTTGGGCGTAAGCTTCATTTGTATGCCTTGCAGGGCAAATTGAATCGGTGTTTTGTTATTGAGTAGGCCGGTTTCGAACTCACTGCTGTGAAGTATTCCCGCATCGACTAAGGTCAAAATACTGGAATAAGGTAGCCCAAACTGGGATAAGCCTAAATTGACTGAGGTGGTTTTACGGAAATACTGGCCAATCCCACCTGACAAGCGGTAGCCACTGATGAGTTTTAGGCGCTGCTCGTTATTTACCTTAGCCGCCATGCCAAGGGCTTTTTCAAGAATTTGTGCTTCCCTGTGAGTCAGTTGCTTGAGCAGCGCTAGGGTACGTAGACTGAAGTTTCCCGGATTCACTATCTCGCTCGACAATATCCGAGCCCATAAATCTTGCATCTTACGGTTATGGATTTGTTCCGCCATCAAGAAAAATTGATGGCTCCAATCGGGATCAAGATCGACCCCAGTGACATCTGAGTGGGTATAACTGAGGGCTAAGGCAAAAATGGTTTCCACATTGGCCTGATATTCGCTCGATAACTTGCGTGCTCTATGTTGAGCTCGCTCGGCTATTGAGGCGTTCGCAGGGCGATATTCTTGCTCACTGGCGAGCCCTAATTGGCGACCAAGTAGCAGGGCTTTTTTGCGAGCGGATACCTCGGATGCTGACTCGCCTTCTTCTGCCAACAGTAAAATATCTGAATCCTTCATCGCGTTATTTATCCTTGAGCCTGCACTGTGGTTGAGGTGTGGGCTTAGTGAACTCTTACATTCGGTTGTAGCTCACTTTAGATGATCATCTCTTTAGTTTGAGCATCTCGTTAAGCCAATTCTTTGGTTCGTTATTATGCCGTTTTATTTAACGACTTTAGCGATTGATTTCGCACTTTTAGTTGGCCAAGACCATAAGGTTTCATTACCCGGTTCAGGATGGCGCGGAACATTCAGCGCTAGTATTAACGAACATACGGCAAAGCCCGCCCCTATGTAAAATACAAAGGCGGGATCGGTTAACCATAATAAGCCCAAAAGCACAGGAATAATCACAGCCGCTATGTGGTTTATGGTGAAACTGACTGACATAGTGGCGGCAATATCTTTGCTGTCGGCGATTTTTTGAAAATAGGTTTTCATCGCAATTGCCATCGCAAAAAGTAAATGATCGATAACGTAGAGTGCTGCCGCCATATGGGCTTGTTCGACTAGGGCATAGCTGATAAAGACTAAGATGAGTCCGATATATTCCACAGTAAGCGCATTACGCTCACCAATACGTCCAATCAAACGACCAATAGCAGGCGCAAAAAGTAGATTAACGGCATAGTTGATTAAGAACAGCGCAGTGATTTCACTGACGCTATAACCAAACTTTTCAACCATCATAAAGCCCGCAAATACCATAAAGATTTGCCGCCTTGCACCTGAAAAAAAGGTGAGCAGGTAATAGAGCCAATAGCGTTTACGCAGTATGATTTTTTTGTGTTGTATTTCCGTTGTCTCAAACTTGGGGTAATACCATGTTATGGTTAGCACAATGATGAGACCTAATACGCCTATAATCAAATACATATGCAGGTAGTCTAGCTTCAACCAAGTCATTACTAGCCAAATGCTGGCATAACCGACTAAAGCGGCCGCCGAACGCCACGCCAGTGCTTTACCCATAAATCCAGCTGCGTCTTTTTTATCGACCCATTGCAGCGTTAGCGATTGGTTGATGGTTTCAAAATAGTGAAACCCGACAGACATCAACACAGTCGTTAGATATAGGCCTATGACCTGAGGAAAGAAACCTGTTACCGCTACGCCGATACATAAAATGGCGAGCGAGAGCAGGGCGAAGGCTTGTTCTCGAATGAGCAGCAGCACAAAAATTGCCGTAAAAGCCAAGAAGCCGGGGATTTCGCGCAGGCTTTGTAACATGCCGATTTCAGCACCAGTGAATTGGGCTTTCTCAATCACGAAGTTGTTGAGCAATGCCTGCCAAACGGCAAACACGAGCGACATAACAAAGGTCATCCACAGCAAGAGTGCTTTAGGATCTTTTGCTTGAATAGCTTTCATGGATAAGGGACTCAGGCGATAAGTGTTCAAATGCTAATGCTTTTTCCTTAGGTTGGCTATATAAGGTGTGACTTATCCCTTTCAATTTTGTAACAATGTTTAGGCGAATTAACTCCCTAGGTTACAAAGACGCTAAAGCGAGGATATACCTAAAGCGTTATTTTTGTGAGGCAGTTAAAACTACCGCATATACTTGGGGTGTTTGGCGCTAAGCCCGTGATCTATTTCATGTAAATTGGCGGGTAAATCACCTAGTATGAAATATCTTAATTGTCATTTTACTTTTGCATACCAAGTTAAATTCCACTGGAATGCCAATGACTCTGGGTGTCCATTGCTACTTTTAGCGCATTTAGTCTGAGCGTTGTGATGTCATTTGATATGCCAAACGGGCATAGAGAGTCGAAATTAAGTCGCCTGCACCGTCTTTTCTAGGCCGCTTATTGTTATTTTGCTTGGGATTAATCGAGGCTAAATTGAAAAGAATTCTTATCATTTACTCTAGTGTTCACGGCCAGACTCAAAAGATTGCTAAAAAGCTTGAACAGCAGTTAATGGCTTTGGGTAATGAAGTGGTTACTGCCGATATCAAGGCCGCTCCAGAGCTCACTGAGTTCGACAAAATCATCATAGGCGCCAGTATTCGCCATGGTAAACATAACCCAAGTTTGTACGAGTTTATTGAAAAGCATCAAGCCGTATTGACGGATAAGGTCAGTGGTTTTTTCTCTGTCAGTTTAGTGGCACGTAAACCCGAGAAAAACACCCCAGAGACCAATCCTTACATGCAGGCATTTTTAAGTAAAACCACTTGGCGGCCACAATTGTTGCGCGTTTTTGGGGGTAACTTGAATTACCAAGGCTATAACGCTTTAGATAGAAATATTATCCGTTTCATTATGTGGTTAACGAAAGGACCTACGGACCCTGTTACCAATGTTGAATACACGGATTGGCAGAAAGTGACTGAGTTTGGTGAGCAGATCCACAGCGCTTAAGCTTGATATCAAATTTCGGTGCTTCATTTAGCCCTATTCTATTCGCGCCCTGAAAGCTGTATGTATGCCTTAGTCACAAGGGCAAAGGAGCATTAAATATGATCAGTATGATGACTAAACTTCGCTCCTTGTGCCGAGTCATTATGGCGCAACTGCATGTGTGGATTGTCGTGTCGACTATTTTACTCGTGTGTTCCAGTCCGTGGATTTTTATGGGCCGACGGATACCCGATAACGCCAGTTTTTGGGATTATTTGCATGTATATTTAGGTTTAGCGTGCACTGTGCTTGGGATTCTTTTTTTACTCAGCAATACCTTGCGTGGCAAGTGGCACCAATACTTTGGCTGGTTGGCGGGCGATTGGGCACAGTTAAAGCAAGATATTGTTGGACTTGCTAAAAACAAATTCCCCGTCGCTGGTGGCAAAGGGCTGTTTAGTGCCATAGAAGGTATCGGCATGCTGTTGCTAGTGGCTACAGGGGTTACGGGCCTCGTTTGGTTTATCGTTCAAGGGACGCCAACGGCACTGACATGGCGTGGTTATCATCAAGTCTTTGCGCAGGCTTTTATTGGTTTCTTGATCCTACATCTCGTCTTGGCAGCGAGCCATATTCTTGATTTTATTCGGCAATAAACTGCAGAACCCATATTGAGCGCTTATATCGATAGCTTGGATTGAACACGCATAAAAATGGCCTCCTAATTTGGAGGCCATTTTTTATTTCAACGATTGTTTTAAATTAGCTAAGACGTTGCTGACGGGTCACACCAATTGCGGCGGCGAAGACTAGAAATAACCAGCCTAGACTGCCACCCGATGAGGTTTTAGCGGGGGCGGCATCTTTCTCAACAGCAAGGTAGTTAATTAACCCAATTAACTCATCTAAGGTTTTGATGCTGTTTAAATTTACCGCATATTTATCGTTCACGATAAAGGCGGGTACGCTGTCGATTTTGAATTCATTCTGCTGGGTGCGCCACAGGGAAAGCTTTTCATTAGTGCTTTTGCTATCGGCTAATTCATCGTATTTAGCAGCATCGACACCAAATTGGGCGAAGACTTTTTTGATGTCATCACGGCTGTTAATTTGCGGCTCATGCTGATGGCCAGGTGCACTGTGATCGTGGCCGTTTGCGCCCTCTGCGCCTTGGATTGCGGTAAACATGGCATGGGTTAAGGCGTCTTTGTTATCCACGCTTTGGATCACGGCTAATGAACGCATCACTTCGGTGCCAATGTCGCTATTCATAAAGTCGACATGCTTATTGTCGAAACTTATCTGTTTGTTGAGGTTTGCCTTGATATCAGGCAAATAGTTGGTTTCCATATTGAAGCAGTTATGGCAATAAAATGAATAGAATTCAGTCAGTTTTGGTTCGCTGCTAGGCGCTTTGGTCGAGATTTGAGTGTAATGTGTGCCTTCAACAAAATTGGCGGCAAAGGTGCTCAATGGTGCAATCGCTAAGGTTACAGCCAAGGCTAATTGTTTAATCATAGTTTCCTCAAATTCGGTGGGATTGAATTCACAATGTCAGTCGTTGTTATCGTTGACATTCAACGGTCAACATAAGAGATAGAGTGAGCTTCAACCTAGGAGTTAAGCTAGCCAAAATGCCAGCGTTGACACATAGGTTCAGGTTAAATGGAAAGGCTTAATTATGACTGAATTGGCATGAAGCTAGTAGGCTAAATCTGTGATCTCAATGGAAGTTTTACCTTAGATTTGGCAGGACTGTAGGCAGGATCGCATCGCTAAGTCGGTCCATGTTGATTAAAGCCCCTTTCTGCATCATCACTGACTAAATTCTTACGCAATATCCCTAAGCGACTGCCAAGCTTCGCACACCTCGCGAAAACGCGCCGCATCGCCATCGGGTCTGTCTGGGTGCCATTTGAGCGCTAAACGACGCCATTGCTTGCGGATATCACGGGCGGTAGCACTCTCGTCTAATTCGAAAACTCGCAGCGCGTTACCTTTGTTCATCAGATTGATATTTAAGCCAATATAGCTCTTATAATTGCTCCAGAATGCCTCAAGTAATTCTCGTACTACGTTTTCGCTGGTGTCGTAGTTATTCCAATCGAGGTAATACTCACGCAGGGAAGTATCTTGCATTATCAGCAGGTTAACGTTTGATGGTACTAAGCGGAAGATTTGAATTTCCATGGCTTTGACTTGCAGCCATTGCTTGGGCAGTAATATTTCCTGCAGTTCAAACAGGGCGTTCATCAGTAGGAAGTTACGTTTGAATAAATCGTTACCCGGATTTTCATCAAGCTGGTGGATCAGCCCTTGGGTTTGTAATTCAGTGGCTAAGTGATGGATTTTCCAACTTTGATTTGAGGCTTGTAAAACCGTAAGCAACGGCCAGATCAGTGGGTTATCGCCCTTAGTGTTTGCAACTCGAATCGATTGAGGTTCTTCAGTGAGTGAGGGTTTGGCAAATAACATACTGACTGTCCCATCCTAAATTGTGAGTGTTACCAATGCGCCGATAAAACTGCTGGGCTGCAACAAAGATGACTCGAAAGGCGACGATAAATGATCATTCACTAAGTTGAGCCGCAAACTATGCCACAGAGCCAAAGTGTAGGCAAAGATGAATTTTAGAGCAATACCGTGATGGTTTACTCCTATTTTAGATGGTTTCTCGGCGTAAATAAGCCGTTAACAGCAGTGAGGTTTTAGTGAAAGGCAGTTAAGAGATGGATAGTTTTAGACATGATGCCCTTGTTTATATCACATAAAATCAAGGGCATGATTATTTTCACATAGAGTGAAGGACTAGATCTCGGTGAAGATCACTTCTTGATCTAAGCGAGACTTAGGCAATTTAGCGTTGAAATCATTTTCTGAGTGATAACCCAAGGCGACAACCACGCAGGCACATAGACCTTGTTCTCTTAAGCCTAGGACTTGATTCATTTTAGTGGCATCAAAACCTTCGATCGGACACGCATCAATATCTAATACACTTGCACCGAGCATTAAAGTGCCAAGCGCTAAGTAGACTTGTTTTTCCATCCAATGCTGGGCATCTTTCAGCTCAAATTTATGCATATTAGCGAAGAAAGAACGGCCATTATGTTGGCCTTGCTTGGCTTCTTCATTAGCAAAGCGGCCATCCTTCGCTTCTTGCTCGAGCACTTGCAGTAAGTGTGCTTCATCTAGTTGAGCACGAGCACAGAGTACGAGTACATGGGAAGCATCGAGAATTTTTTGGGTATTAAACGCATAGTTTTCGGTCGCTTGGGCAACTAACGCTTTACCTTCCGCCGTACTCGCTAACACAAAATGCCAAGGCTGTGAGTTAGTCGATGATGGGCTGTACTGCAATAAGGTTTTGATTTCTGCTATTTTATCCGCAGGAATCGTCTTAGTTGGATCAAAGGCCTTAGTGGTGTAGCGCTTTTTGGCGAAGAAACTTAAATCACTCATGTAACGGCTCCAAATCATTAAGGAATACAAATTCAATGGCAGCATTTTAAGCAGGTTTAACTAAAAAACAATGTGATCAAGGCAGGTATTAGTTTCAAAAAAAATTTGAAACTGGGTGCTTATGCGCACTAGACAAAGCTTATGTGTGATGGAGTAGATGGCATGAAGTTTCAGACAATCCCAATTATGCGGATCTTTGATGAAGATAAAGCCAAAGAGTTTTATCTTGGCTTTCTGGGTATGGAATTAGATTGGGAACATCGCTTTGAGGATGGCTACCCGATTTATATACAAGTTTCACTTGGTAATTTTGTTTTGCACTTGAGCGAACATTCAGGCGACTGTACTCCTGGCTGTAAGGTTTTTGTGAATGTGAGTGAACTTGATCAATTATTTGCTCATGTGACTTCTAAGCCATATAAATACAACAAACCTAGTATTGAAGATGCGCCTTGGGGCGATCGTTGCTTTACTGTAACAGATCCGTTTTCAAACAGGATTTTGTTTAATGAAGCAGCAGACACATAACAGAGTGAGGCATTCGAGGCCTGCGGCATTCACAAGTTTACGCGCATGGGCACTGCGTTATGCTTTCAGGAGAAAAAATGAGTTCAGTTGAATTGTGGAAATGCTTTGTTGACGAGTTTGCTCAGTTACATGATGGAGTATTTGAAAAATGGGTCTTGCAAGAAGGGAGCTATCCAAACAGGCAGGAAAATTCAGAAATAAATGAGTTCTTAAAGTCACTAACTGTCCAGCAAAGAGAGATTCTCGTCAAGATGCTTATTAATGCTAGACGTGGTGGTATTCATGATGCCTTAGTACGACTTAATGACAGAATGGACTGCGAAAATGGTCAGTATTACGAAAACGGCATTGAGATGGAATTTCAGCCCTTTGGTTCCACCCTTTACTATGACTATGTTTGTCGCCGAGAAGGGGATAATTGGGAGCAAGAATAGGTATTATCGGAATATCTTGCTTCCAGTGATCAATCTGCATATAGCCTAGCACACAGCTGAATGATTTCAGTTACTTAACAAAGTCATCGCTGGTTGAAGGCAAGCCAAAAGTGCATTATGTTGTTGGTTTAAAATGGATGGCTTGATTTATTATTCGCTAACGCGGATCCGCTTATACCCAACGTTATGTGTAGGGGAATCTTAATGATCGAAAGACCCAAAGTAATAAACCTCACAGAAGCCAGAACGATTCGCAAAGTCCATTGCGGAGAGTGTAACTGGGAGCAGGAAATTGCTGCTATCACTGAAGCTGAGATAAAATGTTGCCCTTGGTGCGGCTGGAGCGATCTGGAAATAAGTACTTTAAAAGCAGAAGGTGGCTTCCAAGAAATAGAATGTCAAAAGCACGGTAGAGTTACGGTTCTACTACCTAGCTCCAATATTGATCCACTAGACTTCATGAACAACTTATTTTGTCCATTCTGTGAGTAACACATAACAATGCAAACCAGCCTGATGGCTTTTTCGTTCCTTGTTTTGCTACGCTACCGCAAAACAATCCAATACAAAGCAGCTGTTTGCGGCTATGCGTGAAGAGAGAGCGGATATATAAATGGAAAAAGCATTAATAGATATTAGGTATTACGCTAGCGACTCCCTATATGAGACAGGTAAGAGTCTACCTTCGAGTTGTTCTAGATTTTTCAAATTTCCTAAGCTGCTTCATTACTGGGGTGCTCGCATAGCCACAATACTTGGTGAAAATGGATTATCCCTCGGAGAATTCGATCACCTATATGTAAACTACACAAATGCTATTCCAGAAGGCACGATGGTTTTTTCCGATAGAACACCAGAAAAGTGGCTTAGGTATATAGACTGTGGTGTAAATTTTGAGAAATTAAAATCATTAAATGAGTCCGAACTTGAACAATTTGTAATTCGCAGTACCTTTGAGTGTCTTGAGCACCTTTGTAAGTTGAGCATAGAAAAAACCGAAAAAATCAAGCTTGCTTCAAACGAGGTGGAAAGATTTGGTTCTGCGGTCGAGCTTCCGGTTAAGGCAAAACATACTAAGTCATATTCGGTTCTGGTTTCATATAAATTGCGCCCAAATGGCGAAGCATCTCATGGGCTTGTAAAATACATTAACCACAAAACAGGTACTACTTTCACTAAAAGGTTTGTTGATCTTAAGGGGCCATCGGATATATTTCCTCTGGTCGGTACAATTTCAGTAAAAGATGGAAAAGTCTTGATCACGCCGAGGGCATCATTTAAAGCTAGCCTTTACACAAATTCATATCAGATTCCAATGGAGATTGATTTAAGTGAAGCGGCAAGCGCATAACAAGGCGCTCTGTGACAAATCTACGCTGCGCTTCGGTTTGTCCTAGAGCGCGGCGTTAATCCATAGAAAATTTAATCCGAAAATCATAGATTAGAGCAAGAATTCTAACCCATTTATGTCTACTAGCTTTTTACGTATATATAGCAAAACTGGTAGTTAAAATTGGCATTGGGGCACCAGTGACCGTTGGCGACATGGATGTCGCCGTCGAGCCTATAAGGACATATTCACGGCGTGTCGCTGGAGACACAATGACAATAAACTCCCTGAACAGATAAACGGCTATTTAGCTTTTGTTCAATACCTATTAATTCAAAGGCATAATTTTTATGGTGTTGTGAAAGATGATTGTATCCTGACTTGTTTAATTTAGTCTTTGTCATAAACGTTGAATGTTAGGATCCTAATTTGAATCATTTACTCACTGCAGGCACTTATTAAAGTCACTGCAGTGAGCATGAGGGAAAGGACTTAAGCTGCTTAAGCTAGCGCAGTACCTTGCTTAAAAACGCTTGGGTACGGGCTTCTTTCGGGTGAGTGAATAGCTCATCGGGTGGGCTAGATTCGACCACATAACCGCCGTCCATAAAGATCACTCGATCGGATACATCCCGTGCGAACCCCATTTCGTGGGTGACAATGACCATGGTCATGCCCTTTAGCGCTAAATCTTTCATCACGTCTAATACATCACCGACCATTTCAGGATCGAGTGCCGATGTTGGCTCATCGAACAGCATCAAGTCTGGTTCCATGGCCAATGCGCGGGCAATGGCGACCCTTTGCTTTTGGCCGCCTGATAAACTGGCGGGGTAGGCATTGGCTTTGTCACTTAAACCAACCTGTGCCAGTAGGTCGAGGGCTTTGGTCTCGGCTTGAGCTGGCGTCATCAGTTTTAGGCTGATGGGCGCTAAGGTGATGTTTTGGATGACGGTTTTATGGGGGAACAAGTTAAAGTTTTGGAACACCATGCCCACTTTTTGCCGCAGTTTATCTACGCAGGCGTTTGGCGCTGTGATCAATTGACCTTCAATCTCGATATCGCCTTGGCTTGGCTGCTCTAACAGATTAATACAACGTAAAAAGGTACTCTTGCCACTGCCACTTGGGCCGATCACGCTCACCACTTCACCCTGACGAATATGCTCGCTAATGCCCTTGAGCACTTGGTTATCGCCGAAGTTTTTATGCAGGTTGGTTATTTTAATCACTTTGTTTCAACCTCTTTTCAAATTTCGACAGCACAAATGTGAAGCTGTAGGTCAGGAATAGGTAAATAAGGGCGCAGGTAAATAAGGGCACACTGTCCTCGAAGGTACGGCTACGGATGATTTCACCGGCGCGCATAAGGTCAACACCACCGATAAAGCCAATGACGGCGGTTTCCTTGAGGAGCACGATAAATTCATTACCAAGTGCGGGCAGAATATTCTTAATCGCTTGGGGCAGAATAATCGACTTCATGGTCATTGCTTGGGACAAGCCAAGTGAACGTGCCGCTTCGGTTTGACCTTTATCAACGGCTTGAATCCCCGCGCGGATTATCTCAGAAATATACGCGCCGCTATTGAGACCAAAAGCGATAATAGCGGCGGTGATCTTATCGACATCTAAGGCTGAAAGCACGATGAAGTAAAGGATCACTAATTGCACAACTACTGGGGTGCCACGGATCACACCGACATAAAGATTGGCGGGGAAGCGGATATACCACCTAGACGACATCTTCATAAAGGTGGTGCCAATGCCTAACACTGCGCCTAATAACATGGCGAAGAAAGTGACGATTAATGTCACTTTCAAACCATTTAATATCAGCAGTATGCCTATCATGCCATCTTCGCCAATCGGGCTAAACAGCGAGGTATTAATTGCGTCTATCATGCTGATATCACTTTATATGGGCAGAAACGAGCGTCTGATATTGGCCGTCAGCTTTCATGTTAGCCAGTGTTTTATTGATGCTCGCCAACAGTTCAGGCTGCTCTTTCGACACGGCGAAACCATAAAACTCAGCAGGAAAATCCAGTTTGATCATCTTTAATTCAGGATTTTTAGCCAGATAGTTAGCGGCAGGTTCGCTGTCGAATAACACTAAATCTACCTTTGAATTTTTAAGCTCCATAATGGCTTCGAAACCCGTATTAAAGGCGGTGATATTTTGGGTGTATTTTTTCGACATAATGTCAGCGGTGGTGCCTAACTGCACCGCAAAGTGTTTGCCTTTAATATCTTCAAGCGTATGAATACTATCGTTATCTTTGTTGACTAGTACGACTTGAGTCGCTTCGTAGTAAGGCTCAGAGAAGTTTACGTTTGCTTGACGTTCAGCGGTAATCGTCATGCCTGAGGCGATAAAATCAATCTTGCCTGAGTTGAGTGCGACGATCAGTGAATCGAACTTCATATTTTCGACTTTCAGCGTCTTGCCCGCATCTTTAGCGATTTGCTTGGCCAGATCGATATCAAAGCCTTTGATTTCATCGCCACTTTGGCCGCCAACATATTCAAAAGGAGGGAAGGCGGCATTAGTACCAACGACTAACACGTCATCGCTTTTTCCGCATCCAGCTAACAACAAGGTGGCAGTTAAGGTCAGGCCGCCTAATAACATGGACTTTTTCATTTAAGACTCTCTTGTTCGATTTCACTATCAGTGTGGCGACTATAGGCAGATGAGCATTAAGTGTCAATAATTATGCTGTTAAATTGATTAAAAATTCATTTCTATTTTGCGGTTTTCAGTTGCAAGATTGAGGCCCGCTGCTTTCCTGTACAAATTTGTGTGTAAGTTGTTTTTTCTGGGTTGAATTATTGTGCTTTGGTCTATAACTATTGTTACTGTTAGGTTTTTGGCTATCTATACTTCTGTGGTGTTTATTAGCGGCTTCTCAATGAGAGTGTCATAATTTGAACTATCGCCTATTATTCTTTGATTAAATTGGCTAGTTTAGCCGCTCTTTAACGGCAACCTTAGTTGGTGTTATTCCTATTTTATGCAGTTTAATCCTCTGGCTGATTTGATTATCAAGCTAGAAACGATGTTTCAGGAGTCAAAAGTGAACTATCTCAACTCAGCATTAGTGTGTTTAGCCCTGTGCTTATCGAGTGCACTGCAGGCCGAAGAGCAAACTCAGTGGCATTACAGCTTAGGCAGCCATGATTTTGTGGTCGAGGATTCTCACACCTTAGGGGTAAATGCGAGTCTATTGTTAGAACATAAAACCCAAAGCGATATTTTGCTGACGGCGGCGCTGGATGCCTATATAGACGTAGATGTCGATAAACTCGACCCTGACCATATCCCTGTGTGGTTTAAGTCTGCCTATGCCGCGAGGGGTGAACTTTATCGTGTTAATCCCGCGTTTTCATTCGGTTGGCAGTTCGATTTACAGGGAAAGCGTAATACCGTTAGCTCGGTTGAGAAACAAGCTAAGGTATTTCCTGGGCTGACAGCTAACTTTGATGGGCAAGCATTACAGGCTCAGTTCAATGCGGGTGCGGGTTATTACTATCTCGAAATCGATGATGATGTGCCTAGAACTCGAGGTTACGATCGTGGCGATTTTGGCAATGGTACGTTTGCTTATACCTTTATGGGAAGTGTAGGGGCAAATGTGACGCCTAAGCTACATATGCAAGTGGCCGCACAAACCTGGCAAGACGAAGACCAATGGTTAGAGAATCAATATCGCTTTGAGCTGAGTTACCAAACCGATTTTTGGCGGCCCAATAGCGTGTTAATGCTGAGCGCCGAGCATACTAAATACAATTTAGACCACTATGCTAAAGTCGATGTTAACTCGGCTGAGTATTTGCCTATTCTGCCATGGGATAGTGATACGCTAGTGCGTTTAAGCTTAGTGGTTCCTTGGTAAGAATAGGGTTATTTATGGGTTAAGTGCTTCTCGACTAAGGCGATCATGGCTTGAGCCGCGAAGGATAAGACTTGGTCTTTGCGCCAAAAGAGGGATAACTCCCAGCGCAGCTCGTCACTCGCCAGCGGGATATTTACGACGCCGGGTACGCTGTAGCGCCGCGCGATGGAGCGCGGTAATACCATAACCCCTGTGCCCGCGGCGACTAAGGCAATACCGAAATCGGCTTGGCTAACGCGGGTAATGTTTTTAGGGACAAATCCTGCCTGTCGGCAGGCATTGAGCACTAATTGATAGAGAGTGTATTCGGTTTCGAACATCACCTGAGGGTCGGCACTAAGATCACTAAACGATAATATCTGTCGGGTGGATAACGGATTTTCCTTAGGCAGTACCACTACCATAGGATCGCTAAACACGCGTATGCCGTCATAGCCCTCATCAAAATCAATAATCCCAGTGGCCAGTTCAATTTCGCCCTTTTGGATTGCCGCGGTTTGCTCTACACCGCCACGGACGAGTAAGTGCATCTCTATCTGCGGATATTGCTGGCGATATTTGGCAATAATTGGGGCAAAAATTTCGGCACTACCTAGAGGAGCCAATCCGAGATTGAGTTCGCCCGCGGTTAAGCTGCGTTGGGCCGTGAGTTCAGCGAGCATGCGTTGTCGGCCAGCGAGTAACTCTTTGCCATGTCGATAAACAACTTCGCCCGCGGGCGTGAGTTTGACTTGGGTGCCGCGTTTACCGCGTTCGAGTAAGATGAGGTCTAGCTCCTCTTCCAATTGGCGTACGGCCTTTGATAGTGCAGGTTGGGTGAGATGGACTTTTTCGCTGGCTTTACCGAAGCCTCCAGCATCGACGATTTCGATAAAATAGCGGATAACTTTGAGGTCCATTAAGGTTCACCTTTAAATGTATTCTTAAAATTCATGCATTACATTCTTAATATTCATTTTTTTTATCAAATAGGCAAGCCTAGAATAGCCCTATAGAAAACTTTGTTCTAACCGAGAAAATCATGTCATTCCCACAAGCCGCAATACGTCAGTGTCGACATTGGGCTTTGTTATTAAGCCAAATCGGCCTCTTCTGTTTACTGTCCTTCGCATGTCACTGGTTCGCCACTTGGGCACATTCTCCTATTCCAGGGAGTGTGATTGGCTTAGGCATACTCTTATTTTTATTAGGTTTTAAACTCATTCCTGAAAATGCAGTGCAACTGGGCGCCGCTTGGTTGATTGGTGAGTTATTGCTGTTTTTCATCCCACCAGTGATATCCGTTATTAAGTACGAAGGTTTGTTTGAGCAATACGGCACCAATATATTGTTCACTTTAGTGATGGGCAGTGTGTGTGTGATGTTTGGTACAGGCTTTGTGGTCGATAGAGTGTTTCGTTTTGAGCGCCAACTGAACATCAAAAAGCAAGCCCGTCGCCACGCTAAGGCGGCTTAATGATGACAGACTCAAAAGTGGTGGATTTTGTGTTGTCGCAGACCGGATTAGCCTTATTCAGCTTATTGCTGACCATATTCTGTTACTTCGGTGCCAAGCGTCTCTATAAGTACCATAGAGTCTGGTGGTTAGCGCCCATAGTGTTAGCGCCAATAGTGATTACCTTATTGGTGTTTAATCTTAAGATCCCGCTGCCAACCTATTTTGAGTACACCCATTGGTTGATGGCCATGTTAGCGCCCGCGACTATCGCCTTTGCTTTGCCGATTTATCGTGAGCGTAACTTGATCCGCCAGTATCCGCTGACGATTGGTTTAGGTGTGACGGCGGGATTGTTTTTGGGGATGATGTCTTCTTGGCTGCTGGTGAAGTTTGTGCCTTTACCGTTGGAATTGTCTAAGAGTTTGCTGGTGCGTTCGGTGTCGACTCCCTTTGCGATGGAAGCGACCAGTGCCTTTGGCGGCGTGCCTGAGTTGACGGCTATGATGGTGTTAATTACAGGCGTTATTGGCATCTTGGTGTGCGATCCCTTATTTAAATTTATGCGTATTCGTACTTCGTTAGGTAAAGGTGTTGCTCTAGGGGCATCTGCCCATGGTGCTGGCGCCGCAAAAGCCAATGAAATCGGCAAGCAAGAGGGCGTTATCGCCAGTTTGACTATGATTTTTATTGGTATCGCTATGGTATTAGGCGCACCCGTTTTTGCATTGATTTTTATCTAGGCTTTGAATGCTATCGTGTGAGTTTTATGGCTTGAATTTACACACCTCAATTTCGGCAAATTTGCCTCTTCGAGCGCTAACTCCTTCTCGGTTATGCGCTTTTTTTTTGAGCTTACCTTCATAAAATGTGGCATGCTGTACCAAGTTGAAATACATAGTATTAATGGTGATACCTATGTCTAGTAAGTCAGACAAACAACCAAACACGCAATACAGCGTGAGTTTACGCCCGATTATTGAAAGTGATCTTGAAGCTATTTTTGTGCATCAAAGCGATCCCATTGCTAACCAGCTTGCTCAATTTCCTCCTCGGGATCGGGAAGCGTTTTTTAAACATTGGCATCAAAATATTCTTGGACAAGTGAATGTATTACCAAGGGCGATAGTGGTCGATGGCAAGTTTGTGGGCAATATTGGGCATTGGCAAAGTGATGGACAAGCGCTTATAGGGTATTGGATTGACCGTGAATATTGGGGCAAAGGTATCGCGACACAGACCTTAGCGCAATTTTTGCCTTTAGTCAGTTTAAGACCCCTCTTTGCCCATGTGGCTAAACATAATTTAGCTTCACAGCGAGTGCTGCTCAGACACGGCTTTGTGCTGACAGACCAACTGATACAAGAGTGTGAAGATACTGAAGCTTTACTCGAATTTGTCTTACGCTAGCGGATAAGATGCTATAACGCGACATTTTAGGGCGTATGTTAACGCTTTCATTCGCCTAAAATGACGTATTTAGATGCTTGAAACCACTGTTGTATAGGGACTTTTGTTAAAAGTGCAAAAAGTCGCCCATTATTTTCATTTCAAATTATTCTACTGAAAAAAGCCTCTTTCTAAGATTTTGTCTCTACTGTAATTGAAAAGCCTAGATCTAGATGCTTTATTGCTCTGGATTGGTGACAGGTTAAGCTGGTTTTATATAAAAAAATTGAGAAGAAAGTGCTGATCTTACTGATAAAAGTCTAATTGCATTCTATTTCTTTCACTGTAGAACTCCTATACTTAGCCAAAACCTGTGCCATAGCACAATCGATCCCTTATCTATTCAGTGAAATCTATATGAAGATCCGTTTTCTGCTCAGTAGTTTTATTCTTGCGTGCAGCAGTCTCACCGTTGCCACGACAGCGCATTCAGCCGATTCGGCCTCTGTCGCATATAAAAGCACCAAAACTCAATCGACAGCAAAAACGAAGCAAGCACCATTAAAGCAAGAAATTGCAGGACGTAGTGCGATAGTCGTGGACTTAAAAACCAATGAAGTGCTTTATTCCAATAATCCTAATGCAGTAATGTCAATTGCATCTGTCACTAAGTTGATGACAGCTATGGTGGTGCTGGATGCAAAGTTACCTATGGAGCAAAAGCTTGCGGTAAACATCCGTGATACCAAAGAAATGAAAGGTGTTTATTCTCGAGTTCGTATCGGCAGTGAAATCAGCCGTAAAGAAATGTTATTGCTAACCTTAATGTCATCAGAAAACCGTGCAGCTGCAAGTCTTGCACATCATTATCCCGGTGGTCATAAAGCTTTTATTAAGGCGATGAATGCCAAAGCAAAAGCGCTGGGAATGAAAAATACCCGCTATGTTGAACCTACAGGTTTATCCTATAAAAACGTTTCGAGTGCCAGTGATCTGATTGTATTACTCAAGGCCAGTGAAAAGTATCCTATGCTAGGCCAGCTGAGTTCGACCGAGAAGAAGACGGTTACCTTTGCCAACCCAAGATACAGTTTAGATTTTCGTAATACCAATCGTTTGGTTTATAAAGATAACTGGGATATTCATCTAACCAAAACAGGCTTTACGAATGCAGCAGGGCACTGCCTTGTGATGCGTACTGAAATGGCAAAACGCCAAGTGGCATTTGTCGTGCTCGATGCTTACGGCAAATATACTCATATTGCGGATGCTAACCGTTTACGTAACTGGCTAGAGACTGGCAAAGTCACTCCTATTCCTGCTGAAGCTAAGCAATACAAGAAACAACGTAGCCAGCAGCAATTAGCTAAGTTGAGTGAGACCTAGTTTCTCGGTTGCAGCTTTATAAAAGTACAAACATAAAGGCCAGATGAGCAATCAATCTGGCCTTTATGTTTTAACGCTTTGAGTTTCTATTCAATTTTGGTAAATTTATGATGGATTTGAGCGTACCATAGTCGTTATTTTATGTTCTCAAGGATGACATTCGTGTGGATGTATTTTTAAAAAAAATTCAACTTATCTATTTTCCCTTCTTATTTCTCAGCCTGTTATTTGTTTCTGGTTACAGTTTTGTCCATTGGCTGTTGTTGGTTAACCTTGAGTTTTTTAGCCTAGATGAAGATATCGTTAATTTGTGGCTGCCGCAGATACTGTCTTGGGTATTGTCGATCATTTATATCCGGCCTAGGCTAAAACGACTCAAGTTTGTTAAAGATAATTCGCGTTTTTTCTATTTATTGATCGCGGTGCAATTAATGGCTGTTCCTTGCATCGTTGCGCAGGAATATCTCAAGACGACCACGGGGAAGTTAACGCAATTAGCATCGATACAAGAATTGTATCTCCATAAAAATACTCAGTATTATCAGTTGCAGCAATCTTATATTGATAAGACGCAAATTGGTTTGCAGCGAAGACTAGAGGTTACAGGTAAACATAGTAGTCACTTAAATATGGCGCTGTATATCGCTATGCCGATTTTTGCAGAGCGTGCAGACAGTTGGCATGCTAAGGCCCTCGCTTGGTATGGTAAAGTTTATCAGCAGGAGATCAGTAATCGACTTGAACCCAATGAGAAAGAAGCGCAATTCAAAGCATTTGTGGCTAAATCCCTAAATGAGTTCAATGAGTTGGACCCCCAGAGTTTTGTTTACCTTGAACGATTAGCCCCATCCTCACTTCGTTCAGAGTTGCTCAGCGCCGCACAAAAAAGTCCGCTTTATCAAGCTGAACATCAAACGATTTTTATGCCCAAATTTGAACCATTTGAGGCTCGTAATGGCCATAAGTTAGTGTGGATTTTTATCTGGTTTGTTGTTGGCGCTTTAGTTTGGTTTGTACTCTTACTGCGGGTCAATCTGGATGAGAAAAGCGTAAAGCCGAGACGCAAATAAATCACGCTCGGCCTTGGATTTAATAAAGTTTAGGCATGTTCGAACATTAAGAACAAGTAAACGATAAACAAGACTATATGAGTCGCGCCGTGCAGTGCATTGGTGCGACCGCTGCTAAAGCTTACCTTACAGACCATTAAACTGGTGATTAACAGCACCATGTCGGCGGGTGACAGGCCTAAATGGACTTCTTGATCTATCACGCTGCCAATAATTAATACCGCGGGGACTGTGAGTGCAATCGTCGCGAGTACTGAACCAAAATACAGATTCATCGCCCGCTGTAATTGATTGTTTAACGCGGCCTTAAAGCCTCCCACAGCTTCGGGAGATAAAATCAAGCAGGCCACAATAAAGCCCCCTAATGCCTGTGGAGCGCCTAGGGTTGCTACGCTGTAATTGATGGGCATAGCTAAGGTTTTTGCCAGCAAAATGACCACGAGTAAGTAGCCAATTAATAGAATGGTATGGTAAGCATTACTGCGTAGTATGCCGTGGTGTTCCTCATGGTCTTCATGATCGGCATCGACAAAGAAATGGCTGTGGCTCTTCGTTTGTACCACTAAAAAGACGCCATAGAGCAGAATCGAAATAATGATCAGCATCCAAGACATGGCTTTAGACATGCCGCCAATAGTGCCACCTTCGGTAAAATTGGGCAGTACTAAACAGAGTAGGGCGAGGGGAATAATCGCCACGAGATAGGATTTTACGCCATCTAAATTGAAATGCTGGGTATGGTAACGCCAGCCGCCAAGTAATAATGTAAAGCCCACTAAGCCATTGATGATCAACATGACTACGGCGAACATAGTGTCGCGCGCCATGACAGGGTTAGGTTCTCCGGTCAGCATCACGGAGGAGATCATCACCACTTCGAGTGAAATGACCGATAAAGTTAAGATTAAGGTGCCATAGGGATCGCCAAGCTTAATCGCTAGTGCATCTGAGTGGCGTACCACAGAGAAAATAGCCCAAGTCACTACACCCAATAGGGCGAGTGAAACGGGAATATAGGTCGAGAGGGCGGTGCCATCGGCGAGTAAGCTATCGCCACCGGTTTTAAAGAATACTAAGGTCAGTATTCCCAGTAGCAGGGCTAACTCGTCTTTCATAAATGTCTTCATAGGCAATTTGTCCTAAACGAAAAAAAAGGCCGTTAGTATAGACACTGGTTATGGCACACTTTGCATGAAACTTCCTTTAGATTTGGAGTTAAGGATAAATGTTTGAACTAGATCGCTTTTTAATCTAAAACCCCATTTTTAAGCTAGCCATGGTGTTCTGTTTTAATCAGCTTACCGAGTTGATCATAATGATTCCAATCACCTGATTCTCGATCGCTGAGATAACTGCCTTCAGTGCGTTTTTCACCATTAGGCCAAAAACTTTGCCATAGGCCTTCCCTGCGATCCCTAAGATAAGTGCCTTGTTCGGCTAACTTGCCATTGTTGTGGTAATAGCTGGCATCGCCTTCTTTTTGGCCTTTCACCCAAGTTTCAACGAGTTCTGGCTTACCGTTCTGGTGATATTGTTTAACTTGACCATCAAGCGAACCCTTAGCATAAATTGCCTCTAATTTGAGTTGGCCGTTACTGTAATATTCTTTTGTTTGGCCATGGCTTTGACCATCTAAAAACTCAGTGCTAGCAGCTTGCATCCCGTCCTCAAACCAGCTTTCCCACAGTCCAGTTTGATTACCTTTATCCATAGCCCCGCTGAGTTTTAGCTGGCCATTGTTGGGATAGTACTCGGCATACGGGCCTGTTTTGTCATTTTTATCATAGGTTTCTGAGCGGTAAACTACTTGCTTAACGCTGTAAAACTCCCTAATTCCGTGGCGCTTGTTTTTCTGCCAATGGCTTTTTTGCTGGATATTCCCCTCGGGGATTGTGCCATAGGTAGGGTCTTTTTCTTCGTAGCGATAATCCGTCCATAGACCGGTTTTTTGGTCGTCCAGATACTCCCCTGTCACACGGCGGCGTCCGTGGTAATACTCTGCATAGTTACCATTAAGTTTGCCATTGGCGAGGGTTTGCTCCCGTTGTTTCAGGCCTTCGCTGTACTGTATCCATAGGCCTTCTTTATTGCCGTTTTGATATGTGCCTTCTTCATTAGGATCACCATTGGCATACCAGCGGGCGAAATGGCCATCAAGAGGGTAACGACTGGCGTTGTCTTTTTTATCCCGTGCGTAGTGAGATACTTCCCGAGGTTTACCGTTATCGTAAAATGACTCATATTTTCCGACCCATTGGCCATCGATACGTTCGCCGCGCTCACTCACTGTGCCGTCGTCAAAATAGGTTTCTGATTTTCCTGTTGGTTTACCTTCAACGTATTGATCTAGCGTCCGCAGTTTGCCATTGTTGTGGTAACGGCGTGATTCACCGTGACGCTGCCCTTGTCGCCATTGCTCGGAGGATTGCAGCTTGCCAGCGTGATAGCGCTCAAATTGGCCATCCTTAATTCCCATATCGTAGTGGCTTTTTTCGAGCAAATTACCTTCGGTGTCATAACGCTCCGATGGTCCATGAAGCGGATATTGGCCATTGTCAGCCTGCTTTGAGTCTTGGTAGTTACGTAATTCTTTAAGTTGGCCGTTGTTGTGGAAATATTTTTGCGTACCGGCGAGTTGATCCTGTTTATAGTTGAGAGCACTGGTGAGAATGCCCTCGGCATTAAAATATTGCTGTGGCCCGTCTAATGCACCATTAACATACTGTTCTTCAACTTGTAATTTACCTGCATCATTAAATTGCTGGCATTTCCCTTGGCGTTGCCCAGCGCTATATTGGCAGCGGCTGGCGAGTTCACCATTGGGGTAAAATGTCCGTTCTTCACCCTCGAGCAGATTGAGATTAAACTGGCTGTTGCTTGATTTAGTCCCGTCATCGAAAAAGGTTTCCCATGCTCCTTGGCGACGGCCTTCTGCATCGAAGCGGCCCGTCACTGTGGCTTGTCCATTGGGATTTTGTTCTAAATAAGAACCTGAGAGTTGGTTGTTCGCATAGCTCTGGCTTTGGGACAAGGTACCGTTTTCATAGAAACTTTCCCATTTCCCGTGGCGCAGGTTATCGAGGTAACTTTCTTGGGCTTGCAGTTTGCCACTGGCATAGAAACGTTTTACTTGCTCCTTTTTACCGTCTTTATAGCGCGTCGTTTGGCTGAGATGGCCGCTGCTGTTGTATTCCTTCCATTCGCCCGTGGGCACGCCTTTGGCAAATTGCTGTTCCTCAGTAACGGCGCCGCTCAAATCGAACATATGCCAAGTGCCATCTTGATAACCCTGCTGATAGTTTCCTTCGACTAGCTTGCTGTTATTGGTATGAAATACTTGCCATTTACCATTAGGGATCCCCTCGGAAAACTGCCCTAAGGTATAGCCTTGGTTATCGCGCACTATGGCGATATCGCCATTTAAGGGCATGCCAGTGGCGAGATTGTAATAGCTGGGAATTCCGTCCTGTTGGCGGATTTCGACCATCATGGAGGAGAGATTTTGCGCTGCTTGTACATGGACACTGGTTAAGCTGGCTCCCGCAATCGCGAGGCTGATAAAGCGAAATGGCGTATTGAACATGCTGATTCCTTGCTCTGTTCGGGGTCTTAAGGCCGCGCGGTTTGCAGCCTATACAAGAATCCTAATTTTTTGCTGTTGAGTTTATTTATCGGGCTGTGCACTTATATACAGTGCACAGCGCCAAGGGTTAAGTTAATCGATTAAGCGAATATGCTTAGGCTAAAAAATAGGGAAAACATGGTCCGAGGTAATCACCGGCGGCGGTATTTCCCGATTTAAAAACTCGCCATGATGGAAGCTATTGATCACTTCTATCCAGCCATTATCCCTAAATTCGTATTGTTTACCATGAAGCCTGCCCTGCTCGTCATAATTCGCTATTTCAAGCACATAGTCTTCGGTATTACGCAGTTCCCAGTGGCCGACTTGTTTACCTTGGTCGAAGCGTCCGTACCAATAGTGTCTCTCAGGATTTGGCCTTGGGTTAAAACCGAACTCGGCATGGGTGTACACCCAATCGCCATCCTGTTGACCATTGCGGTACTCGCCCTTTTCATACAATTGGCCGTTCGTGGCGTAACGTTGCACTAATCCATCGGGGTTGCCATGGTTAAAATTTATTAATTCAAGCAGTTGCCCTGAACTTGTCTCATTACGGAATTCACCATCGAGCTCGCCTTGGGCATCATAGCTAAAGGTGAGGGTGGCATCTTCTTGTTGTTTCTTCCAAGCGCCAACGGGCTTGTCGTTGGCATATTGGCCGCGCT
The DNA here is from genome assembly GCF_025653905.1 of Shewanella sp. SM71. Lineage (NCBI taxonomy): Bacteria > Pseudomonadati > Pseudomonadota > Gammaproteobacteria > Alteromonadales > Shewanellaceae > Shewanella > Shewanella sp. SM71. The sequence continues at coordinate 35,427 of NZ_JAKKRW010000025.1, forward strand.
CGGCCACCCACTGTTCCCCTGTCTCATGGTTAATTTTCAGCATTTCGTAGGGGCCTTCGCGCTTGCCCTCTTTAAAATATTCCCGGGTAATGACTTTTAAGGTTTGAGTTCGGTTTAAGGTTTGCAGATATAAACCTGTCAATTGGTTATCGATATGCTCGCTGCGGCTGATTAACTCACCTTGCTCAAATGTTTCGCTGAGGACCCATTTTTTAAGCTTGTCTTCTTCTATGTTAGAGGTAAGTTGACCGTCATTAAAGCGTTGATGCTTACGGTAAACCCAGTTGTTGTCTTGGTGTTTTTCTTCGATTGAACTGAGCATTTCGCCCTTTTCATTGTATTTAACCGCTAACTTCACATTCCATGGCGCCTCTATGATTTCCTTTTGGGCTATCTGGCCATTTTTAAAGTAATCCAGTTGTTCACCGACTTTATAATCATTGTGGTAGCGGTAGTGGCGCTTTACCTTGCCATCGTCGAAATATTCGAAGTAATCCCCGTGTTTCTTACCTTTGACATAAGCTTGGGTCGAAATGATTTTACCAAAGCCCCAATTGGTCTCGTCGCCATGTGTAAGCCCATCCACCATAGGGATTTCGACGTGTAAGTTGCCATTGTCATAGTACTGGGTAACACAAGTACCACTATTACAGACTTTGCCCCTAAGCTTGCCCTCGCTATCAAAAAGCTCGCTTATACCGACCTCTTTGCCATCTTTATAGGTCGTTTTGTACCGGATCTTCCCACCTTCCCAGTAACCCGTTTCAAGGCCTTGTTTAACGCCATTTTCATAGTGCGATTCAACATACAATTGACCCGTGGCGATATATTTTTTGAGCAGGCCATGAAGTTGACCTTGCTCGTTGCGAAAGCCTTGTTCGTAGGGCTTGCCATCCTCAAAGTAGCATTGATAAGCTCCGCGGAATTGTTCGCTTGTGAGGGTTTTGCCAATTTTGTTATCGGCGAGGGCACTGGCGCAGAAAAGCATATCTTTGTTTTTGTAATAAACCTCAGCCTTATAATGGCCGTCGATCACTTCGGTCGATTGTTTTAGATAGTATTGAGCCTGTTTTTCATCTTTGACAACCTTCCAATGGGCATCGAGTAACACCTTTTGTGCATTGGCATGGGTGCTGATAAGTACGAATGCTCCAAGGAGCAGTTTTAATATAAATAGACGCATAACTGCTCCTTATGGCAAAGGCTTAAAGGTGAATTCATAGGGGATGTCGACGGGGTTTTGAGAGAGAGTCATATAACTCACCTTCGCTGCAGGGCCCTCCACACTCAAATAGCGGCCATCGACCAGCGCCTCTTTAATCCGCAGTTCGGTGGTTTCGGGCAGTCGAATCGTTAGGGATTTGCCTTGGGCATCCTCGACTTTAAAGTAGTTCTTAAGATCTTTACTCGGCTCGTCACCATAACCGGTTTTTGTTAGCCAAGCTTGTAAATCGATTAACCAAGGACGTGGGTTAGCTGCCTGCTCTAAGGGTTGCCAACTGATATCACCTTGGCAATGGATTTTTCCTTGGATGTGTTTATCGTAGAAAAACTGCCGCTCGCGGTCGGGCGTCATCAGGGTATAGGCTGGTCCGTTTGGGGCATTATGCTCAAACTGCCAAGTGACTTCGTGTTTCCCCTCTTTAAAACCTTGTTCTATTTCAGGTTTACAGGCACTCGCTAATGCGGCTGACATAGGAATATACAGATTATGGCCATTTTCAGTCTCAGGTTTTATCCCTTGGATCGCACTGATTTCAGCGTTTGATGGTTCAAGATCTTGATAGAGGAAGTTATTGAGGCTCGAATCGCCAAACTCGCTTAGGGGATTGGCCAGATTTTGGTTGTAGTCGGTAAAGGTCACAAAGCGGATGTTCTTGGTTTGGCTTAACTCCGGCTGTGGCTGGTTCTCTACGATTACAACGGTTTTAGGGATTTCATCTAGCTTAAGTAACAGGGCGCGGGTGCTAAGGTGATGAGGATCATCGACACCGATTAATTCCCCCAGTAGTTCCTTATCCGTCACTGTTAACCATTGGGGATAATCACCATCGTGACGGGCTTCGGCCATCTTTCCTTTAAATTGCTGAAAAGGAAGGTTAATGTTTTGAGTGTTACTCTGCTTTGTTACGACTTTAAATAGCTTTGCCTCGGCGTCGAGCACCTGAATGGTGAGGCTCGCATCGCCGAAGGCGTAAGGATTCGCGACCAGTTCATCCCACGACTTTTCGACTATCTTATTGCCTTCGGGGATAAGGGTCAGCTTGGCGGTGATATGGTCTATCTGTTTGAGTTTATTGGCGGTGTTGTCCCAGCCTGTGGCGATAAGATCCACCGAAGACTCAATCGAGCGGTTGAAATTCATCGCCACACCTCTGCTGTGCTGCCAGAAGTGAATGTCTATCGGATTTCCGCTGGCATCAAAGGCGGCTAAGTCTTCATAATTCACATTAGCAACCACATATCGCGGGCTCATATTATGCACAAAGCGCAATTGCAGCACTTCTGGCGCGTCAGCGCCCCATGGGCCAATATTATCAAGAATACCTTGCTGATCAGCTAATAAGGATTTTATAAAGTCCTTATCATGGGCTTTATATTCCCGCGGAACATCACTAATCGGGTAGAGCTCTTTTTGCAGATCATCTACATCACGTTCAGCATCGTAGTTAGCGTCGGCATGCCAAAGCATGTTCATGATATAAGGGCTATCCTTGGGCGCCATGGCGATGCGGCGGGTGAGGGTAATGCCTTTGCTCTCTTCCTGTTGAAAAAACGCCATGCTCTCTAACCAGCCGGTTTTGCGGTTAAGCTCGAACTTTCCATAGGCCTTAAAGTTGTCTTTCTCACCTTGTACTACTGCAAATAACTTATCTTCGGTCACTTGCTCAACCGTCCAAGTTAGGCGTGCATCCATGGGGGCGCTGATGCTATAACCGACCCTAGGCTCAAGTGCTACAGGCAAGGTTGGAGCTTGTTTAAACAAGCTATTAAGATTCACCCAGTGGTCAAATAATTCCTTGATATCTTTTTGATCCATCTTGGCAATGGGAGTCAGTTGGCGGACCTCACCATTGTTAAATTCCACATTAAAGCCATCTTTAACCAACTGAAAGATTTCATTAGAGTTACCTTTAGGGTCGATATTACTCACCGGAATCGGCATGCCATAATCGCTAATTTGCAGCATATTAGGTTGGATAAAAAAACGGGCGTTATGGGTTAACGGCGTTGTTAAGCTGGTCGCCTTACCCTCTGCATTCTGTAATTGGTAATCCAGCAGCAGTCGTGCCTGCAGCACTTTGCGGGTTTCAAAGCCATCATTGAGGTTTATGGTGGAGATAATCTGATATTCACGCTCTGTGGGTATGTTGGTATTAACTGAATTGGAGGGTGACGTTGAGTTATCGCAGGCGGTTAACAAGAGTGTTATACCTGCCATTGTCAGTGTGATTGCGGCGTTAACTGCCTTGTATTTCACTATGGCCATTCGTACTCCTTTGGCTACGCATGTTATTGAAATGTAAACTCATTAATCTTTTTCTGGCGACATTATACACAAAAAATATCTGAGGCATAAAAGAAAACCCAAACCAAGCTTGCTTGATTTGGGTTTGTGTTGATCGCGGTTTTGCTGCGCGAGAGTGGCTAACTTAGTGGTTAACTCAATGGTGAGATGAGTGCCTAAAAAAGCCCAAGCTGATGGATTACAGCGAGAGGATCACGCTGGCAATTGCTGCACTCATCAGGTTGGCAAATACACCCGCGGCAATGGCGCGAAAACCATTACGGGCGATAAATTCGCGGCGTTCTGGCACCATGCTACCTAGTCCACCGATCAAAATTGCCATAGTGGAAATATTAGCGAAACCACACAGGGCGAAAGTCACAACGGCCTGAGAATGGGCGCTCAGTTGGTCTTCGACTTTCATTAACTGGATGAAGGCTACAAATTCATTCACCACGATTTTTTGGCCAATGAGTGAGCCTGCAGTAATGGCCTCATGCCAAGGAATACCCAGCAGCCACGCCATAGGGGCGAACAGATAACCGAGTAAAAATTCGAAGCTTAATTGGTAACCGAACCATTCACCCACAGCGCCTAACATGCCATTCAGTAGGGCGATAACACTGACAAAGGCCAGTAGAGTGGCACCAATCCCGACAGAAATCCGCATGCCAGACATAGCGCCATCGGCTAAGGCTTCAACCACATTGGTGGCGCGTGGCAGTTCGACTGAGGTGATTTCATCGGCACTATTTTTGTCATTGTCGCTAGGCGGCATGAGGATTTTTGCCATCAACAGACCCGCGGGTGCGGACATAAAGGCCGCGGCGATCAAATAGTTGAGATCGACACCTAAAGCGGCATATCCGACTAAGGTACCGCCCGCGACTGAGGCTAAACCACAGCTCATGACCGCGAAGAATTGCGAATCGCTCATGTGCTTTAAATAGGGTTTGATCACCAGCGGCGCTTCAATCATGCCGACGAAGATGTTTGCCGTGGCAGATAAAGACTCGGCGCGGCCCGTGCCCAGTAAACGCTGCAGACCACCACCAATAATGTTGATCACCTTAGGCATTAACCCAATATGGTATAAGGCTGAAATCAGTGCCGAGAAAAAGATGATGATACCTAACACATTGATTGCAAATACGAAGCCGACTTTACCCGTGGCGAGATCCCCAAACAGGAAGCCAATCCCTTCGTTGCCATAGGCTATCACGCTCGACACGCCCGCCGTAACAGACTGTAATACGGCCTTACCCGCAGGGACGTAGAGCACTAACAGGGCAAATATAATTTGTAAGCCTAGGGCTAAAATCACAGTGCGGTAGGGAATATTCTTGCGGTTCACTGACAGTAACCAAGCAAAAAACAAGATACTAATCATGCCTAATATCGCGGTCATAAGGGGTTATTCTTTTGAGTTAAGGAAGAAGCCGCGCATTGTAGGCCGAGTCGCAGTAAGGGCAAGTCGAGGGCGTTACTGGGCTGTTACGATAAAATAGTCGAAAATAGCAACAGTTTAAGTTGCTGTTTATGCAGGAGAATAAAAGCTATTTTAGCTACTGTTGCCCAGAGGAAATAATATTTGTGCCTGTGGCAATAATCGAAATCACGCCACAGACGACTTTAGGCTGGTGTCGTAGTCAGTGCTGGTTTGAAATGCAGCTTAAGTGACTGTTGCTTAAATGACAGTAGCTTAAGTGGCTGCAGTTTAAGTGGTTGCAGTTTAAGTGACTGTCTTACCTAACCAAGGTTTGAGCTTTTTATCCCAGTAGGGCGGGTGGCCGATATGGGACTTTAAACACTCGATTATCACCTTGTACTTAGTCGGTAAATGGCGCCGCCTTGGGTAAACCACATAGACGGGCATCTGTTGTAGTGGTTTCCAATCGGGTAAGAGTTGGATCAGTTTTCTGCTTTGAAACTCATCACTGAGTAAATACGTGGCCACATAGCCTATGCCGCGCCCGGCAATCACCGCATTACGCACGGCTTCGGCTAAGTCGACACGGTAATTTCCCGCCACATGCACGGTTTGTTCTAGGTCATCCTTAGCAAAACTCCAGCGATCATAATTACGGCTCTTGCTTTGATAGATAACGCAATTATGTTGCGCTAACGCCTGTGGATGGTGTGGCACGCCATGCTTGAGTAAATAATCGGGAGAGGCGACCACCACAAAGTTAGTCTCGGCGAGGTGCTGGGCGATATAACCTTCGTTCAGCTGTTCATGGTTAGTGATCCACAGATCTAGGCCTTCTTCTAGCATGTCGGCTTTATGGTCGAACAGGCTTAGCTCAAATCGTAATTCGGGGTATTTTTGCTGCAACACTTCCAGTGCGGGGATGATGTGTAAGGTGCCAAAGGATTGGGAGGAACCGAGGCGAATCGTACCGCTAATGTCATCGCGGGCATCTAGCATAATCGCATCGGCATTTTGCGTCGCTTCAAACACTTGCTCACAGTAATGGGCAAACTGTTGGCCCGCATCGGTTAGCACTAAGGTGCGAGTAGTGCGCTGGACTAACAGCAAGTTCAGCTCGGCTTCCAGTGCGCCAAGCTGCTTGCTGACATAGGAAGTCGAGGTTTTTAACTTGGCCGCCGCTTGGGTAAAACTACCACTGGTCACCAGAGTGTGGAATATCACCATCTGGCTAGCTCTATGTTGTATCACGCTAGGCCCTCTAGAATTTAAATCGCTATTTTAAGCTAGCCTTGCCCTAACCGACAGCCGTTTGTGCCATTTGTTGATAACTGCTTGCATTTACTGATGTAAGTTAACAAAATAGCAACAGCTGCATTATTTGGCGAAAGGAGTCGCTTTAGCATGAATACAAGTGCCTCACTCTCCTAGATAGTTGTATATAAATAATAAAAATGAGGAGTGAGCATGTTGGATCTATTTTTATCATTACTTGGTAATGTCGGTATTATCGTATTAATCGTATTTTTCTTCGAACGTCTTGGTAAGGTTAACGTTAATATCGGTTGGATGGCTTTATCATTTTTCCTCTTTACTGCTTATTTTATTACCGTATTAAAGGGCGGGAATATTATTCCCCTTGATAAGTTAATCCCTGACTTAAATTGGAATTGGGGCGGTAAGGTTGCTTCTATACTTTTGTGGATCGTCAGCTTATTTTTACTTAAGACTTTTGTTAAGGGATTTGAGTTAGCTGATGCGGGTTTTACTTGGAAACAAAACCTAGGCTCCGTTAAACCTGCTGTTATTGTTATTATTTTATTTATAGGCTTGCAGTTGATACTCTCATATTCCTTAGGTAATGGGCCTAACTATGATACCGAGAAACTCTTGTATCAGGCGTTAATGCCAGGGTTTGATGAAGAGCCAATGTTTCGAGGGATATTGCTATACTGTATTTCGTTTGCTGTGGTTTCTCAGCGCTTTAATCTCTTTGGTGCAAAACTCAATACTGCAGGTTTGTTGTTGGTTATCTTATTTGGCCTAGTACATGGACTTATGTATAGCGGCGGTGAGTGGCAGTTCTCGTTTATTTCAATTCTGATTACAGGTTTCTATGGTTTTATTTTACTCTGGTTAAGAGAGCGAACGGGCAGCCTAGTGTTTCCCATTATTGCTCATAATCTAGTGAACTTAGCGGGTCAGTTTGTCTAATGTAAATGCACAATGAATTGGTGCTGATAGGCCATTTGGGTCTGAGTATTTCGCACTCTTTGCTAGCTTGGTAAATGGAGGATAAGTTAATGACACAGCAAGATATAGTGACAATGGAGGTGGAGCCGTCGCAACCGATACCGCAGGAAGCCTTTGACTGGTATGACGAATATGCCCACGGCATTATCGATCGCCGTGAGTTTATGACGCGGCTCGCAGGACTGGTGGCGCTAGGTTTCACCATGACAACGCTCACGGGCGCACTCTTGCCGAACTATGCCCTCGCCGAGCAAGTCTCCTTTAACGACCCGAGTATTCAAGCCAGCTATGTTAAGTTTCCCTCGCCAAATGGTTACGGTGAAGGGCGCGGCTACTTAGTCATGCCCGATGAGTTATTGCTCGCGGGCAGTGCCGCAGGAGAGCCGAAAACCTTAGATCTCAGTAAAAAAGCCGCTGTGGTGTTAGTGGTGCATGAGAATCGTGGCCTTAATCCCTATATCGAAGATGTGGCTCGCCGCTTAGCCGCGCTGGGTTATATCGCCTTCGCCCCCGATGCGCTGTATTCCCTCGGTGGTTATCCGGGTAATGATGATGCGGGCCGCGCCATGCAAAGCAGTTTAGACAGAGCCAAAATCGAGCAAGACTTTATTGCCGCCGCGCAGTTTTTAAAAGCCCATCCCCAGAGCAATGGCAAACTCGGTGCCGTAGGTTTCTGTTTTGGCGGCTATATAGTCAATATGCTCGCCGCGACCATTCCCGATGAGCTTAATGCTGGCGTACCTTTCTATGGCACGCCTGCCGCTGCAGAGCTGCGTAGCCGCGTGAAAGGGCCGCTAATGTTGCAGTTTGCTGGGCTCGATCAGCGGGTGAACGACACTTGGGCCGAGTACGAAATCCAACTGAAAACCAATAAAGCCGATTATGTCGCCTATCTTTACCCGAATGTGAATCACGGTTTCCATAACGACTCAACAGGACGATACGATAAAGCCACCGCCGAGCTCGCATGGGCGCGCAGCTTAGCCTTCTTTGATACTCGACTGCGTGGTTAGCACTTAGAGTTGAGAGCCGCGCGATTAGCACTGTATAGATAAGCGACAGGTTAAGCGTGATAGCCAATAGTTCGCGCTATTGGCTATCGATAATATGTTTTTGTCAGCAGCTTAGCTGCTCTACAAGTTATCGACCCATTGAACGTATTGGCGTTATTGCACTTACTAAAACAGTATTCGCCATTGTCACTGAGTCCTACTCTTGATGACCCCATCCTACATTCTGCTCGCAGAGTAATGTTCGCACTTTACCGAACAAGCTAAAGCTCGATTTTTATTCAATATCTCAGTATTCAACATCCCTGTATTCAACCCAAATCACTCAAAGCACAGACCCTATTGAGTCACTTTTGATGTATTTTAATGGTAATCATTTTGTTGTGGATATGTTTATTATTGCGAACTATCTTATATATTAGTTAGCAGTGAACTACATGGGTTTCAATGTCTTGCACCTGCAGTACGTCGTACGTTGTTTTCCCTCGTTTCCATAACTGCTATTGCTTCGTTGTAACTGGCATGTCGTTATTGATGACACTTAATCTTTTCTTGCTTCTTGTAACCGCTTAGCTGCGTCACACAGACAAGGACAGCTTTCCTAATAAGGATTATTAATATGTTGTTTACGAGCAAAAAGAGAAATAGTGATATCAAAATGGTCGATGCTGATCACTTTAAGTATTTAACATCAATTGAAGACGAGTTAAATGCGGTTAAGGCCAATACTGCCTACATTAGTTTTAGTGCCGATGGCATTATTTTGGACGCTAACGATCTGTTTTTGTCGGCTGTGGGTTATACATTGGCTGATATTCTGGGTAAACATCACCGTATTTTCTGCGATAAGAGTTATACCCTATCATCTGAGTATCAGCAGTTCTGGCGCGATCTCGCCGCAGGTAAATCTATCCGCGGTACTTTCTTACGCTTCAAACAAGATAAACAACCCATCTACATAGAGGCGAGCTATTTCCCGATTGTTGATGGCAGCGGTAAAGTCACTAAAGTGCTGAAAATTGCCAACGACATTACCTTGATGCAAGACGCCCTTAAGAATAAAAATGCTGTGTTGACCGCTCTCGATAAGTCATTGGCAGTGATTGAATTTACGCCCACTGGCATAGTGCTTTCGGCGAATCAGAATTTTCTCGACACTATGGGCTATAGCGAGCATGAGATAGTCGGGAAACATCACAAACAATTTTGTGAAGCGGCTTATTATCGCGATAATCCTCATTTTTGGGCTTCATTATCCCAAGGCAAGCATTTATCTGGGCGCTTTAAGCGCATTAACGGTCATGGACAGGTCGTGTGGTTAGAGGCGACCTATAATCCCATTTTTGATGAAAATGGCGCTGTCTATAAAGTGATTAAATTCGCCTCGGATATTACAGAGCGCGTCACTGCGGCGCTTAATGCCGTGGATCAGGCGGCCGTGACTTCAGAGCAAACCAGCCAAGTGACCAGTAACGCGGTGCAAATTTTAAATGATGCCGTGCAAACATCCTGTGATATTGCCGCTAAGGTGAATAGTGCCACTCAGACGGGTGAGGAACTTAAAGCGCAGTCAAAGAATATTACCGACATAGTCGTGACGATTCGCTCCATTGCCGACCAAACCAACTTATTGGCATTGAATGCGGCGATTGAAGCCGCGCGTGCAGGCGATGCGGGACGAGGATTTTCTGTGGTGGCCGATGAAGTGCGTAAATTAGCGAATAACACCTCAGTTGCGACCACTGAAATCGCGCGCGTCGTCGAAACCAACCACATTCTTATCAATCAGATGGGCGACGTTCTAGGCTCAGTTTCGGGGATTGCTCTGCATGGGCAAGAGAGTATTAGTGAGGTATCGAGGGGCTTAAGTGAGATCACCCAAGGGGTAGCACGATTTGTCGAAATGGTCGACACCATGAAGCCATAACATGCTTCTTTAGCTCGCCGATTCACACAAATAGCTGATTTAGACCGATAGATCAAACAGATAGCTAACTCGTACCGATATTTATATGCATTTAAGCAAAAGCCGACGCTAGAGTCGGCTTTTATCTTAAATCTCCCACATACTTATGCGGCTTTTATCTTAAATCTCCCACATATCTATGTGGGTTAGTCGTGCTCGAGGATCACTTCTTTTAAGCTTTGGATGGTCTTCACATCGAGATTACCAGCTTGTGTGCTCCAGGTGAGTCTTAGGTAATTGGCTAAGTCTTTAATCTGCTCGTCGCTTAACTCATCAGCATATCCCGGCATAGCATAAAAGCTGGTGGTGGCGTTGTAATGCTGGCTCTTAATGCCTTTTAGTATCACGGCGACGATATTATGAGGACTCGCTTTATCTAAGGTGGCGTTACCTGCCATCGCAGGGGCGACATTAGGACGACCTTCACCATTTTGACCATGGCAACCGGCGCAGTAACCTTTGTAGAGCGTATAGCCTGGCAGTTCAGGTTTATGGCCGTTAAAGGTGAGCGGATCCGGTTTAAGATCATCGTCGGTATCGAGCAGATAACTGCTCACCGCGCGCATATCATCATCGGTCAAGTGGCTAAAGCTGTGATACACCACGGGATACATGCCGCCAAAGACGGTGCCTTTACGGGAGTAGCCTTCGGTAAACAGCGACTTAAGATCCTCATGGGTCCAGTTTTGCCTGTTAAGCTCAGCGGGGCGAATGTCCGATGCTTCAAGCCCTTCGATAATCGCGCCCTCAAAGTGCTTGTCCTGCTCCATGGCAAACAGCGTGTCTCTTGGGGTGTGGCATTCACCGCAATGCCCTAGGGCATTGACTAAGTAATTGCCGCGGTTCCAATGTTCGCTTTTTTCCTTGCTCGGGGTAAATTCCTTAGCATCGTGGGCGACTAAGTTCCAGGCTTTTAAGCCAAAACGTAGATTAAACGGAAAGTAAACATCATTGTCGCGATTGGCTTGTTTGATGGGTTTAGTACTCATCAAATAGGCATAAATCGCCTGAGTGTCTGCGTCCGTGAGCAAACTGTAGGAAGTGTAAGGCATAGCAGGATAGAGGTTGCCGTTGACGCCAACACCGTGGTGCATGGCGTCAAAAAACTCTTCGTAACTGTATTTGCCAATCCCGGTTTCTTTGTCTGAGGTGATATTGGTCGAGTACACAGCGCCAAAGGGGGTTTCGAACGGCAAACCGCCCGTGAGTTCACGCCCGCCCACCGCAGTATGGCATGCCACGCAATCGCCTATCTTCATCAGATACGCGCCGCGTGCGATGTCGTTATTCGTATTGCCGCCTTCATCGGCAACGCTGCTGGAACAGGCGAGCAAACCTAGCCCTAAACTCAGGAGTAGATTGTGACTCAACAGATTTTTTATCCTGTTAAGATACGAGAAATGGCGCGGTAAATGGCGCAGATTGGCTGATGTCATCACAGGGTTAGCCCCTTAGTTTTGAGGATCAGATCTTTGACCGCCGCATAGTATTTTACATAGCCAGTACAGCGGCATACGTGTTCACTCAAGGCATCTTCAACGACTTTTTCAACTTGATCTTTAGCGATAGGTTGTCGCTCTAATCGCTCAAGCAGTGCGGTCGATTCGTTGACAAAGCCCGAGGTACACCAGCCACATTGAAACGAGAAGTGCTCCAAAAAAGCTTCTTGCACTGGGCTCAGGGCGGTGATTTCGCCAAGGGAGTTTTGTCTAGCATGACCTTCAACAGTGCGGACGCGTTTACCATTAAAACGCTCGACGCCATTGATGCAGGTACGCACCACTTCGCTCATGCCTTGCTCGTCGTCGACGATCACTGTACAGGCGTGGCATACGCCTGCGCCACAACCAAACTTAGTGCCTGTGAGGTTTAAGTATTCATGTAGAAACTCAATCATCATCACACCATCGGCGACTTCAATCGGGCCTACGGCTTGGTTATTAATGGTCAGTTTAATAGACTGGCTCATGCCATGGCCTCCTTAATTTTTTTCGCTGTCATAGGTAAATCGTAAAAGCGGACATGGGTTGCTTGATACACGGCTTCAATCAGCGCCGCGACCACAGGGATCATCACCACTTCGGCGATACCACGGCTGGGATCGTTATCAGATAACTGTGGCAATATGGTATGACGTTGATCCCACACGCCCACATGCCGCGCTAACGGCACCTGATAGCGATTGAGGTTCCACGTACCATTGCCAGCGCCGGCTTCAAATGGCGGTAAGCCTTCATGCAGTGCATGGCCAATCCCCATCGCAAGGCCACCTTGAATTTGCCCTTCGACCAACTCTTTAACAATCACTTTGCCCGCTTCTAACCAAGTATGAGAACTCAGCAGCGTGACTTCGCCATTGCCTTCGTTTACGGCCACTTCAACCAAAGTGGCGCAGGGGGCGTAGTAAGTCACCATGGCATTGTTCAGTTCGGCTCTGGGATAACTCATGGCTTGACGATCGATCAAGTGATAGCCGTTAGACTTCATGCTGGCTTGGCGCGCTTTGATACTCATAGTCGTGTCGGAGGTGGCCGCAAACGTCGCATTGCCTTCGCCGTATTGCAGCGCTAGCGCATCGAGTGCTAAACGCTCTTTAGTGCCAAGAATGTCGAAATCGGCTTCAGCCCAAGCCCAGCGATTAAAGGCATGGCCCATCACGCCGACCACTAAACCCATGTCGTGGGCGCGTTTAGCGAGAATATCCAGCGACAATGGCGGAAAGCCCAAGGCAGTTAGCTTGCCATCGACCCAGCGACCATCCCGTGAGTTATGCAAATTAGTCGAGCCCATCGGAGTGTTAAAATACAACTCGTTCCAAATTGATACCGCCGCAGGCCACAGGCCGTGACGATAGATAATATCGGCGGCGATGCGGCTGACATGGCTTTGATAATAGGCCGACATAGATGCCGACGATGCCATGGCTTTAACGGGCGTCCAGCGTGGATTAGCCGCCATTTCATCTTGGCGTTGCTGCGAAATAATATAAGGATTATCGGTTTGCACTAATTGCATTGCATCCCAAATATCCACTTCGGCGAGTTTTACTTCATCGGCAAAGTTGCCAAGGGCATCGCTGACCACAACGGCTTGGGAGGTTTGCGTGCCTGTGCCCATTTCGATAAAGCCGATTTCTAGGGTGATTTTACCGTCTTTAGCTAGGCGAACCGCCGCACTTGGCGCCGCTGCGCCCGTACCATAATCTTTGGTGGCGATACCAAAACCGACGCCGTAACGCATCCCCGGATGTTTGGCCTCATAGTCCTTTTTATTCACCGCGCGGTTTTGCCACACGGGAGCTTGCTCGGCCATCTCGAGCATTTCGCGGTAACGTAAAGTACCGTTAGGAATCGCACCTTGAGTATTGCGCTGGCCGGATTCCATCACGTTGGCGGCGCGCAGTTTAAAGGGATCAACCTTTAGCTCGTCGGCTATCTCGTGGATCATACATTCCATCGCCGTCATCGATTGCAGCGTGCCATAACCGCGCATCGAACCCGCATCTGGATTACGCGACGCATAGGCGGTGGCGATAATATCGTTGCGCGGCGTGTAGTAAATGCTTTGCATCGCTGTCGCACCAACCGAGGTCACAGACGGGGTAAAGTTGACTCGTCCGCCGCCATCGACTGTCATCTGTGAAGTTAAGGCTTGGATTTTTAAGGTCGATTTATCCACCGCTAAGCGGCTTTTCATGATGAACGGATGACGTTTAAGGCCAGATTGGAATTGTTCGAATCTGTCATTGGCGAGTCGGATTGGCCCCTTGGCATAAACAGCCGCGATCACGCCGTAATAAGGAAATATCGAATGGTCTTTCGCGCCAAATCCACCGCCGATATAAGGCGAGTGCACCACAAGATGTTTTACCTTGCCTGCCAGTGGGCTAGATAACAGCATGTGCACTGCCATCTCTTGAAAGTCCTGCGGCGACTGCGAGGTAATAACCGTATGAAAGGTTTGGCTAGTTGCGTCATACCAGCCGTTAAAGGCTTCGGGTTCCATCATCATAGGATCGATGATCTGGGTGCGATATTCCCGCTCTAACACTTGCCATTGTTGATTGGCTTGGGCGCTAGCAATCTGCTTATCTATCTCACCCGCATAATAAAGCCCGCGCTCAGACACTGTCCCTTTGGCATTCGGATTACCTAACCATTCAGGCTTGCGATCTTTTACGCTGGGGAAAAACAGCCCATCGTGGAGTGGGCTATATAAATCTTCCCGTGCGCCATTTTCACCTTCAACTCGAATAAGGCGCCAGCTGGCGTACGGGTCTTTCGAGTCCGACACAAACGGCGTTTGCTCACCAAAGCGCAGTAAGGTCTGGTCAAATTGCAGCAAAGACTTAGCTTGCTTAAAGGCGGGGAAACTGTCGAACAACAATATCGCCACCGCATGACCTAAGTAGTCGGCGGTTTGCCCCTCGGCCAGTAACATGTTGTCACCGTAAAAATCGGGCAGCTTAATTTTATCACGGGCCAGATCGGCCGCAGTGATCACTTTATAGGGCTTAGCCGACGCGGGCAGGTGGTCGAGGGAAAAGCCTTGATAAACATGGGAGGCATCGGCGGCGCGAAGTATAAAAGCGTAACCTTGCTGCTTGGGCCAGCCCTCCATGTCCATAGCACGGTAATCACGGCCATAGACCTTTTGGCCTGTGACCTTAGCTATGCCGTCGTTACGAAACTTAGGTTTGGATTGACCATTAACCTGAGTTTGCCATTGGGCTGCCAGTTCAGGTGAGGCAATCGCCGCATTAGCGCGACTCATTTCCCACAACAAAGGGGCCGAATATACGGCAACCCCGCCAATCACACATTGCTTGATAAAGGTCCGGCGTGACGTATTAGATGGTTCCATATCTCAACCTCAGTTGTGCTTCCGTGTAATATCAGCCGCGCTGCATGGTATCGCCCGATATAAGCGTGTTGTCGATCGACTTTTTATTGATTGTTGCGACATAGCTTTGATAAACACTGAATGTAAATTTACATTAGCCACGTTAGCATGTAGGGCCGAAAATGCAAATTTAGGCGGTTAATCGTTGCAGTTTTGACCAAGCTAAATCAGAGTGTAAAACCCGTGTTATCAGGCTTCTACAGTGATGTTCGTACTGTGATTCAACTCAGTTACGTTATGGCTGAATTTTGTTCAGTGCCCTTTGCTCAGAGCC
The DNA here is from genome assembly GCF_025653905.1 of Shewanella sp. SM71. NCBI lineage: Bacteria > Pseudomonadati > Pseudomonadota > Gammaproteobacteria > Alteromonadales > Shewanellaceae > Shewanella > Shewanella sp. SM71. The sequence continues at coordinate 50,769 of NZ_JAKKRW010000025.1, forward strand.
ACTTGGGCAATGCGCTCAATTGGGGCTTATTTGCGCGCCAAAATTAGGTCGCATGTAATAGTGAGTTAATACGGCCTAGCGGCCGAGGTGAATCAAAGTCGTGGGGCTTCACCCCACACCCGACCAAAAGGGAAAAAACGCCTATTCCCCTTTTGGAAATCCCCCGGCGTCCCTAGCGAAGTTACATGCATTGATTAGTGGCTTCGTGCTTATTCGAAAATAGCTAACGCTTCCGATGGGGCGTCCCTTCCCCCCGAAAGCTACACAGACGTCCTGTCTGCGTCACGCGATTTTCTTCAACGCCCTTCAGCAACTTCGCAGGGGAAGGTGTATTCCTTCGACTAAGGAGTTGTTGGCCAGTACCAATAAGGCTAATTCACAAATTAGTCATCACTTAACTATCTAATTTGTAATGCTAAAGTTATAGACAAGTGTACGCTATGTCGCTATCTTAGGTTTTTAACAAGGATGAGCTTTAATCGCGTACCCGCGATTCGAGTCACTTGCATCAGGACGATGTGTCTTTTCTCTTTCTTAGATACCCAACTCCTCCTGCAAATTCGTGAATATGCTTTGGCACTTATTTTCTTGTTGCTCTGTGTTTGTAGCACTGTACTGAGTGTTATGGGTTAACCGTTTCGCGTTGAGTTCGTTGAGTTAGTGCGGCCTAACGGCCGAGGTGAATCAAGGTCGTGGGTCTTCAACCCACACCCGACCAAGGAGGACTGCTCGTCCTATCCTCCTTGGATGCTCCAAGACGCCCCCAACGGAGTTGAAAGCCCCTTGTGCTCATTGGCAAATTTGCTATCGCTTCCGAAGGATGCGTCCCTGCACCTGCGAAAGCTAGCTCGCCATCCATGGCGAGACTCACGCAATTTGCCTATTCGCCCTGCGGCAACTCCGAGGGGATGGTGTATTCCTTCGACTCGGGAGTTATTGGTCGATTGTTAAGGCATGAAATTGTGCCTATCTGATCTTTTGTTACGCAAAGTCCTGCATTCCGAAGGAGTACTGGACTCTGTGACATCGTTTTTTGAAGAAAGTATGCCGCCCTAGAAAGTTTTTATATTCAGAATCATATGGTTATGCTTTCGAGATATATGTCCCTCCTTTTTTAAGGTTTTATTAAATGAAAATAACTTCTTTCGCTTTGAAAAATTATCGGCGGCTAGCCAACGTGACGTTGGTCCTTGATGATAAAACAACAGTTCTTGTTGGTGCTAATAATAGTGGGAAAACGTCCTGTATTGGAGCGCTGCACACATTCCTAAAAAGTCCTGACAATCTAAAAGTACGAGATATATCAAAGCTGAATTGGAAGGTCATCAATAAGCTAGGTGAAAAGGTCGAGCAGAAATTTCCTTCTATCGAGGAAATGGAGGTGTTATCTGTCGATTTAGCTAGTTTATTGCCGAGTTTAGACATTGAGATTAATGCGATGGCTAATGAGGCTTATAAGGTTCGCGACATTTTGCCTGATCTGGAATGGCGTGGAGGAGCTATATGCGTACGAATAGCTTATGAAGCAATCGATATTTCCAAACTTGTTCGAGAGTTTGTTGATACACGGAATGTAGTACTCAAGCACAAAGGCGTAAGTCTTTGGCCTAAAGATTTATGTGATTTTTTGGAGAAAGGTCGAAACCTCAGTAAGTTTATTAAACCAAAGCACTATATATTGAGTAAAAGAGCGGGGCCTTCAGTTGTCGAAGTTTTACAGCCTGTTAAATCTGATGCTCTAAAAAAGTTAATTCGAGTTGATGTGATATCTGAGCAACGTGGTTTAGGGGCTGAAGATAATACTGAGCAAAAAGGCCCCTATTCAGAGAAGCAGCGGCTTAATAAATTACTCCGTGAATATTACGACCGTATTTTAAATCCAGAAGATTTTCCTGAGGAGCAAGATCTCGAAGTATTAGGGCAACAGCAAGCGCTAGAGAAAGGTTTTACTGACAGATTGAATAAACAGTTTAATAGCCCTTTCAATGAGTTAAAGGCTATGGGGTATCCAGGTATTGGTGGTAATCCAACAGTTGAGATCGCTGCAAAAATGAGTGGTATGGATGCTTTGCAAAAATCATCATCAGTTCGCTATCGATTTGATAAAGAAGATGAAGAATTTCTGCCCGAAAGTTACTTAGGGCTTGGGTACCAAAATCTTATATATTTAACCTTCAGACTTCTAGAGTTTCGCGACAAATGGATGCGCGTCGGCAAATCGGCCTCTTCAGGTGACAACGTCGAAGAACAGATTGAACCGATTCACTTAGTTTTACTCGAAGAGCCAGAAGTCAATTTACACGCGCAAGTCCAACGAGTATTCGTATCGAAAGCTTACGATACTTTGCGAAACCATATCGATTTACAAGATAAGGAAACTAAGAAAGATAAGTCTGAATACCAATCACAGCTCGTTATTAGCACGCACTCCAGTCATATTATTGATGATATTGACTTCAAAGATTTACGTTACTTCCGGCGAAATAATGCAAATACATCCATCGCAATGGACCATACTTCAATTGCAAATATGTCAGAGCTTTTTACGGCGGCGAAAGATGAACTTTTGTTTGTAAAGAAACATTTGAAGCTTACTCATTGTGATATTTTCTTTGCTGACGGCGTTATATTTGTTGAAGGGCAAGCCGAGCGTCTTTTGGTACCAGAGTTCATTTCTAATCGTTTTCCGGGATTGTCAAATAGATATATTTCAATGCTTGAAGTGAACGGAGCGCACACGCATAAATACAGAGATTTAGTTGAGAAACTTGGTGTTGCAACACTAGTGCTGACAGATCTTGATTCTGTTAATAGCGAAGGGAAGTCATGTTTTCCTCAAAAGGATTCAGAACAAAAAACCAACAATGACACCTTGAAAAAATGGCATCCAAAGAAAGAAGAGTTAGATGATTTGGTAGCCTTACCCCAAGCGGAGCATGCTATAAAAAGCGGAAGTGCACCGCTTTATGTTGCCTATCAAAAGCCTACCCTGATTTCTGGGCAAGAGATTTTATCTCGAACTTTTGAAGATTCCTTGATTTTGGCAAATTTTGAGAATGACTACTTCCTGGAAATAAAAAAACTCAAAGATGCAAAAACTAATTTTGAAAGCGGCACTGAATCGTTGTCGAAATCACTTTATGACTATGTGCAAGATTTAAAGAAGGGAGACTTTGCTTTCAATTGCCTCTTCCATCTCGCAGAAAATGAGGCAAACAGTTTCAATCCCCCCGAATACATGAGTGATGGCCTTAAGTGGCTGGAAACTCAACTTTCGCCCAAAGGTTAGGGGGAATTATGTCAGAGAAATTTTACTTGGCGGACACAAAACCTATTGATCATGACGATACAGTTGATAAAGGTATCGAAGAATGTCTTCGTATAGGTTCCGGTAAAAGCTTTATCACATTTGCGGGGGCAGGATCAGGCAAAACCTATTCTTTAAAAAAGGCTCTCGAATTTTTGAAATCTCAATATTCGGATGACTTTTCTCGTCAGGGAAGGCAAATTGCGGTAGTGACCTTTACGAACAACGCAGCCGAAGAAATAGTGGATCGGATTGAACAAAATCCAATTTTTTCAGTTTCGACGATTCATAGTTTTTGTTGGTCTGCTATTGCAGGCTTTAATGAGGATATCCGGAAGTGGTTTTTGGAAAAGATCCCTTACGATTTAAAAGATCTTGAGGAGAAGCAGCAGAAAGGCCGCGCAGGAAAGGCTGCTGATGCGCGAAAAAGGGCTATTATCCGGCTTAAAGAAAAAATTGAATGGTTAGCGGAACCACGCTCGTTCATTTATGATCCAAACGGTGTCAACTCCTCCCCAAATGCGCTGTCGCATGCAGATGTCTTGAAAATTTTCTCCAACTTTTTGACCATCAAACCTATGATGGCTGAAGTTATCATAAACAAGTTCCCATTCATATTTATCGACGAAAGTCAGGATACTAACAAAGATGTAGTCAGTTCTTTCTTTGAGCTACAAGCTACAAAATCGGATAAAGTTGTCATCGGTTTGTTTGGAGATACGATGCAACGCATCTTTGGGGGAGGGGAGCCTGAGTTGGGCAAGACTAAGCCAAACGGTTGGACTACTTTCAATAAAGAAATGAATCATCGCTCAGCGCGACGCATCGTCGGTTTGGGTAATCAAGTTCGTAGTGAAGATGATAAGCGTCAACAGCATGCCCGAGATGGCGCTGATGAAGGTTTCGTTCGATTTTTCCTACTGCCGCATAGTTTATCAGGTAAAGACGATGTCGAATTGAACATTCGGGCGATTATGGCGGAAGTTACGGGTGATACTGACTGGACAGATACTCAATCCAAAGAAACCGCTATCTTACTTTTGGAACATAAGATGGCTGGACGTCGGCTTGGCTTTGATGCTCTTTGGGACAAACTTTCAACATCAGACAAAATTAAAGATCGGATTTCTGAAGGTGAAAATACAGAGCTGAATTTTTTCTCTCACATCATTTTTCCTATGGTGGAGGCGAGCTTAAAGGAAAACCGAGCCGAGTTGATGTCTATCTTGCGAGAGAGTAAGTCTCCGCTTTTGGAGGCTGATGTGCTTGACGCTAACAAGGACGATCCGCTCGGGCTTGCCCGAGCCGCAGAACATGCGTTTAGAAATGTGGTTTCAAATGAAAAGGTCAGTTTTCGCCTAGTTCTTGAAGTGCTCGCAGAGCATAATTTGCTGAGAATTCCAGCAAAATTACAGTCGTTTGTAGCGGCTACCGAAGAAAATGAGGCTGAATTAGAGCCTGATCAAATTGGAACTCTAGTGGAGGTCGAAGTAGAACCTGAAGATCGGGATGACAGCGAGATTGCTGCTTGGGCTGAAGCATTGGAAACTGATTTCTTTCAAATTCGGAATTACAAGGATTACATCGATGGGAACTCAATATTTCGAACCCATCAAGGTGTAAAAGGAAACGAATTCGAGCGTGTTATGGTTGTCATGGATGATGATGAAGCTGGCGGGTTCTTATTTTCTTACGAGCAGTATTTTGGCGTGAAGAAGCTTTCTCCAGACAGTCAAAAAAAACGGGATGCGGGCGAAGAAACGGGTTTAGACCGTACTCGGCGATTGTTCTATGTCACTTCCACACGGGCGAAGAATAGTCTCGCTCATGTGATTTATACATCCGATGTGGCTAAGATAAAGGGAAGTCTTATTGATAAAAAATTTGCTCGAGAAGAAGAAATTATTGAGTTTTAAAAGATAGTGAATCAGAGAGTGAACTGTCATTACTCTTTCAATGCGAAAAGTGAATTCTAATGCCACAGAAGTTCACCGATCCCCGGCGAAGTTGTCGAAATACGCAGATAAAAATGCCGTGGCGACATCATGGATGATGGCGCAGGCTCGGGGGCACATGGATGTGCCATCTGAGCCGTTAGGCGATTTTTATTGGAGTATGAGACAGGTAACTAATGCATGTAACTTCGTTAGGGGCGGCAGGGGGAGATGCAAGAGGGGGATTGCTGTTGATCCCCTTCTTGCCCTGGTGTGGAATGGAATTCCACGACTTTGATTTTAAATTTAAAAATTAAAACCAAAAATTAAGGGGTGATGACTCAGCCCCTTAATTCTACGTTTTACCTAATTCCCCAAGTGAAACTTGGGCATTAACGAGTACCAATGACTACTCTGGGTCACTCCCTACTCAGGGTCATAATCCAACACTGGCGCCAGCCATTTCTCCGTTTCCGCAATACTCATCCCTTTACGCTTCGCATAATCTTCCACTTGATCGCGGCCTATGTTACTCACGCCAAAGTAGCGGGATTTCGGGTGGGCGAAATACCAGCCCGATACTGCCGCTGTGGGGAACATGGCGTAGCTTTCGGTGATGTTCAAGTCGATGGTTTCATCGGGCTTGAGCAAGTCCCATAACAAACCTTTTTCTGTGTGGTCTGGGCAAGCTGGGTAGCCCGGTGCGGGGCGTATACCTTTGTATTTCTCGCGGATTAAGGCTTCGTTGCTTAACTGCTCATCGGCCGCATAACCCCAAAACTCTTTACGTACCCGTTCGTGCATCCGCTCGGCAAAGGCTTCGGCCAAACGGTCGGCTAAGCATTTGAGCATGATGGCGTTGTAGTCGTCGTGGTTGGCTTCAAAACGTGCCACATGTTCGTCTATGCCATGGCCTGTGGTCACCGCAAAGCCGCCCATGTAATCGGCGACGCCTGAGTCTTTTGGCGCAACAAAGTCGGATAGGCAGAAGTTGTCATTGCCGACACGCTCAAGCTGCATCCGCAGGTGATGTGTGGTCATTTCGACTGTGGTGCGCGACTCATCTGTGTAGAGTTCAATGTCGTCGTAATTGACGGTATTGGCAGGGAATAAGCCGATAACGGCTTTCGCCGTGAGCCACTTTTCTTCGATGATTTGTTTGAGCATGGCCTGACCATCGGCGAACAGCTTTTGCGCCTCGACGCCGACCACTTTATCGGTGAGGATTTCAGGGTAATGGCCATGCAGTTCCCACGAGCGGAAAAACGGTGTCCAGTCGATACGCTCGACTAAATCTTCTAACGGATAATTATCAAACACTTGGCGACCGAGCACGTTTGGCGTGAACGGGGTGTAATTGGCCCAATCGTGTTGGCAGCGGTTTTCACGGGCCGCTTCGAGTGAGACTATCTCTTTGCGCTTGGCTTGGGATAGGCGCTTAGTGCGCATGTCGTCGTATTCGGCATAGGTTTCGTCTATGGTCGCTTGGCGAGTCTCGTTGTTGATGAGCTTACTCACCATAGGCACGGCGCGGGACGCATCGGCGATATAAATGGCGCCATGGGGATAATGGGGCGCAATCTTCACCGCAGTGTGGATTTTCGAGCAAGTGGCGCCGCCGATAATCGCCGGAATGGTTAAGCCTTCACGGTGGAAGGTTTTCACGTTATGCACCATCTCGTCCAGACTCGGCGTGATGAGGCCCGACATGCCGATGATATCGATATTGTGTTCTTTCACGGCGTCGAGAATTCGCTCTACCGACACCATCACACCTAAATCGAATACCTCAAAACCGTTACAGGCGAGCACCACGCCGACGATATTCTTGCCGATATCGTGCACGTCACCTTTTACTGTCACCATCAAAATCTTGCCATTCGATTGGCCTTCGACCTTTTCTAGCTCGATATAAGGGTTTAAGTAAGCCACGGCTTTTTTCATCACCCGCGCCGATTTCACCACCTGCGGCAGGAACATCTTGCCCGAGCCGAACAAGTCGCCGACCACGTTCATGCCGTCCATCAAGGCGCCTTCAATCACATCCAGTGGACGTTTCGCTTCTTGGCGGGCGGCTTCGGTATCTTCATCGATAAATTCGGTAATGCCTTTGACGAGCGCATGGGATAAGCGTTGGCTTACTGGCCAGCTGCGCCATTCTAAATCTTCTTTCTTGCCCACCTGCGCGCCATCACCGCGGAATTTCTCTGCGATTTCAAGTAACTGCTCAGTATTGCTCGAGCCTTCCACTGGGCAGGGCAAGTTAAGCACCACGTTTTCGACCCGCACTTTAAGCTCAGGATCGATATCGTCGTAAATGGCTAACTGACCCGCGTTGACAATGCCCATGTCCATGCCGACTTTGATGGCGTGGTAGAGGAATACCGCGTGAATTGCTTCGCGCACTGGGTTGTTACCGCGGAACGAGAACGACACGTTCGATACGCCGCCCGAAATCATCGCGTGGGGCAGGGTGGCTTTAATCGCTTTAATGGCATCAATAAAATCGACTGCATAGTTGTCGTGTTCATCGATACCAGTGGCGATGGCGAAAATATTCGGGTCGAAGATGATGTCTTCTGGCGGAAAGCCGACTTTATCGACCAACACGCGGTAGGCGCGGGTACAGATTTCGATTTTACGCGCCTTAGTGTCGGCCTGACCTTGCTCGTCGAATGCCATGATAATGGCCGCCGCGCCGTAGCGTTTCACTAAGGTGGCTTGATCAATAAACTTGGCTTCGCCTTCTTTGAGGGAAATCGAGTTAACTATGCCCTTGCCTTGAATACATTTGAGGCCAGCTTCGATCACTTCCCACTTAGAGGAGTCGATCATAATAGGTACGCGGCTGATGTCGGGCTCAGAGGCAATCAAGTTTAAAAACTTGTGCATGATCTCGGCGCCATCGAGCATGCCTTCGTCCATGTTGATGTCGATGATTTGCGCGCCGCTTTCGACCTGCTCGCGGGCGACATCGAGCGCTTGCTCAAACTTGCCTTCTTTGATCAACTTTAAAAACTTGGCCGAACCTGTGACGTTGGTGCGCTCACCCACGTTAACGAACAGGGATTGGGCGTCGATAGTCAGTGGTTCCAAACCGGCCAAGCGGCAAGCGACCGGAATGTCTGGCAAAATACGTGGATCGTGACGGCTCACCGCTTCGCGGATCACGCGGATATGTTCAGGCGTACTACCACAACAACCCCCGATAATATTAAGCATGCCTTCGCGCGCCCAATCTTCGATCACGTTCGCCATGTCCTCTGGGGTTTCATCGTAACCGCCAAACTCGTTCGGCAGGCCTGCATTCGGATGCGCCGACACATAACACTCACTGATGCGGGATAATTCTTCCACATAGGGGCGTAATTCTTTTGGCCCAAGTGCACAGTTAAGACCGATAGATAAGGGCTTGATATGGCGAAGGGAATTGTAAAAGGCTTCGGTCGTTTGGCCAGTCAGTGTGCGGCCAGAGGCATCGGTAATGGTGCCCGAAATCATGATCGGCAATCTGTCTTTAGAATGCTTACCGAATAAGTCATCGAATACGGATTCAATCGCAAACAGCGCGGCTTTGGCGTTTAAGGTATCGAATATGGTCTCGACCATAATGATATCCGCGCCGCCCTCAATCAGTGCCTTAGTGGATTCTTTGTAAGCAGTTACTAACTCATCGAAGCTGACGTTGCGATAGCCTGGGTCGTTCACATCAGGGCTAATCGAACACGTACGGTTAGTGGGGCCTAACACACCGGCGACGTAGCGTGGAATGCCTGTGGCAGCAAAGGCTTCATCACAGGCTTCACGGGCGAGTCGCGCGCCGACTAAGTTAATTTCGGCGGACAGCGACTGCATGTCGTAGTCGGCCATGGCGATGGTGGTGGCGTTAAAGGTGTTGGTTTCAATGATGTCGGCACCGGCGTTTAAGTAGTCGGTGTGAATTTGTTTGATGATGTGGGGTTGCGACAAGACCAAGAGGTCGTTGTTACCTTTGACATCCGTATGCCAATCTTTAAAACGTTCGCCGCGATAGTCCTCTTCTTCCAGCTTGTAGCCTTGGATCATAGTGCCCATGGCACCGTCTAAGATCAGAATGCGCTCTGCAAGCTGTTTGCGAATGTCTGCTAATATTTGGCTGGCTTTGGTTGAGGGTATCGTCATAAATAATTACCTTAAATACAGCTAAGTTAAGTCCAAAAATCGGCCATTGTTATGCTAAGTGCATTTTATTGTCGTCTGCCGACATTTTTTGAATACTTGTTCTTAAAAATTTGTTTTGGACATTTAAACGTATAGACGTCCATAATACGCGACTTATGATTGTCAGGGCAAGATGAAAGTCAAAGGCATTAGGAGCGAGAATCGAGAATCAAGAATTTAGGCCCTCGGCTTGAGTTCCTAGCATCTAGTCCCTAACTAAAAAGGCATATATGAAACAAGTTCGATTGTTATTGTTGCGCCACGGTGAGTGTGAAGGCGGCGCTATTTTGCGGGGTCGTGTGGATGTGCCTTTAAGCAAAAAGGGTTGGCAACAAATGTCGGCAGCAGTTGAGTCACAGGCCAGCGTGTGTAGCGCGATTTATAGCTCGACTTCACGCCGTTGCGCCGATTTTGCCCACGCTTTTGCCGCCGAGCTGCATTCGACGGCGGCACTGATATCTGAGTCAAGGCCATTGCAGGCGCAGTGTTTGTCGGGTTTACGGGAAATTGATTTTGGTGATTGGGACGGTTGTCGGCTCGATGAACTGTATCAACAAGAGGGCGAACACTTAGCGGCGTATTGGCAAAACCCTTGGCAAACTCCGCCGCCTAATGGTGAAACTATGGCAAGTTTTGAGTCGCGGGTGAATGGGACGATTGACCAGATACTCGCCGCCGAGTTTGAACGATTGACCCTTGACTCACATAAAATGGGTAATGAAAACAGTGCCGTTAATGAAACCACTGTCAATATGCCAGCCACTCAAGTGTGGGTCGTGACCCACGGCGGGGTGATCCGTCACTTAATGGCGCGTGCCTTAGGGGTTGAACGGGCGGTGGGGTTTTATAGTCAACTCGATTTACCCGTGGCGGCCGTGGTGAGCATTAATGTGCTGCAAGATGAACAGGGTGCCTGCTATTGGCGTTTAGATTGGCCGAGTGGGCGCAGGTGTTGAGGCCTTATTTCACGACCTAGGAGTTATGGTGTAGGCGTGATTGTTTGGCGAGAATAAGCTGACATGAAAATATTCTGATTTAAACAGCATTGCCTAATGGGATAGATGTAGGATAATGCTTTTCCCTGACGTTTGAACGAGATAGCGTATTACATGCGCAATGAGTGATAACGTCGCAGAAATAGGTGTTGGGAATAGACTCTCTTTGTTCGAATCGCTCCGCTGTTTTAATTAATAGTGGCGTTGTTAACAAAGAGCATATCAACCCAAACATAATAGGGAATCGGGGAGCTGCTCGTCAGTCAGCCCGAACTGTGCCCGCAACTGTGAGTAGTTTAAAGAAGCACCTAGATTCTAGATTCTAGAGCCTAGCTCCTTCTTTTCTACAAGTCAGGAGACCTGCCTATTTCTGTTATCGCTGCGTGCAGCCTTAGTTCTCGAGCGGGTGACTCGAGGGAGCAGATGACAATATGCACAACCTTTTTTTATACAGGTTTGGACTCGATAGGAGCGCCGCTTAGGTGAAACTTTCTGCAATCCAAACTAACAGCCCCGTGAATGACACTAACCCATCATTGAGCCCGTCAGTCGCGCTTAATGTGAGCCAGTTGAGCTGGTGTATCGATGGCAAAACCATACTTTCCAATATTAACTTTACGCTGCCAACGGGGCAGATGCTGGGGCTGATTGGCCCTAACGGTGCGGGCAAGTCTAGCTTGCTGCGCTGTTTGTATCGGTTTGTTCGCCAGACTCAGGGCAAAATTACCCTTTTTGATCAAGATATTGAGCGCTTGTCGCCCAAGGCGTTTGCCTGTCGCGTCGCCGTAGTGCAGCAGGATACACCGCACTATTTTGACCTCACCACAGAGCAATTGGTCAGCATGGGCTTAACGCCCCACAAGGGCATGTTCGATACCAATTCGAGCTGTGATACTGAGCGTATTGCTAAGGCTTTAGAGAAAGTCGGCTTGAGCCATAAGATGCACCAACAATATGAGCACTTATCTGGCGGTGAAAAGCAACGCGCCTTGATTGCCCGCGCCATAGTGCAGCAGCCGCAGCTTTTAATCCTCGATGAGCCAACGAACCACCTCGATGTGCGCTATCAAATTCAAATCCTCGAATTAGTGCGTAGTCTTGGCATCAGCGTGATTGCCTCTATTCATGATCTTAATTTAGCCAGTGCCCTGTGCGACAGTTTGTTGTTGATCCATAACGGGGAAGTCAGCGCTATGGGGACGCCAACCGAAGTATTAACCGAGGCGCGAATTGGCGATGTGTTTGGCGTGTGTGCTCAGGTATCGCCCCATCCACAACATAAAAAGCCCTTAATCAGCTATTTTTATGGTTATCACCATGTAGATCATGGCCTGAATGAGCGAGGCGAGGGTGGATGACTCAGGGGAGTAAACAATATTTCATCTCATATTTGGGGCGTATCGTGACACCGTTGACGAGACAACAACTGATGCTGCTCGTATTAGGTATCATCACTTTGATAACGCCTATTGCCGCGACGAGTTTTGGTGCGGCGAACATCAGTTTTACGGATGTTATTCAAGTATTTATCAATAAGGCGACGAACCTCACTCAAGCCAATGGCATGACTGAGCGCATTGTGATGGAGCTCAGGCTACCGCGCATTTTACTGGCTTTTGTGGCGGGTGCGGGTTTGTCACTGGCGGGCAGTGTGTTGCAAACCGTGACTCGCAATCCGCTCGCCGATCCCTATTTGTTTGGCATTAGCTCAGGCGCGTCCTTTGGCGCTGTGGTGATGTTGACCTTATTCACTGGCTCTGGATTTTTTGATAATGCGGGTATGACGGCACATTCTGGGCTTTTTAGCGGTTCGGGTGCCTTGTCTGGATTACTTTGGTTTAGCTTGCCCTTGGGCGCTTTTATTGGCGCGAGTTTGTCGGTGCTAATAGTGCTTGCCTTGTCTGGGCTTGGGCTTAATAGCCAAGTGGAGCGCATGTTGCTCTCTGGTGTGGCGACCTCCTTTATGTTCGGCGCATTAACGAGTTTGCTGCTGTATTTCGCCAGTCCGCAGGCGACAGCCTCTGTGCTGTTTTGGAGTTTAGGCAGTTTTGCAAAGGCCAGTTGGTCTTTGTTAGTACTGCCGACACTGGTTATTGGCGCGAGTTTATTCATTATTTTAGGCATGAAACGGCAGATCATGGCGTTGCAGGCGGGGGATGAAACGGCGCATACCTTAGGGGTGAATGTGCCTAAGCTGCGTCTCAATATGTTGCTGCTCTGCTCCTTGATTACCGCTATTTTGGTGGCTACCTGTGGCGGTATCGGTTTTGTCGGGTTAATGATCCCCCACACAGTACGCATGCTGTTCCCCGGTCGTCAGCCGATTTTATTAACGGCGTTGGTGGGCGGATTATTTATGGTGTGGATTGATGTATTAGCGCGCTGTTTATTGGGTAATCAAGAGTTGCCTGTGGGCATTATCACGGCCGCCATAGGTAGCATGTTCTTTTTGCTGATTTTGCGTAAGCGTAGAGTCATGCCGTAAATACAAGGTCATGCCGTAGGCACCTAGTCAGGACGTAAACCCAGAGTTAAGTCGTCATCCTAGAGTCATGTCGTAAGTGCAGACTGACGGGATAATCAGTATTTCTGTTGATATCCCACCCGCGATTGGAAATGCACAATTGGACATGTTCGTCATAAACGCGGGATGCGTTGTGGTTATTTAATGTAGATTACAAAGTGGAGTGTGGATGTCTCAGTCAGCCGTGTCTTTTCAAATAAGCCCTGTGAGTAAAGCGCAGGATCTGGTGATTCTGCAGAAAATTGATCTTAAGACTAAGCCGCCCGGTGCCTTAGGTCAGCTCGAATCCTTAGCCTTGCAGATTGCCCGCGTGCAAGCGACTGATTTGCAACAAACGGGGCAGCCACAAACGGATGTGCTCAAAATAGTCCGTCCAACCATGTTAGTGTTTGCGGGGGATCATGGCATTGCCGCAGAAGGCGTGTCGATTGCCCCTAGCGAAGTGACTCACCAAATGGTGCAAAACTTTGCCCATGGCGGCGCGGCGATTAACGTTTTTTGTCGGCAGGTGGGCTTTAAGCTCGAAGTGATCGATTGCGGTATGTTAACGCCAGTTGAAGGGGTTGAAGGCATTATCGATCAACGTCTTGGCGCGGGCACAGGGGCGATTCATTTAGAACCCGCGATGGCGCTGGAAACCGTCGATAAAGGCTTTGCTATGGCGCGCGATTTGATTGAACGTCACCATCAAGCGGGTTGTAACTTAGTCGCCTTTGGTGAAATGGGCATAGGCAATACCTCCTCTGCTGCGGCTATTATGGCGGCGATTATGCAGCTGGATGTGATTGATTGCGTTGGCCGTGGTACTGGCATTAATAGCGAAACCTTAGAACGTAAACTGATGCTGATTGAGCTCGCGTTATTGCTGCATCAAAGCGCCTTAACTGGACCTAAGTCAGTGTTAGCTTGCCTAGGAGGCTTTGAAATTGTGCAGATGACGGGGGCTATGTTAGCTGCCGCTGAACGTAAAATGCTGGTGGTCGTGGACGGTTTTATCGCGACAGCGGCGGCATTAGTCGCGGTGCAAATCGCCCCCAATGTGCGTGATTATTTGATTTTTGCCCATCAATCCGATGAGCAAGGTCATCTGCGAATGTTAGAATTTTTGCAGGCTAAACCTTTATTATCCCTAGGGCTGAGATTAGGCGAAGGTACGGGGGCTGCGTTGGCATTGCCGCTTATTCAAGCCTCAGTAAATTTTTACAATCAAATGGCGAGTTTTAGTGATGCGGGGATTGAGGCTGTTGTATGATGTGCTTTGCTAAGTCGCTTATTTTACTTATTTAAAATAATAGCCTTTTAGCCAACCGTTTTAATTTTAAACCTTGCAGCAAGTGTGAATTCACTAAGGATGCTTTATGTCAGAACGCGAAAGCTGGCACAAAGAGATAGATTTATTTTTAGTTGCCATGGGCTATTTTACCCGCATTCCTATGCCTAAGTGGGTCGAAGTCGATAGCGATAAGTTGAATAAGGCCAGCCGCTATTTCGGTCTCGTCGGTCTTCTGGTCGGTTTGTTAAGCGCCATAGTGTTTTGGCTGACGCAGAACTGGCTCCCCGCTGGCGTTTCTGTTCTTTTAGCTATGTTGGTTGGCGTCTTGCTCACGGGCGGATTCCATGAGGATGGCCTCGCCGATACCTTCGACGGTTTTGGCGGGGGTTGGACGGCTGAAGACAAGCTGCGGATCATGAAAGACTCGCGCCTTGGCAGTTATGGCGCACTGGCACTGATGTTGGCCCTGCTGCTGAAATGGCAGTTGTTAGTCGAGTTGGCTCTGTACGATCCTGTCGTGGCGGGTTCAGCACTTATCGTCGCGCACACTGTGAGTCGTGTGGTATCAGCCAGTATCATCTTTAGTGAAAAATATGTCCGCGATGACGAGACCAGTAAGTCTAAGCCGCTATCGCAACATCAAGGTATTAATGAGCTGCTTATCCTGATCGCCAGCGGCGTATTAGTGCTGTTATTCCTCAAGGGATTAGCGGCATTGTCATTGCTATTGGTGATGATAGGATTGCGCCGTTTGATCATAGTGATCTTTAGACGCCAGATTGGCGGTTACACGGGTGATACCTTAGGCGCGGCGCAACAAATATCTGAAATCGTGTGTTATTTTGTATTGCTCGTTGTGGGTAACATACTGTGATCCACCTCGTCCTAGGCGGCGCCCGTAGCGGTAAGAGTCGTTACGGCGAAGCCTTAGTGCGTCAGTACACTGCGCTTGGCTTCGATGCTTGCTATGTGGCGACGGCGCAGGCGCTAGATGATGAAATGGCGACACGTATCGCCAAGCATCAAGCGGGACGATCGGACGATGGTATCGAATGGCAATTGTTTGAAGAGTCGCTCGCCCTCACTGCACTGTTAAAACAGTTAGCAAAACCTGGGCGAGTGATTTTAGTAGACTGTTTAACCCTTTGGTTAACGAATCAATTACTTGCATCGAACCTTAATATCGATGATGAACCCGCACCGACTGAGTGGAATGCGACTGACTTTGCCGTTTCAACCTCTGACGATAAAGCTCATGCGAGTTGGCAGGCCGAGAAAACCGCTTTTGTGGATTCCCTCGTCGAGCTTGAGGGAGTGGTGGTGTTGATCAGTAACGAAGTCGGTTCTGGCATAGTGCCCTTAGGTGAGTTGAGCCGACAATTTGTCGATGAAGCGGGCTGGTTAAATCAAGCCGTAGCCGCATTGGCTGACAATGTCACCTTAGTGGTCGCTGGTTTACCCTTAGCATTGAAACCACTTTAGACTTTGGGCTCAGTCCACGTTTTAAGCTTAAGTTGCATACTTAAGTTATTTTTAGACTGAGCTGTTATGTTAATGACTGCAAACTAGAATAAGCCTTTTAAACCTATGTCCTCTCCAAACACAGACAACACAGCCTGTGCTAATGCACTCGATACCGCTGACACCGTTGTTATGAATCCTGCTGCTAATCTTGCGGTTAATCCGCCAGTGGTGAATCCCGCAGTAAATAGCCCTGCTGTTAATTCGCTTCGCCGCGCAAAAGTTTTGATGGTGCAGGGCACAACATCCGATGCGGGTAAAAGCACCTTAGTGGCGGGGATTTGTCGTTTGCTCGCTCGTCAGGGGATTAAGGTTGCGCCTTTTAAGCCGCAAAATATGGCGCTCAATAGCGCTGTCACTATTGATGGCGGCGAGATTGGCCGCGCACAGGCCTTACAAGCCGTGGCCTGTTATCTTGAGCCCCATACCGATTTTAATCCCATACTGCTTAAACCAAGCTCGGACACGGGCGCGCAAATTATCGTTCATGGCAAAGCCCTGACAACACTCGAAGCCTCGGCCTTTTTTGGACCTAAATCTAAGGATTACAAGGCAATGGCGCTTGGCGCTGTGCTGGAATCCTTCGAGCGATTAAGCGGTCAGTATCAAACCATAGTGGTTGAAGGCGCGGGTAGTCCGGCGGAGATCAATCTGCGTGAAGGTGATATTGCCAACATGGGATTTGCCGAAGCTGTGGATTGCCCTGTGATCATCATTGCCGATATCGACAAGGGCGGCGTATTTGCCCATTTGGTCGGGACCTTGGCCTTGTTATCAGAATCCGAACAGGCGCGGGTAAAGGGCTTTGTGATCAACCGTTTCCGTGGTGATATTAGCCTGTTGCAATCAGGGCTCGATTGGCTTGAAGCTTATACTCAAAAGCCTGTTTTAGGCGTGTTGCCTTATCTGCATGATTTGCATCTCGATGCCGAAGATGCGCTGATAAGTTCGCCGACCAAAGGCGCTAACAGCCGCTTAAAAGTGCGGGTATTAGTGTACCCAAGGATCAGTAATCACACGGATTTTGATCCGCTGCGGCTGCATCCCGATATCGATTTTGACTATGTGTCGTTGCAAACCCAGGCCGCGAGTCACGCCACTCATCTGCCCGCCGCCGATGTATTGATCTTGCCCGGCAGTAAGAATGTGCGCGCCGATTTAGCCTTTTTACGCCAGCAAGGCTGGGATAAAGATATTGCCACACACCTGCGTTACGGCGGCAAAGTGCTTGGTATTTGCGGCGGTTACCAAATGTTAGGTCAAAGCATTGCCGATCCCTTAGGCATTGAAGGCAGTGCGGGTGATACCGAAGGACTTGGCTACCTGCCGCTGAGCACAGAACTCAAAGCCGAAAAACAGTTACGGCGAGTGAGAGGTGAGCTAACGTTACTTGGGCAAAAGGTTGCTGTGAAGGGCTATGAAATCCACTGCGGTGAATCAAGCTATCTTATCCCTAGGCTTGAACAAACGAATGCGCCCTTGCAGTTAATCCCTGAATCCACATCTGTGAGCTTTGCTGATGGCCTGCAAAGCGATGACGGGCAAATCCTTGGCACTTATTTACATGGGCTGTTTGATAGCCCTGATGCGTGTCAGTTGATTTTGCGCTGGGCGGGATTAAACGATGCTAAGGCGATAGATATCAATCAAATACGTGAGCAGCAACTCGATCGTTTAGCCGATGTGTTAGCCGAGCATTTAGACATGCAAAAATTACAGCCAATTTTAGAAGCATAAGTTTTAGAAGCAGACATTTTTAGCAGCAGAGTGAAGAGAAGACCATGACAGCACAAAACGACAACGAACAAGCGCAAATCAAGGCCGAACGCCACAAGGCTCGCCAACAGAAAGTGAAAGCCGGTGTGGATGCTAAAATTGCCGCCGCCCAAGAGGAGAAGGGGATTCTGCTGGTGTTAACCGGTAACGGTAAAGGCAAATCGACCTCAGGTTTTGGCACAGTGGCCCGCGCCGTCGGTCACGGTAAAAAAGCCGCGGTAGTGCAATTTATCAAAGGCACTTGGGAGTGCGGTGAGCGTAATTTACTCGAAGGTGCAGGGGTTGAGTTTCATGTAATGGGCACAGGTTTTACCTGGGAAACCCAAGATAAAGAAAAGGATACCGCCGCCGCAGTACTCGCTTGGGAAGCAGCCGAAAAGCTGCTGCAAGATGAGAGCATAGATTGCGTGATGCTCGATGAACTCACCTACATGGTGAGCTATCACTATTTAGATGTGGAACGTGTGCTTAGCGCACTTAAAAATCGTCCACCCATGCAGCATGTGATCATCACGGGTCGGGCCTGTCATCGCGCTATTATTGAACTTGCCGATACTGTCAGCGAAGTGCAGCCGTTGAAACACGCCTTCGAAGCGGGTATCAAGGCACAGCAAGGTTTTGATTATTAAACTGAGCGTGTTGTTATCATCATAAAGCGATATTTTTTATATCCATATTGGGCAGATAGTAAATGGCGGCCATGCCGCCAACGATCACTGTTGCAACAATGGCAATCTTAACGACCATTGAGCTGTTTATCTGGTGAAAAGTTTTTGTCTCAAAGCAAGATAACTTTGTCGTCAGGTGGTTGGATGAATTGTCATTGCTTCCCCAGTGACTCGCCGTCTATTTCTTTCAAAATAAGTATCTCTATAGGCTCGGCGGCGGCATCTGCTGCATATGGAAGTGCGAATGCCGCGATCACATGGATGTGAAAGAGCGGCCATGCCGCCAACTGTCACTGTTGCAACAATGCCAATCTTAGCGATTATTGAACTGTTCATTTGCCTAAAAGCTTTTGCCCCAAAGCAAGATAACTTTGTCGTCAGGTGGTTGGATTAATTGTCATTGCTTCCCCAGTGACTCGCCGTCTATTTCTTTCAAAATAAGCCTCCCTGAGGCTCGGCGGCGGCATCTGCTGCATATGGAAGTGCGAATGCCGCGATCACATGGATGTGAAAGAACGGCCATGCCGCCAACGGTCACTGTTGCAATAGTGACAATCTTAGCGATTATTGAACTGTTCATTTGCCTAAAAGCTTTTGCCCCAAAGCAAGATAACTTTGTCGTCAGTTGTGCTGCGTGAATTGGCATTGTTTCCCCAGTGACTCGCCGTAAATATATCCCTATAGGCTCGACGGCGACATCCATGTCGCCAACGGTCACTGTTGCAACAATGCCAATCTCAACTAACACTTCTGCTGTTCGTTTAGCTAAAAGCTATTGCCCCAAAGCTTGCTAGCATTCATTTAGTGAGTCGAAAACGGACGAATAAATTGCCCTACAAAATCTCATCTATTTAACGAATGTTTGGCCCTACCGCAAAGCGACTAACAATGTATGGGTACAGTCGTATTTAAATTTAGATGCTTTTGAGTGTTTTTAAGCTCATTTTTTTACGCGTTTATCCAGCATGAAATTAACAAAACCCTTTAAAATCATTTGTATATATTTTTCCAAAATTAGTTAATAGGTTTGGAAAACGCGCATGCGCGTTTTTCCGGATGGTGTATTTGATAAAAAACTGATAAGTTCTTTGCATACAGGTAGTTAACTGTGCGCATTTTCACTAGTCTAATGAGGTAAACGCGCATGCGCACTAATAAAATGTTATAGGTCAATCATGAAGAAGTGTATTTTTACTCTGTTAGTTATTTCTCTATTTGGTTGCGCTACAAATAAAGAGTCTTTGTCTAGCGACGCTCATGTATTTAACCTAAATGGTAAAAATATGAGCGTCTCTGAAGGTTTGCTTTCAGAGGTTCGTGAGAAATGGAAAGGTAATGGAAGTCGTATTGTTACAAGCAGCCTGCTAAACGAAGCTGATGTGCAATGGTCTCTAGACTACATCGCTCTAATGGAGGCCATTAACAGTAAAGAGTGCAATTCACTTCAAGTACTCCAAACTAGAAAATATGATCCTATCAAAGACATTGACTCAACAGGGGCCAATATAGAGCCGGGGTTATTCGACTATGTTTGGGTGGTTCAAGTCTGTGATGCTCAAAGAAATTATCGGTTAGTAAATCAAAAAGGAGATAAGTCATTTACACTTTATCCACTAAACCTATAACAAGTTTATCAACGAACGCCATTTCGTGGCTGGACAGCCTAAAGCGTGGCTTCGCCACAGGCTGCCCGTTATAAAGGCGTTATATGCCACAGGGAGATTAGGCTTGTCGATTAAACTTCTAACTGAACGTTACCAACTTACTATCCTTGCGCCGTTTCATTTAAGCGTTAATGGCGAAAAATATGTCATTGATGCCTTAATTGAAGGTTATGGTGCACGTAAAGGCATGCTAATCGTTAAAAATGCGAATACTATTAAAGACGTAAGAGAAGATATTGTAGCTTTGGGATACGGATATTCTTGTTTTGATATTAATGCCAATGATGTAGCTGAAAGCTTTCAAGAAGTGCTAGATGACTGGGGTAAAAGTGGCATATAACAAGTTGCCTAAATTCGCCGTAAAAAGCGCGGCGGGGACAAATACTCACTGGGCTTCGCCCAACAACGTTCGCATTTGCCCCTTGGCAAAGCGTTAATGGTCAAAAGCAATGATCTCTGAATCACAATACTGGAAAAATGACCTACAGAAGAACGTCGAATTCTTCCACAACAAGCTGCATCAGACGACTTGGAGGGAAGCTTCCTTTGCTGCTTTAGAGAAAAGAGTAATGCTGTCTTGCTATATCGTTAGGAAGCTGGCAGAAGCTAATAAGATTACAAAAGAGATTTTCGAATGCCAAGTGAAGTTGTATTCCTATAAAAATAAAGGGAAAACTGTATTCTGTTCAACTAAGTCAAAAGATAATATCGAAGGGATTCTGTTCAACTCGGATCGCAGCAAGAAGAAGGAACTATATATGCTAAAAATCGCTGATTTTATCGAATTACTATCTCCAATAGCACAGTGCTAC
>NZ_JAKKRW010000026.1:0-71064 GCF_025653905.1 Shewanella sp. SM71
AGAGTGATTCACTCGCTCATTTTTGACAACGCCCGCATTTGCGGCTGATTTGGAGCGCAGCGGAAAACCAGTATCAACATGCGTTTGTTAGGGCTAAAAGACTGACTTATTGAGGATGACATTTGCATCATAACCCGTACTAAAAGGACGGAGTTCCTCATAAATTGCTTTAGCTAAGTCTGAAACTTCATTTGTAAGAATTTCTAATGCTTCAGTCTTATTTTCTTCATTAAATATTTTTCGGCTACCATCAGGAACATTGAGAGTATCACGATAAGCTTTTACAGAATTAAGAAAAGCTAAATGCGCTCGAGTTTTCTCCACAAGCGCCAACTTCATGTAGCTAGGTACATTTAAATCTGCATTCATATGAAATGCGATTGCGGCCAAATCATAGCTACTCAAACTTTTCACAGTTCTCTTTTTGTAGTCAGGCATATCAGCAATCATGTTCTTTAATAGTCTGATTACGGATTTCAAATTTCCAGCGTACAATGAATCTTTATCATTTATCATTTTTATGTGGGTAAACGGATAATTAAGATGAAATTCATGATTTGACTTATGATATATTTTAATACCTCGGTCGCTTTCTTGGTCTGAACGCTGATATTTTGTTGTATCAAACCAAATGGCAGGAACAATATCAACCTTCCGTTTCAAGCTTCCACCTTCTAAAGCAATTGACTTATTCCCAGAAATATCCACTTCTGCTTTGGGAAAATTAACGGGCAGAATACGTTCTGATTTTGACCTCACATCTTTAACAATATCAATTAAATTTCTAGGATCTGTTGCTGGAGAGTATCTATTTGGATTAACCTTCGGAAGTTCAATATTTACAGGATTAGTAACAATAATCAGCATATCAACATCGGAATGCCCTTTAATATGAATATCTAAAGCCACTGAGCCTTGAAGCCGTTTTGTGACTGTTTCACCACTATTCTGCAAGCTGTTCATAAGACTGTCAGCAACTCGATTACCCTCGCTAATAGATACCTTAGTAGATGCAGGTTCAACAGCGGCCATTGCGCCTATTGTGTATTTGACACCAGCGACTTCATTCAGGCTTTCAAATGATTCTGATTTCCTGACATCGACTCCACGCTGTATTGCATTGTTGGCAGACAAAGATTCCATAGACTCATAAATAGCTCGTTCACGAGTTCCTTGTCTGCGCTCTTTTAGCGATTTCAATCGCTTTTCAAAATCAATCATTATTTAACCCTTTTTAAATTCATTACACCAAATGTCTTTCTTCCTGCACTATTGAAATAGGAGGCTTTGCCAACTGTAAGTTCTTTATTAAATTCAACTTCGCAGTAACCTTTATGAGAATTTAATTCGTGGCTCTGCTCTATTTCTGGCTCATTTTTATAACTATATGAGAGAAGCCAGCCACCTGTTGGACCGAATCGCTTAGAAAGCGTTGCCGTATAACTTACGCTTTGACTGTTTTTTGTTTTTAGGTGTATTTGAATGTTCTTCCAAGTTTGCTCAATTCCGATAGATCCTTCCCAGTCGTATTTAGTAGTCCCATCATCATTTAGCGTTTGCCCCTTTAGCTCCCATGTCCCATTTATGTTTGGCACTTCAAAAAATGAAATTTTCCATACCCATTTATTGAATATCCAGTGGAGCAAAAAATATACTAAACCAGTGGTAATTGTTGCTTTTGTAAATGCATCAATGCCACTTAGATTACTAGCAATAGCAAATAGTTGAGAGATCCCACCTGAGAGGGCAATAGATAGAAACCCCAACCACCTTCCAATAGCAGATCTATCATGTCCAAATACAGCATAATCGTGCATAAATTTCTCCGTGATTTAATCGGGGCACTAACATCTTAGATCACTTGTTGGACTTGGCGGCTACCACATCCATGTCAATTGGTATAAATGATGCTATAGAATTTTGCTTTTTTGCGGAAGCGGTTTTTTATACCGTTTGATCTGTCTCTCAAAGTTCATCTGAGTTAGAACCGACCATAATGGCGCCACTCTAGATGTTGGGCCTGCTAGGGCGGCGTGACAAGCTGTGGTAAATGGCAACAGCAGCGGTAAGTCTATCAATTATCTCCATTTTATTACCCGTCATCCTGCGGCTCTCTTTGCCCCACTGTAGGGGGGATTGCCCAAACCGGTATCTGCGCAGTAGTGCAAATAACTCAGTCGCAACTTTTGTACACCTCGGTTCGAGTCTCATACAGCAAAATAATCAATAACAGTAGATAATTCGGAGTTATCTACTGCTATAAATCGGCAATATTAAATATGTAGCTAAGGCGTTTTAGTATGTAAGAAGTGTACTTATTACATACCATGATCGAAGAAATAATCAAATTAGAGTGACGTAAAACAAAATTTTTTTAAAAATCAGATGTTGTGTTAAATTTATTTTTTTTCAAAACATCTGCAATAGCAACATCTAACTGCTGTTGAACATCTAGAGACAATCGTCCAAATTCATAAGCGAAGTTTCGCCCTTTGATACGCTTTCTTGCATAAATGCCAGAGCTGTCAAATGTCGCAATATTAGTAACGCTATCCAGTACTTTATTTTTCATATCCTTAGCAATCTGAAGTTCTGCTTTTATCGCTTTGGTGATAGCTGATTTACGTTCTTCCCTTGAATATTCAGCCTGAATAATGACAACTTTTTTAGTCAAATCATTGATGAATGATAGTAATTCATCTTCAAATTCATATGCTTCCATAACTTTATTCAGCAAAGCGTAGTCAGTATGTGACAAATCATTAGCCACAGGAAAAAGCTTCACCAAACGTTCATCGACCTTAGCGGCTTTTAAAGCTTTACTAACACCAGCCTGACTCATTCCAAGTTGAGCTGCTACTTCAGCCTGTGTAATCTTAGGATTCGCCTTTTCCAAAGATAAACATTGTTGGCCAATTTCACGTAGGTTATGTTCTTTTGCGGTTTGGAGTTGTTTAGCTAGAGCTTTAGCATCTGAAAGTGAAATATCATCTTTAGTTACCAATATGCGAAATATATCAACTTCACCATTTTGCAGTAAAAACCAAGCTCTGCGTCGAGAACCATCTAGCACATCGAGTTTACCATTCACTTCTCTAGCGACGGCTGGGTAAAATTGCTGGAAGGCTAATGAATCGAGATCTTGTAGAGAATCTGCATTTAATAATGCCTGGTCACGCCCGTTAACATCAAAAGTCACATAGGTACTATCGCGAACTTGTTCATATGATAACGTTGCTTCGGTAAATGTAGCGGTAGCACCAGAAGCTAATTGCCATAAGAAACTTTTACCTACAGATTCAAGACCAAATAGATTTTGAAGAGATAACGTAACGTCTTCACTTACTTTTTCTATTTCAGTTGTAATTTGGCGTTTTAAAGATTCAATATTAGCTTTGGCTGCATTTATTTGTGCTTCTTCTGCACCAACAGCATTGCCTAGAGGGCTCATTACCCCACGTTTTTTAGCCATTATGCTTGCTCCTGTTCACGCCAGACGTTCACAATATCTCTTAGGACTTGGCTGGTTACTTCATAACAATTTTGCTGTGCACTTTGGAACGTCGCTTTACTCTTAGGGTATTCACTCTTAGACATATCAAACACGGTAGAAAGCAACGAAGATGACTGACGAATAGCTTCACTATGTTTAAATTCATTTGAGTACATATAAGGCGCAAAATGATCGTATAAACTATTCATTAGATCGGTTGTAGTAGCGCTATCACGATGATTTGTAATTAAAATCTTCATAAAATCATAACCACGATGATTAGCATTAGCCAATAAAGCCCACACTTGAGGGATATAACTAAAATAGGAACAAGTAGCATCAATGTCGTTTTCTGTGATGGACAACGGGAAAACTACACTGGTAGCAGCAAAATATGCATTATAAGTTGCATACCCTAATGAGGGAGGGGTATCGATAATGATGATATCAAATTCATCTTGAACAGCATTGATGATCGTGTTCAAAAGAGAGTAAGGAGACTTTAACTTTTGACCAAATACTTGTTCATGAAACCAACCTTCAATAGCTCTATCACTTTGTGATGCCGGCAAAATACGGAGATTAGGTATAGTTGTAGGTAAGAATGCGTTTGAAACGACTTGTTCAAGAGTCTCACCTTCATCTAGATCAAAATTATTCATCATGAGATCGCCTACAGATAAACAACCTTCTAGATCCGCTTCTGGTGCGTAATACATGGACAAAGTAGCTTGACCATCCATATCGATAAGGCCTACCCGATACTCTTGATGAAACTCAGTAGCCAAGCCTGAAGCAATTGTTGCAGCAGAAACGGTTTTACCAACACCACCTTTTTGATTTTGTATAACAATAACCTGCGTTTTCTGGTTATCACTGCGCTTAAATTTAGATGCTTTACGCAAGTTTTCTGGCAGCAAATCTCGTAACTGATACATTTCTTCTATGTTGATTAGCCATTGAGAATCTTCATGCCGCCTTGGATCAAAATCCGCTGTAGATACATATTTATCAAGTGTTTTTGCGTCAATATCCAAATAGGTAAAGGCTTCTGCCCGCGTAAATTTTCGCAACTCTTTCCGGTGATTAGACAATAAGCGTTGGTTACGTCGCTTAATATAGGCATCAGCCCCCATTTTAAGCACTTGAAAAGTCTCTGTAGTCTGCATGCTATCCATGAAATCCTCCTTAAATAATTAAATATAAGTGTATACCTTAATATTTAAGGTGTATACTCATATTCGATGGAATCACTATTTTAAAGGTAAAAGTACCTGAATTTGGTCAGACTGTTAATGTGGCCAAACAACGAAATACGGAAGTTGAGGGTATTGAAATGAGAAATGATGGATAAAAATACGGCCAATGATGATGGTCAAGATCATCACTGGCCTGTGCCACAACCTAGAATAAAGGTAACTAAACTTATGTCACAATTTCAGTATAACCAAATTGAAAAAGCGCGTCTAATTGACTTACCAATGATCCCATCGGGATTGTTGATTCAATGGTTAGTAACGAAACCTGATTGGTTACAACAGCGAGTATTTAAACAACTAACACTTCAACAATAAACCATAGAGAGCAGGGATTAAGTTCCTGCTCTTTAATGCCAGGTCTAAATATCTTTATCAATTTTAAACTTTCTTACTCTTCGCTCATACTCAAGTGATCTTACAATAAAATGGTTCAACCATTTTATATGAATCAACTCCTCTTGCTTTTGGAAATCTCAGTTTTACTCCGTTTCTTCGCTACTTTGGCACTTAGCTTGCTAATTCCTTCTGCTAGACGCTTTTTCTTTAGCGACTGACTATACAGCGCGTTTGAATTTTAACGGTCGTAGACAAAATTTACTTACAGCACTGCTTTTAGATATCGCCCCTAGCGTTAGCTAGGAATTGGCGAGGCATTATGTGTTTAGTGGATTTATCCACTGCTTTTGATTCCTTTTAATAAGTTATCTTTTACTAATAAGTAAGCTCTTAAAAGAAAAAAGCTTTTGGACTCCCGAATTTTACTCCTTTTTCTTACTCCCAATTTAATAAGGATATACATACCTTATCCACAAGAGATACGAACCTATGAGAAAAACATACGAAATAACGTCAATCACTATCAGAGAGAGATGAAAATTTAGTGAAATTTAAGCCTTTAACTAGCAAAATTAGCTGTTATTTATCGTTGGGGTAGGGAAGGGCGCCGCCATATGACGGTAAGCTTAAAACAGCGATTAATGCGTACTGGGGGGATTAACGTTAGAGGAGAAAAACATATCTGCCGTAAATCGTTGCCTCAATGGCAGCTGCCGCTTGAAGCAACGCCACGTAAACGATAAACCATTATCAAGAGCTTTCTGATACGAAAACTTAATTTGCGCTCTTATATCATCGGAATAAACACCGATCGATTGCAAAAATTGAGGTGATAGCCACTTATAAGCAGCGCGAGAACGAATCGTACCTTCTTCATCGGCTTTTTTAACTTCTTGAACCAGGTAGACGCCAGCAAGTTTAAGCATATCTATAAAACGATACCAAGTTGAGCTTGGTATCGCTTCACCCCAGCGCTTAGCATGAGCAAGCATGAGTGCATCATGGCTGGTAGGATCGAACCCTATGTTTTTAGCTTTACCCACTTGCCCACTCATAAGATCGCATGTAGTTATCAACGTAACTGATATCTCAAATAGCTTTCTCTTAGTACGTTCAGACATTGTTCGTGATACGCCACCATTATCAACGTCTAACTTTCGGCTATAAATCAGCCGGCGCGCATTGTTGATCACCACATTAAAATATCGAGGTAAACGGCTACCTTTAAGTTTAAAACCGTCAAGACTAGCTTTATAGGCATTCGAGCCCACATCATGCTTATTATTTTTGACATGAAGAGCAGCCGCGCGTTTTTCGTTTCGTAGTCTCTGACGCTTCTGACGTGCTTTATCTGCGTTAGATTTTTGCATGAGACACTACCACAACGCACGCACGAAAAGATGATCTCAAGATCAACTGACGCTGGCATATGGGGTTTAAGTGTCTCAAATTTTGGTGCTGCAAAGGTACGCAGCCATTGAAATAATTAGGCATTATATTGATTCCACATGTTTTAGGGCTGTTTGAATGGTTAGTTCAAACATTGCTGATCACTATAATCTGATCGATCGCAAAGATCAACGATCTTTCAATGGCTTGAATTTTAGGCACAAAAAAGCCGACCCATGTGGTAAGTCGGCTTTGTTGTCGAATGCTTCACGTCAGGGAACCACCCCCAACACACTCTAATTTTGAAAAATACACTACATAGAAAACTATGTAGTAGCGTGCTATGTAATGCACTTTTGCTTCAAAATCTACTTCGTATTTTAATAGCTCATCAAAAAAATTGCAAGGCCAATGCAAAACAGATCAACTATGCATCTGAATCGGGGTCGAATTGCAATTTCTCCTTAACAGCCTCAACAGTTAAAGCCGTAATTGTTTGATATTTACCATCTTTTACTGCTTGGTCCATCAATTCTTTAAGTTTCTTTGGGCACCTAAATGTCACAAGCTCAGTTTTAGACGAAGTAGGAGGGTTATAATTTTTTTTCATAATAATTCATTTTGTATTGACCACCCTACTGTAATACAGTAAGTTTCTGTAATACAGTAATCTTGTAATTTTATTCATGATAGAACATATCGATTTTTCAATAAAGAAGTAAAAAATTATGCCTCTAAATAAAAGCGAGATCACTATTTTCCGCGAGTTGTTCCCAACTCTTACGCAACGGCAGCTGGAAGTAATGAAGGATTTTTCACTAGGGATGACGCCATCTCAATTACAAGCCAAAGCTGACTGCTCACGCACTGCAATTGAACGGCACCTTGCAGATCTTAGAGCTGAATTTGGATGCACATCATCTAATGAAATTAGAACAATATTTTTGAATAAACTATTAATACAAGTATTACGTAACTCAATTTAAATCATATTTCAAGTTAGGAATTTCCTAACTAATAACGAGATCTGTTTTCATTTATTATCTTCGCCGCGATAGTCGCACAACTAGATATAAATGAGGATTACATGTCCGATGGGAAAATTAACAAAAACCACTCAAGAATAACAGTCGTTCTTGAAGGTGATTATCACCATAAATTAGTTAATTCATGTGAACGCTCAGCACGTAGTAAACGAGCTGAAATACAGCTTCGAATTGAACATAGTTTATTAACTTTTGTCGATGCTCCACCCAAACCAATTAACCAATTAACCAACAATGATTAAACAAGTAATTATATTTAATTACATAAATCTCACCTAAATATATACAAAGGAAGTGTTATATGACCACCAAAACCCAACAACCTAGCGCACAACAAAGTGAAGTAAACGAAGAAATTCTAAGACTCGCAAAACATATACCCAGTGATAGCACCATATTTATAATGCGCTGCACCTTCCTATTCATCATTTGTGTCGTCGCTACCTTGCTGTTGTCTTGGGATGTACATGCTGCAGACCCGTTTGCACCGGCTAAATCAGAAATTGTTGACACAGTTGGCACCGGCTCAACTGCACAGTTCGCCATTCTCGTCGTGGGTTTATGTGCCGCTGCGATTACTGGCTTTTTAACCAAAAACTGGGGCGCAGCTATTGGGGCTTTTGTCGTTGGTATGATCTTCGTCAACGTGGCCTTAAAGGTTGTAGGTCTATAGACCGTGGATAACCCCACTCAGTTTTTTAGCATCCCTAAACACCTCAACAACACCCCTACGCTATTAGGGTTCGCGATGGATGAACTGGCCCCTGCCCTAGTGTTTTTTGGTGTGTTGTTCATGATGAATCACGCGCTCATTGGCATGGTACTAGCCTCATCATGGTTTTTAGGGATGCGCAGAATGAAATCGCAATACGGCATGAGCGTATTACGCCTCACCGCTTATTGGTACGCCCCAGCAGAATTTAGCGCTTCATTTTTAAAACGAACGCCTGCGGCATGTCGCCGCTATTGGTTACGTTAAATGATGTGAATTAGGGGGCCAATCCCCCTAAGGATGCTCCCATGTTACAAAAGAACAAGATCGACTTTATCCGCATTGCAAAATCCCTCAACACGCTTCTGTTAATCGGCTTTACCGTTGCCATGATCAGTAACACAGTCCTAGCAAGTATTGTATGGAAGGCTTACTTCAATAAAAGCCGCACCGTTGTGCCACCGACCATCAGCGCTGCCTTTACCGTATCAGACACGTCTATAGATGAACCGTATTTACAGCAAATGGCCGAATACTTTGCCTTTCTAAAACTCAATGTCACACCCGCTTCGGTAGACCATCAGTACAAGCAGCTCGCAACCTATATCGATGAAGCTGATTGGCATCAAATGCAACCTTTACTGGTTGAAGATGCAGCCATGATTAAAAAACAAAACATCAGCAGTCACTTCACCATCAATGAAACCCAAATTGCCCTTGATGATCGTCTCGTCAAAATAACGGGCACGTTAAACAAATATGTGGGCAAACGCGCGCTAGAACCCGAAACCATCAGCTACATCATTGCCATGAATTATGACCATGGCCAACTGTCGCTCAAAGCCATTAAGAAAGTGCAAAAGGACGTTAAATAATGAAGATTGCTAACCCACTTGTTTTCGCAGCCTGCGCGCTTTTTCCTATGAGCGTGTTAGCGGCAAATACGCCCCCAAAACACTACGGATTCAATGACAGCGAAACGGTTCCTATTGAGCTGTCGAGTGTTGATATCAACCGCTTAGTCGTTGAAGGTGACAAAATCACCTCGATTGATTGCCCCGAAGGGTTTTGTGTTGTCACGGGCACTAAATCGGATAAATCCGGTGCAGCGCGCGTTAACCTCAATCTGGCCATGCCATTCACCGCCTATGTATCAACTGAAAAGGGCAGACATTTCGGCTTATTCATCAGCCCTAAAGCCATTCCTGCCGTGACCTCCATCTTCACAGCAGAACATTATCGCGAAGAACAGCCCTCCGTTTTCGATAAGAAAACCCCTTATCCAACCATGATGACCGAGTTCACCGCGCAAATGATCCGCTACCTGAACACAGGCAAACCGATTGACGGTTATCGTGTGCATGTCGTCAATGGTGGCCTTGAACGTACCACAGTAAACAGTGAGCCTAGAGGCACGGAAACATCTATCGATGACGCGATGTTTATCCGCTTAAATGAGCAAATGCCCAAACCGAAAGGACTGACAACAGAGCCCACCGTTGTGTTCACCGGCAAGCATTTCAACGGCATCATTTATCGCGTAACCAATCACGCAGCACTCCCAGTCACCCTCACCACGGCGCAGTTCTACTCCCCAACGACGCGCGCAGCGGCATTATCTACATATGATTTAGCGCCACAACAGACAGGCCACTTATTCATTGTGTCTGGTGGGGAGAGCATGCAATGAAGCAACTCCTGGACTACTTCAAGAATGATCCCGAGGCCGACTTTGAGCAAGGCAGTGCCTTAAATGAAGCCAATAAAAAACGCAATTGGGTGATTGCAGGGGTGGGGGCCACGGTACTCGGTGCCCTCTATTTAGCTGGCGACGCCTATATGTCTGCCCCTAAACGTGCTCCTGAAACAGCAGCGGGTAATCCTATCGATTTTGGTGCCGTGATTGATAAAGATTTCACCGAGAAAGACAATCAGTCTGCACTCACCGCACAACAAATTGCCTTAGATAAGCAGCAGAAAGCGATTGATAAAATGCTGAAAAGCATGGAAGCCATTGAGCGCAATAATGAAGCTAATCGACTTGATTTAAAACGTAATTTAGAGACGTTCCAACTGACCATCACTGAAAGAATTGATGATAAGATTAATGCCGCTACCGCAAATGCAATACAGCATAGCAATGTCACCGATGATTTTGCGACGGACGGCATCGATGCATCAGCCTATCCGGTTAGGCAATCCACACGCTACTTGGGTGAACAAACGCTGCCGCCACGCCCAAGCGTAGGTGACGGACAAAGCTATTCTGCCCCCTATCAAGGCGGCGCTATCCCGCCACCTGCAACCCAAAATGGCATCGATTCCTTTGCACTAAATTGGGAAACGCCAGACCAAAACCTGCCCAAAAAACGCACCCCTGAGAACTATGTTCCTGCAGGTTCATTTGTGACAGCTGTCGTTACTGGCGGCGCAGATGCCAATGCGGGTGTGAATGGCCAAGGCGATACCGTACCAATGGTATTCCAAACCATTAACCAAGGTGTACTGCCTAACGGCAAGCCCTCGAAACTCAATAACTGCACGGTATTGGGCGCAGCTTACGGCGAAATCTCATCGAGTCGCGGCATTGTGCGCACCACTCGCCTCAGCTGTATTTTTGAAGATGAAATCATCGACATTCCCGTCGAGGCGACCGTATTTAACTATGGCCGCAATGGCATTCGCGGTACTGCCATTATGAAGAACGGCAAAATCGTTCAAATGGCGGGCATTAGCGGCATTTTGACGGGCATTGGTGAGACAGGTAAAGCACTGAGCCAAACCACATCGAACTCAGCGCTAGGGTCAACTTCAAGCGTCAATGGCAGTGATGCACTGCTCAACTTAGCCGGCAGTGCCAGTTCAAGCGTGGGTAGCAAGCTTGCTGATTACTACATCAAATTAGCTGAGCAATACCACCCGATTATTGAGCTCAATCCGGGCAATACCGTCAACATCGTTTTCTTGAAAGGCTTCCCGCTCGATCCGGTTGGCATTCAAGAATACGAAGAAGCGCTCGCGCAGCAAGCCCAAAATCCTGTCAGTGCCACAGCGCAAATCCTCAACACCATCAGCAACCCACTGTTAGAACAGATGCCAGGGAATATTAAGCCGCAGGCCCAAGGCACAAACACGCCGACACCACAGCAGCAATATAACCAACAAGGCCAGCGCCCCCCTGTTAACTCAGCCTTTGGCCGTGCGAACTAATTCAGTTAAGGAGTGACATTTTGAACACAATCATGAGCAAAAACGCATTACGTAACACCGTTATGATGGCACTGGCTTCATGGCTATTAAGTGGCTGTGCAGCAGGGCTAGATAGTGACTATTCCTGCGATAAAGTCGGCGGCATCAATGGCTGTACTAACATGATGGAAGTGAGGCAACTCACTGACAGTGGCGTGTTCAATCAGCCACAAGCACAAAGCCCTGCGGTGACGGCCTTAAGCGGCCAAAGCGCAACAACACTCCCCAAGCTTGCGAGCCAACAACAAGATTTCATCCCTTTGCCACGCCGCGACCGCCACGGTGTACCGCTGCGCACCTCTGAGTCAGTCCAAAAAGTAACAATATTCCCCTACCTCAATGAGCAAGGTGATTACGTTGATACCAGTGATGTGTACATCGTGGTCGATAAGAGCCGTTGGACGGGTCGCCCTGCTAAATACATCAAGCAGGATTAAGCCATGAAACAACGTATTAAAAACGATCTCGGCGCACTCTATGCCAGCAGCAAACATCAGCACAACCATCTGCATCATGAATTGCCCTATCGCATTTATGATGATGCTGAACAAGTCTTTGAAAATGCTAATTCGCTTGGCTTTGGCTTTGCCATTTCGCTGTTTGGCGGGGCAAATGACGACTTGATCAAAACCATGAACGCCTTAGTGGGCACACTGCCAGAAGGCGACAAATGGCATTATCAATTCGTCACGGTGGGTAACAATCAAGTCGGTGAACTCATTGAGCAAAATCAAGCGCTGCTCAGTGGCCGCAATGCCATTTGCGATAAATTTGCCTCAAATGAAGCTATCTATGCCAAGCACAGCGCCACCAAAGGCTTTGGCACCAAGCTCAGCAGTGCTTACCACTACGATTTAAAGAACACCAAAGGGTTTTTCTTTGTTTCAACCACCGAAGACATGCCCGCACTGCTGGATATGCGTCTTGGCGTTGAGTCAGAACTCGCGCAAACAGGCATGCACATTCGCCGCTTAGGCGCTGACGATCTGATTGAACATTGCCGCGAGCATTTAAATTTCTCGCATCAACAAGATCGCGTTTCGCCCGCTAAATATAACGAATATCAACCATTAAACACCCAAATTCTCAGCCCTGACAGTGAGTTCATCATTAATCGTGATTCGGTCAATATCCGTCACACACCGATGAAATCTGATAACAGTGTCGATACCACCTTAATCAATCTTGGCCTTAAGGGGCTGCCGAACGACTTTCGGCTATATGCGTTTCCAAACTGCATTGCCTCACTCAGTTACACCATGAACAGTGTTCAATGCCCTTACCGTGTCAGCGTGTCTTTTTATATTAATAAAACCGGCGAGCAAACAACGCGTAATGACAGCAAAATTAGCTCTTTGACGAAAACGGTCGGTTCACCAATGCGACTGTTGATCCCCAGCGCCGCGGATGAACTGGCTGAACGCAAGGAGATACAAAAAGGACTCAGCTCACACGCCTTTAAAATCACCACCATGACATTGAATGTCACCCTGTATACGACCGAAGAGAAGCACCGCCACGACACCTCAAAGGCGATTGCGACATTTCGCACCGCAGGCATTGATTTAATCCGAAACAATAAACTGCAAGGCATGTGCACCCTGTCCACACTTCCGTTTTCAATGAGCGAAGGCTTTATGAAAGACAGCCAAAAAGCGGGTCTGTGTTTCATGATGAAAACCTCAAATTTGGTCAACTTTTTACCGATTGTTGCAGACTACAAACGCTTATCAGCAGGGTTACTCTTGCCAACCATGCGCCATCAAATTAGCTATTTCGATCCGTTTAACTGCGGCAGTGATAACTACAACATGGCGATTACGGGCGGCTCAGGGGCAGGGAAGTCATTCTTCATGCAAGCCTTGGTGAAATCCATTTTTGCCAAAGGGGGCAAGGCATGGATTTTAGACAAGGGTCAGAGTTACAAAAAACTCACTCAAACATTAGGCGGCGTCTATCTCGATAGTTCACAGATTTTCCTTAACCCGTTTACCCACTTAGGCAAAGTATTAAGCGTGCGGGATGCGGGCACCTTTGGCCCTATCCTCGATGAGGAAGGTCAAACCATTGATCCCATCACCGAAGTGTTGGGAAACATCACCGCGCTTATCGCCACCATGGCATCACCTGATGAAAAGCTCACCGGATTTCAGACGGCATTACTCGGCGATGCTATTTTGCTGGCATGGCAAAAATGCGGTAACGACACGCTGATTGACGATGTGCAAAAGGCACTCTATGACATTGCCGCGCAAAAAAATGACGATACCCGTATCAGTGATATCGCCGCGCAATTAAACAAGTTCTGTTCAAGCGGTATTCATGGCGCGATTTTCAATAAGCCCTCGATGCTCGATCCCAATATCGATATCACCACGCTTGAACTCGATGGATTTAAAGGCGAGCTACAACGTCCAGTGATTTTCGCGTTGATGGTGACGATTAGCCAACAAATGTACTTATCGGGCCAACGTTCTATTCCGAAAATCTGTGTGATTGAAGAAGCGTGGTCACTCATGAGCGGCGCGAATGCGCAAAGTAAGGATTTCATCAACGAAGGTTATCGCACAGTGCGTAAGTTCGGCGGCAGCTTTGCCACAGTAACGCAAGGCATGAACGACTTCTTTGCCAACGCCGAGGCCGAAGCGGCACTGAACAGTTCAGATATTCATATCACCTTGCGCCAAGGTGATGGCTTTGGGGATTTCTTGAACAAGCATCCTGACCACTTCTCGCCCTTCGAGCAACACATGATCAAGTCATTCCCCCGCGCCAATGATGCGGGTCATTCCTGCGTCATGCTCAAAGCGGGCGGGCTAGTGTCCTTTCACCGGATTTTTGCCGATCCATGGTCGCGCGCCATGCTCTCAACTGAACCCAAAGAGTTTGAATATTGCGAAAACTTGATTAAAGGCGGCATGCCGTTACTCGATGCCATTGAACTGACAGCCCAACATTTCTATCCCGATGATATGGCCCGCTTTGATGCCATTTTGTCCGCCGCAGCAACCCACAAAGAGGCCGCATAAAATGGAAAAAACCATCATACAATCAATTTTATGGCTGGTGACGCTGGGCGTCATGATCACCCTCTGGGTGACGCGCGAACCCAGTGTTGTCGAGTATGACATTAACGAAACCGTGGCCAGCTTTCACCAATCTATCGGTCAAAGCGAGCTATCCGACGAACAACGCGAAAAAGAAATCACGCGATTTACCCAAACACTCGATGATGTGGTGCAGCAATACGCCATTGATAACCATGTCGTGGTGTTAGTCAGCCCCGCCGTCGTCAGTGGCGCCGTGAATGTCACCCAAGAAATTCAGCAGTCACTACTGCAAACCCTTCAAGCGCAAAACAAGGCGAACCGCGCCCAAGCGAGCGAGGTCACGGCTAAATGAATAAATTCGCGCTTCTGATGCTAGCACTATGCCCACTCTTACCACTCAAGGCTGCGTCCATCGGCACCGTGGGGCTGGTGTTCCCCATAGCTGAAATTGACATGCTGCAGTGGATTGAAAACCGTCTGCAGACCTTAGAGAAAACGGGTGAGCTAGACAGTATGCGCGAGCAATTCCAAGAGAATGTCAAAGCCGGTGTTAAGCGCCCTCGTCCAGTTGGACTTATCACCACTAAAACACCAGAAGTGTTTTTAGTCGATCCCACTTTAACGCTGGCCAAAGATATCAATGATGCTAATGGCAACCTGATTTATCCCAAAGGGACGCGCGTAAACCCATTTGACACCAAGACATGGCCAGCATTGCAAAAAGCCAACGTCGGCAAGTTTGAGTTCAGTAAAACGCTGGTGTTTTTTGATGGGGATGATGTGCAGCAAGTGTTATGGGCCAAAGAGTTTGCAACAACCCATGACAAGCCACACACCATCAAATGGATTTTAACGGGCGGCGAACCCGAAACACTGCATGGCCAATTAGATGCGCGCGTTTACTTTGACCAGCAAGGAAACCTCAGCCGCGCATTAACACTTAAGCGCGTTCCGAGTGTCGTTAAGCAAGCAGGGGTGATGTGGCAAGTGCGCGAAATAGATGTGTCAAATTTCCCCGTATTCATGGAGGAAACAAACCATGCGACACATTAAACCTGCGCTGCTATTAGCATTATTAATGGGAGTCATTCCCGCACAAGTCAACGCGCAAGCGGCCTGTACGGGCACGTTCGTTAACCCGATGACCGACATTTGTTGGTCGTGTATCTTCCCGATGACCATTGGCAGTGTGCCTATTATTCCTGGGAGCCTACCCGATACGCGCAACCCCGTATCACCCATTTCATTTTGTCCCAAACCGCCGCCTATTTTTATGCAAATTGGCTTGAATATCGGCTACTGGGAGCCTGATACCTTAGTGGACGTGACGCGCGTTCCTTACTGCATGGTCAACATGGGCATGAAGCTCGACATGAGTAATTCCCCCCAAATTGGCGGTCGCGTTACAAGTCGCGATAACGATGCCAGTGATGGCGCGTTTTATCATGGGCACTGGTACAAATACCCTGTGATCTATTGGCTGCAAATTATGCAAAGCGCAGCCTGTATGGCCACGGACAATTTTGATATCGCTTACCTAACAGAGATAGATCCACTGTGGGATGACGATGAGTTGTCTTTTATTCTCAATCCTGAAGCCATCTTATTTGGCAATATCGTGTCACAACTCGCTTGTGCCACCGAAGCCGTGGCCACTTCGACAAACAGTGTGTTGCCCTTTGATTTTCTGTTTTGGTGTATGGGCTCACAAGGCAGTGCTTACCCCCTGACTGGCACCACCAATTACCGCGACACGCCAATTCAGGCGGGTACGTTGATTTTAGAGCGCTTGAACTACAAATTGCATCGCCAAGGCATCGTTTGGGAATCCCACGGTGAAGATGGCGCGATTTGCTATCAAACGCCGATGCCCCTCATGCCCAAATCCCGCTATCGCTATCAAATGACCAACACCATACCCGATGCGCTATGGGCGCACCCTTACACCACGACAACGGTGATCTGGGAAAGTGGCCACGACAACCCTGTGTCGGGTGACAACTTTGGTTTTATCAACTTCAAAAAACGCAATTGCGTGTTTTTGTGACCAATAAGGAGAGGGATTTTCGATGAAAAAGTTTGAGACCAAATTACCAACAACATATACCGCTTTATGCACAAAAATTGTGGATAACAGCCTATTTTCACGTTCATTTAAAAGCTTAGCCCTGCTCGTGAGCTTATGGTGCCTTGGATCAATTTCACAGGTGTTCGCCCAAACTAATTACAGTATTGACGAACTCAAAGCGCTGTCACAACAAGAGCACCACACGTTACCCCCGCTGAACCTCGACCAAGCCGCGCTGTTTGATAAAGCCCGTCAGTTCGAAGCGCAAAGCAAAGGCCAGTTAGACAACGCACTATCACCGTTGCTCGATGCCAAGCCCAGTGCCGATGCCAAGGGTGTGATGGTATTTGTGTCCTTGGGTATGCCTGCGACCAGTTTGCAGCAGTTACTCATGCAAAGCGCAGACTTACAGGTGCCACTCATTGTGCGCGGTGTACTGCCTCAAGGCTTTACCGCCACCGTTAAACAGATGAATCACCTCATCGATAACAAGGGTAAAACCATACAGAGCGGTTTTGCGATTAATCCCCAGTGGTTTACGCAATTCGGCATTACCCAAGTACCCGCCTTTGTTGCTGTAAGACCCAACAAATGTCAGGCAAAACAGCCCTGCAGTACCGATGACTTTGACGTGATTTATGGCAACGTTTCGTTGTATGACGCGCTGAACTTACTTGCACAACACGGCAGCATTCCCGATGTGGCAGCTAAGACATTAGCAAAGGGGGCGAAATGACTCAGTTGAATAATGCCTTAATCCTCAGTGCCATCCTCACATTGAGCGCCGCCTTGCCTGTTATAGCGGCCAACAGCGAAAAGGATTACCGCGATAATGTGCAGTGGGCCAAAGACAGTATCAAGCAGAATCAGAACAAAGCGGGTTACACCGGCTTTGACGTTAACAGCCTATGCAAAGATGCGGCATGTCAGCAAGAAGTCGCTAACCCAAGCGAAAGCCGTTACTACAACAACCCGAGCGCCATGGACAGTGCCAAAATGCAAGGCATGAGCACGGATGGCCAAGCCCAAGCCGTGACGAGTGGCTTTAATAATGGCCGCCCGACGATTGATGAAAACGATCCGGCATACCATACCGCCGTTGGCTATCAAAATGATGCTTACAATATCAGCCACGGCATTTCATCTAAATATCATGACTGTGAAAAAGGGCTCGTTTGTGAAGTCGATTCTCAGCCTCGTTCTTGCACGTTGCCCACCAATAATCCGGTGCAATGTTACCTGACGCCCTTTGTCAAAAGCACGTCAACGCGTGAAAAAGAGCACTCATTCCGGTTGTCAGGTAAGCCGCCATTTACCATTACACTGCCTAATCCCAACGCTGAAATTAAACGGATACGATTCAACGGCGATTACTCAAGTTGGGGTGGCGCGACAAAACTTGAAATCAAACTTAATGACATCTATATCGGCCACATTCCTTCACAACGCGCCGCTGGTGACTGCATTGTAAATGGCTTTTGTCCCTCAAGTGTCAACGCCACCTTAAGCACTGATAACTATCAAGGCGGTACATCACCACTTACAGTCAATATTGGCACTATTCTGGGTGGCACATGGGATTGGGCTTTTTACCTCCCAATCGAAAATCTACCGATCACATTCGTGACAACAGAAAGCGACGTTGAAATTGGCTACAACAACAGTTGCGGCGCAGTCCTCCCCGAGTGCCAACAAGTCCAATCTCAATGTATTGAGGGTAAAGAAACACGCATGATTAATGGGATTAGCGTGACATTGGATTGCTGGAAAGAACAAACCACCTATCAATGCGCGTTTCCCAATACCTGCACCACCCTCGCAGATTGCAGCATTCAATCGACCAGTTGTGACACCCAACTTGGCGGCGTTTGCATTAAAGATAAACAACAACGCCTATGTGATAAACAGCAATGTCGAGATACAGGCCTTATCTGCGGTGCAGACAGCTTTGCGCTCAGTGGTGACTATTACGATCCTGCGGCCACTCGCAGCACTGACTTTAACCATGCTGCGGCAGGACTGGCCGCCGTCAGTGACGCAGCCGGTGATGTGAAAGACAAAGCCAACATCAACGAAAACAGCGCCATCATTTTCAAAGGCAACATCATGGAGTGCAGCGATAAAGCGCTGGGGATCAGCAATTGTTGTCAGGACAGCGGTTGGGGTAACGGCATCGGCTTAACGTCCTGCAGTGAAGAAGAAAAAGCGCTGGGTACCGCCAAAGAAGACAAGCTCACCGTATCGCTTGGCCAATATTGTGCAGAGAAAGTGCTTGGTGTGTGTATCCGCAAGAAAAAAGCCTATTGCGCGTTTGATAGCAAGCTCGCGCGCATTGTGCAGGTTGAGGGCCGCGCGCAATTGGGCAAAAACTTCGGCAGCGCTAAACATCCTGATTGCAGCGCCTTTTCACCTAACGAACTACAACGCATTGATATGTCGTCAATGGACTTTTCTGATTTTTATGAAGACATGTACGACGCCATCGAACTGCCCAACACTGATGAAATTCAAAAACGCTTACAACAGTCGGTTGGAGGAGCCAAACCATGATGACGTTGCTAAATGACCGCTTACAACATGCCGCCGCTGTGCCTTTTTTTCGGTGGTCAAGCCGCGCGCCGTTGGCGTGGTTGTCCACAAAAAAAGGCTCTGCGGTGGTCAACAAGCGCAGCGCGTTAGTGCTCCTTATGCTGACAATGTTTTGCCACGGCGCAAACGCTGCGGATGCACAAGGGTGGCGCTGGTATAACGAACCGACAGCCCCTAAAAAGCAAGCGCCCAAAAAAGCCGAAACGCCAAGTGTCACACTCACGCGCACCCAAACACTGACACCTACCGAACAGATGGATTGGTTTCACAGCTATTACCAAGACACGCTCAATGATGCGGCGATTAACAGTCAAGACAGCCAGAAAGTCGAAAAGGCCATGCTGCTTAATCAGTACGTCAGCAACAAGTCGTCTGAGTTTGGCATGACGTTTAAAAAGGTATTACTCGACAATCCTGAGCTGTCTTACACCAAAGACAGGCCAACAGAGCAAGCGGCAAGAAGCACGTATTTATCATTAGAGCGCAACAAGAAAATGCGCGCGGTACGCACCCTTGCCGATGCGGGATGGGGCCTGTTCTTTGTCTACAAAGGCCAAGAAGAAATGGACATTGCACTGGCGCCCAGCGTGCAGCAGTTCGCTACGCAGCATGGCAT
Source organism: Shewanella sp. SM71 (assembly GCF_025653905.1). NCBI lineage: Bacteria > Pseudomonadati > Pseudomonadota > Gammaproteobacteria > Alteromonadales > Shewanellaceae > Shewanella > Shewanella sp. SM71. The sequence goes on from NZ_JAKKRW010000026.1 coordinate 19,808, forward strand.
TGAGCTACTGGGCGTCACGCTCGATGGCGTTGCACTGCCAGCTATCGTGCAGAACCGTCAAAACGATCAGCACATAAACGTCCCGTTTAGTCCCGCACTCGTGTTAGTTAATCCTGGCACGGGGGAAATGAAACCGCTCGCTTATGGCTTTATCTCTCAAGACGATTTACTTGGCCGCTTCCTGAACGTGGCCACCGATTTCGCCCCTGACTTTTAAACGGAAAAATACCCATGAAACGCATCATCACTGTAATGTTAATGACTCTTTTATTCTCTTTCAGCGCGAAAGCTAACCCCATGAGGGAGGCTGTTGCAGCCAATCCGAATGATTACGCGTTAGTGTTTTTCTTTCGCTCTGATTGCCCGTTTTGTCATAAGTTCGCCCCGAAACTGAAACAGCTTGCGGCGCAAACAGGCACCTATACCTATGCCTTTTCGCTCGACAACCAAGGGATAGCAGGTTTTGAAGTGCCTATTCCTTCCACGCCAGACATTGCCGCCACCTTCTTTGAGAATCCGCGCAGCGTGACAGTGCCCGCGACATTTTTAATCAACGTCAATACTCGTAAGTTTGTCCGTTTAACGGTCGGGGATGTGACGCCCTCGCAGCTTCAACAAAGTTACCTTCAATCCCTCAATGACCCACAAGTCATTGCAAGCATGCGCTAGGAGCACCCCATGGACACGATGTTAATCATCAATATTTTACTGGCCTTAGCCATCTATAAATTCGTACTCGTCCCCGTGCATGCATTGTTAAGTGCTGTTTGCTTGCGTGGGCTACGCACGCTACACCAACGGATTAATGGCAACGCAGGAAGTCAATCATGAAGCATTTAGCATTAACACGCACACTACTGGGCGTTACGATTTCATTCATGCTGACAACAAACGCCTATAGCGCAGGGGTTTCAGGTTCGCTAAACGATTTCTTCAATGGCCTAGGCTATGGTACGAACGTGACCAATCCGGGCTCATTCAAAGGCCAAAGCGCCAACTACTACAGCGGCGGCAATCTCTTTGTGCGTAGCCCCATTCGCGACGCGCAGCTAGTGAGCGTGCAAATGCCCAGCATTGCCGCAGGCTGTGGCGGTATTGATATGTTTATGGGCGGTTTCAGTCACATTAACTCTGACGCGCTGGTGCAACAAGGCAAAGCTATTATCGCCAACGCCGCACCGTTCGCCGTCGATTTAGCCCTGCAGACGTGGGCACCACAAATCAAGCAGATTAAGGACACGCTAACGGCCATTGCGGATAAATATCTCAATCAGTCTATCAATTCTTGCGAGAGTGCCCAAGCGGGCGTCTCGGCACTGGCGGGGTTTGCGGGGGTAGGCAGTCAAAAATACATTTGTGCCACTATGGGCACACAAAATAACGCCTTTGCGGATTGGGTATCAGGCCAGCAAGAATGCGGCGCGGGCGGTCAAGCTAACAATCAGCTCGATAACGCCAAGAAAGATCCCGCACTAAAAGACATGGTGCGCAAAAACACCAATATTGTGTGGGCCGCCATTTTAAAAAACACCTTCCTTGCCAGTGATCCCACCTTGGCAGAATTTTTAATGTCGATTTCGGGCACGTATATCTATGACGCGACCGGCAATGCGCGCGGCTATGGCTCACTGCTGACCGACAACAATAACCTGATTAATAGTCTGTTAGAGGGCGGCAAAGCAGAAACCTATCAGTGCACCAATAAAGCGATTGATCAATGCTTAGCACCGACACAACAAACGATCACCATCCAAAGTAATCACGGCCTGCAATACCGCGTAGAAACTTTACTCAGAGGTATCGCCAGTAAGATGCAAAACGACCAGCCACTAACAGATAACGACAAGTCGCTGCTCGAATACACGACACTCCCCATCATGACCTTTTTACGCACCGAATTGGAGGCAGGACTTGCGCCCCAAACCAATACTTACGCCAAAATCATCAGCGTGCAGTTTATTACCCTGTATCTGCAAAACATGCTGTCGATTGTGAAATCCTCTATCACGGCAACGAACAATGATCCCAAAGACATTGACCGCATCGAGAAAGACATTATCAACGCTAACCGTTTCTTAGCGGGACTGGCAACCAAAGCTCAAGAAGATGCGATATCACAGCACCAACTCATTATGCAAAACCAGCAAATCAAACAGCAAATCACCGGTGCCATGAGTGCTAAAGCTAAGGCCAACTTGAATTTTGGGGAGCGATAACCATGGCGGTTGAGATATTTACCTACAGCAACGGTGACGTGGCCAAGCAAGTGATGAATGCCATTGCCGTGCTGTTCAAGTCCGATTCATTTGCCAGCATGATAAGCATCTGCGCACTGTTTGCCGTTGTGGCCACTGCGCTGCACTTTTTCATCAAACGTGACCATAACGCAATTATGAAATGGTTCGCGGTTTACTTTGCCGTGCCATTGCTTGCAATGAACACCACCGCCACAGTGCAAATTACCGATTTAACCAATCCGACGGGTAACTATCGCGTGGACAATGTGCCGGCGATTGTGGCGTATCCAGCCTCATGGGCGTCGCATTATATGTATGCCACCACCCAAACGGTGGAAGATATTTTTCACGTACCGGACGACCAACAATACAGTAAAACGGGCATGATGTTTGGCTCTGAGCTGTACAAATTATCCAGACAAAGCGAGATAGAAAACACCCAACTTAAAGGCTATTGGCAGCACTACATCAGCAGTTGTATTCGCGGAGATATGCTACTCAATGGTAAATACACATGGCGAGATTTAGCCAGTGCGCCGGACATTTGGGACTTTCTAGCGACTCACAACCCTTCGCCGCTACGGGCGATTCAAATGGGTTTTGATGATTACCCCACTTGCAAAGAAGCCCTTCCGCGCCTCAAGCAACTTTTCCAAGCAGACAGCGCAAAAAGCATCAAGTTACTGGGCAGTTGGATTTATGGTGAAAAGGCCACAAGCCAACAAAGCTTTTTGAATACCAGCATCAGCAGTGGTTATCAAAAGTACGCGAATATCAGTCAAAGCGCGTCGCAAATCACGCTGCAAAACATGACGATTAACGCCCTGCGAAATGGCCTCGCGGATGATGCAGCGGTGAGCAACAACACTGCCGCCGCATTCAACTACGCCTATACGCAAAACAAAATGCAAACCACATCGATGTGGGCGGGAATGGCCCTGCAGGCGCGGGAATTTTTGCCCATGCTGCAATCGATTTTGTTTTTGCTGTTTAGCTCTGTCGCCTTTTTAGTTGTGGCGATTGCCATGATCCCCTCGCTCACGTTTCAAGTGTTCGGCAACTATTTCAAAGGCTTTATCTACCTTGGCACATGGCCGGTGATGTTTGCTCTCATTAACTTCATCATGACCACACGCTTATCCCTTAACGCCACCGAAATCACTAACATTTACGGCGGGATCACCTTAAGCAACGTTGATCCATTACAAGAAATGCATTCCCGCTATGCGGCCATGACCGGCTTTTTAATGATGAGCGTCCCAACCGTGATTGTGCCGTTAATCATGAAAGGCGGCGCGTCGGTAATGAGCAGTATGTCGCATCAGTTCGCGGGCATGATGAGCAGCGTTAACGCGCGCACCTCTGCGAGTGCGGCAAGTGGTGATATCAATTTGGGTAATGCTCAGGTGGATAACTACAGCTACAACAACACCAACGGCAATAAAATAGACACCACAGGCGTTGAACGCATTCATGGCAATACCAAACAAGATGCAACCGGCTATGAGACCACCACCTTTGATGATGGCAGACAAGTCATTAATGGCCAAAATGCCTTAAGCCGTAGCTTGCCAGTGAATATCAGCAGTAACGATGTGGTCTCAAACTCCTTATCGCAATCTGGATCAAACGCGATGAGCGCGAGCAAAATTGAGAGTGAGCTAGCAAGCGAAAGTCTCGCTACCGTCAAGAATGCCGCGTTAAGTCAAATGAGCGGGGTCAATACCTCGAACAGTTATGGCAGCAATAGCGCCACGGGCGATAGCGGCACCCATAACAAAGGCTTCGCAGATATGCGTAGTACGGTTAAGTCTTTTGCTAAGGACTTCAACCTGACAGAAGACCAAGCTACAAGTACCTTATTATCGATGTATGTCGGAGCAGAAGCAGGGGTGAAACTCGGCACACCAGGGAGTGGATTTCTTGGTTCTAGTGCGCACGTATCCGCCAATACTGGCACTAAAGGCTCAACCGATGATGTCAGCACAGCCCGTACCAGTGAAAGCGAACGTGACAGTCTACAGCAAAGCTACCTTGACCAGTTCAGCGCTAACGTTAACACAGTCAAATCCTATAACAGCGGCGAGCAAGCCAGTACAACCAACAGTAAAAACGAAGGTGAAACACAAACCTTCCTACAAGGACTTAACGAAGCGACTACCCACGCCAAAAACTCCCAATCCCAGCTCACTGAAGCCCAAAGCTACACCGATGCGGCTAATAGCGTGAAAAGTGGATCTAGCAGTATCAGTCACGATTTAAATCAAGACTTTGTGGAGTTCGTACAAGAAGCAAGAGGTGAGCAAGGTGATTTCATGGAGGTGATCAGGGGGCAAACACCAGAAATGCAGCAAGAGCGAAACCAACTCGCGGCCGAATTTACGAACAGTCCTAAAGTCAAAGCGATTGCTGAGCAATACAAGAACAATGAATTACCGCAAAACCGAGATGACATTGTGCAAGCTCAGGAGCGTTACGCCGCCGATATTGATTTCAATAAACAGCAATCACCACAGTATGCCCCAGCGCCGTTCAATGACAGCCTCTATCAAACGGGCGAATTTGAGCGCATCCAAGGCCATGCGGCGCAAGGCAATGCGGAAATTAGACAAGATGTGTTGCACGAAGAACAGACTCATAACGCATCAAGCGTCCCGAGCATTGATATGGAACAAGCCCGTGCAGACGTAAAAGCTGCGCACGCGCTAACACCGCCAGACAATCGAAATGACGATGAAAAAATGGCAGAAACAGTGCGTCAATCAAGTCCCTTTAATACAGGACCAAAAATGTGATAATAGCCATGACTTTCAATCACAAAGAGATAACCTCATGAACATCATTAAAACAGGTGCACTGTTACTGTGCTTATTAAGCCCCTTGGCTCAGGCTGATACCACCCTGTTTGGCCTCACCTTGGGCAAATCCACGAGGCAAGAGGTTGAGCAAACCTACACCCTCCAAGACAAAAATACCGCATCGGGATTGCCTGATAGCTGGAATTATTATCGTGTGAGTGGTGAGCAGTTTAATGAGCCGTTGCTTAAGCATGCCACCCTCTATTTTGATGACACTCAAATGTTGGGGCGCATTATGTTTACCTTCCCTAGCTCCTTAGAAAAGTATAAGGCGCTAGAAGAACAACTTGGCCGCCAATACCCACGCCTTAACACAGCCCCTTTCGTATCGGAGCCATTACGCCTCGATAAAGCCGAATTTCAAAATGACACCACCCATATCCGACTGGAGCACAACGTTTACAACACCAACTTATCCTTTACTGACCTCAAGTATCGCGCTGCCGCCCAAAAACGCCTCGCTGAAAAGAAAGCCCTCGAAGCCAATAAACCGAAAAAGGAACCCTAGACGTGACCTTAAACCCCAAACGTACTAAAGGCAGTAACTACACCCGTGGTGGCCAGATTTTATTTCACAATTTGCGGATGTTCCTGCAGATTAACGCCGTGCTTATTCGCTGGACGTGTTATGGCGTGCTCATCTTAACAGCGCTGCTATGCTACCTATTCATTGATAAAGATACCTTAACAGGCGCTTATTATTACTGGATAAACCAAACGGTTAGCATGTTTAGACCAGAAAGCCATATCATGCAAACTGAGTGGCAAGGCACTGTCTATACCAGTACGTTAGGGTCTCAATTAGAAAACCCGATACTGATTGCGGCCAACAGCCGCTTTTGGTTATGGACACAAATTTACCTACTCATAAGCAGTGTAATTGGCATCGTTTTTCTGTCCGTGGCCATGTGGTATTTCAAGAAAAAAGGGGACGAGCAAACCGAGGAACACTTCATTAGAGGGATGCAAAAAGCCACACCGAAGGAATTAGCAAAGCAGCTTAAAAAAGACAAGCGCCAATCTGACTTCAAACTCGATGGCATCGGTATTTTCAAAGAACGCTTTGAAGTACAGCACTTGTTACTTGATGGCACCACGGGCGCGGGAAAGTCCGTGGCGCTGCGTAAGTTTTTAACGTGGATACGTGAACGAGGCGACAAAGCCATTATCTATGACAAAGGCTGTACCTTTGTCAGTAAATTTTATAATCCTGCTACCGATGTGCTGCTGAACCCGTTTGATGAACGCTGTGCTTACTGGGATGTGTGGTGTGATGCGCATGAGCCCTCAGATTTTGAGAACATGGCGAGCGCGCTCATTCCCCAACACGGCGAGGGCGATCCATTCTGGGTGCAATCTGCTCGCACCATTTTTTCATCTACTGCATTTAAGATGCAAGATGAACCTAAAAAGAACCAAACCACTGAACGACTGCTTGAACTCATGCTGACCAGCGAGCTTGAGTCCTTAAGTGAGTATCTTAAAGGGACCGAATCGGCCTCACTGGTATCAGATAAAATCCAAAAAACGGCGATATCCATTAAATCGGTCCTCGCGGCCTACATCAAATCATTACGATTCCTTGCCGGACTGGATGAAAAGGACGAACAGGGAAAACTCCTTCGCCGCAAATTTTCAATTCGTGAGTGGGTGAAAAACGATGCCGAAAATGGCTTTCTATTTCTATCCAGTAACGCACAGCAACATGCATCATTGCGCCCCTTGATCTCAATGTGGCTATCCATTGCCTCGACCGCCATTTTAGAACAAGACGAAGATCCGGACCGCAGAATTTGGGTGTTGATGGATGAAGCACCAAGCTTGCACAAGTTACCTGAACTTGCAGAAACAATCGCCGAAGTGCGTAAGTTCGGCGGCTGTTATGTCATAGGCATTCAGTCATTCGCGCAGCTTAAAAAAGTCTATGGCGAAAATGCGGCACTTGAAATGTTCGACTTGCTCAACACTCGCTTATTTTTCCGCTCACCCTCTAACGAAATGGCCAAAATCTCGTCTCACGATTTAGGTGAGCAAGAAGTCGATGTCTCTAAAGAGCAATACAGCTACGGCGCTAATGAAATCAGGGATGGCGTATCACTGGGCCATCAAACCATTACCCGCCCTGTGGTCACGCCCTCTGAAATCATGCAGCTTGAAGATTTACAATTTTGGCTGCGCACGCCTGGCAATTATCCCGTGGTGAGAGTGGATTTAGTCTTTAACCAAATGCGCTCACTGTGCGCCCCGTTTATTAAGCGAGATTACACCCCGTCTGAAAACATAAAGCAGATTGAATGGAGTCTGAACTATCACCAGTTCAGTGCGGTTCAACACGTCGATAAGGCAGATAAAACCAAGCTCCAAAGCATTCATGACACCATGTATGAAGGGGATGAAAACAATGATGAACGCAGCGCGGAAGCGCAGCGCATGACCAAACTTGCTGAAAAAACCGATGCGGTCGCCCAAAGCCTCATCGATGCGAAAAAGGCCAAACCGACTGAGCTAGCGCTCAAGGATGCAGAGAAGAAAAAAGCCGCTGAAAAACAAAAGGCCAATGACCAGCACATTGAGGATGCACAGCGACTTGAAGAGCAACAAATAGCCTCAGTACACGAAGAAATATCGCTCGACTAAAGGAGCTAAAACGATGACCTCATTCAACGCCACGACACGAGTGCCCGAATTGTCGGCGAAAAAGCCCTCACGTAAAGCCTCTAAAAATGACCATGAACGGATGAATGTCATGCGTCGAATTGAAGCCATCGCGGAACTCAAAGCGCTGGGCTTCACGTCTGACGAAATCAAAGCCCAACTCGACTCAGAATAAACCTACCGGATTAGTTCACCTCGCGCCCCGCGCGAGGTCCCTCTAAAGGAATATCATTATGCTTTCCATCAGTCCCATTGCGTCGAGCGCTGGCGGCGCGGCCAGCTACTACCTCAGTGAAGAAAAGAACCTCAATTTACCTGACGTGTCGTTAGAAAAAGCAGCGGACGCCAAAGAAGGAGAAGCCAACTATTACTTGAAAGAGCAGAGCGCCGAGCCCAATACCCAATGGTTTGGCAAACTGGCTGAACTTGAGGGAATGCTAGGCAAGCCCGTTGAAGAGTTCCAACTCAAAGATGTGTTAGCCGGTAGCCTGAACGACCAAACGCTTAAAACCCAAAACAGCAACGCCCGCAACGGTTTTGACTTTACCTTTTCGGCGCCTAAATCCGTCAGTTTACTTGCACTCGTGGGCGGCGATAAACGCTTAATGACAGCACACGATGACGCGGTAAAATTCGCGTTATCGCATATCGAGAAAGATGCGGCGCAGGCCAGACAAACTAACCCTGATACCAAAGCGACGTCCTTTGAAAACACGGGCAATTTGCTGTTTGCAATGGTACGCCACAAAACCAGCCGTGAAGAAGATCCGCAGCTGCACACCCACTCACTCACCGCCAACATGACCAAGGACAGCGAGGGCACATTGCGCGCTCTGGCAAGCAGCTTTAAACAAAAAGGCGGCATCATCAATGGCACAGGTGAGCGGGTTTATAACCATCAAAAATACTATACATCGCTCTATCAAAGCGCCTTAGCCCGCAGTGTTGAACAAGCGGGTTATCAAACCCGGGCACTGGGGAATAATTTGTTTGAAGTGGAAGGTGTGCCGCAGTCCTTACTCGATACCTTTTCAACCCGTAGCCAGCAAATCAACGAACAAACCCAAAGCTTAGGTTTAGACTCACAAGCCGCGCGGGACGTGGCCGCAAAGGACACCCGCAAGAGCAAAGCCTATACCAGCGAAGCCACCTTGTTTGAACAGTGGAAGAACAAAGCCAATGACAGCGGCTTTAACCTGACGGGCTTTGTAACGGACAGCATGTCGCGAGAAACATCACTCAATGCGTTAGCGCTCAAACCCGCCGCTATCGATGCGGTGAGTCGCGCGATTGAGCACGCCAGTAACACCCAAAACCGTTTTAATTACGCGAAATTAGTCGAATCAGCCACGTTTGAATTTACACAGGGCCAAAAGCTCGATGCGCTCGATATTAAATTGGCACTGGATAAACATATTGAAGATGGCGCACTCATTCCGCTTGATAAAGAGTCTGCGACCTTTACCAGCGCGGCCCACCTCAAAGCCGAAACCAACCTGCTAGAGAGCATCAAGCCAAAAACGGCCAACATGCGCCAAGTTGTCGATACCAACACGCTTCAAGGCAAAGGCTTAAATGCGGACAACCAAAAGAAAGTCTCTGAACTGTTCGCCAGTACCAAACAAGTTAACCTAGTGAACGTCTTTGGTAGCAGTGAACAGCTCGCCACAGCCCTATTAAATGTCGGTGAAGCCAACGGTAAACGTATTCACATCATTACCCCTGACATGAAAAGCAAACTGCAGACCAGTGAACGAGTGCAACGGGATTCATCGACAGTGGTCAAATGGATAATGAACCACTTCAAACCCGACCACACCCATACACTCAGCAGCTTTACTAAAACAGCCAACAACACTAACCGCGATATTTTAGTGGTTGAGAACGCCAATAAACTCGGACTCAACGACTTCAATGCCCTGCTCGCGCAAGCCAAAGCGGGCAACAGTAAAGTGATTTTGCTCAATCACGCCAATGCCAAGCAAGGCATGAAAGCCGGTAACGCTATCGAGGTACTCAAGAAAGGCAACGTAAACGAAAGCAACTGGGTCGCCACCAAACAAAGCAACACCGCCATGCGACTGCATGAAAGCAAAGACAGTGACAGGGTTAACCTGATTGCAAAAACTTACGCGCAACTGCCCGAGAAGCAACACACCCAAGTCATTGCTGGCACCCATAAGGATGTGAAGCAGCTCAACAGCGCCATTCGCGCAGAACTGCAAAATCAAGGTGACGTATCGCGCCTTGGGCTCAACATCCCTACCCTTAACCCCGTGTTCTTATCCGCGCAGCAACGGGAAGTCGTCGGCCAGTACACCAAGGGCATGGTACTCACCCAATGGCAAAAAGTCGGTGGACGCAACCAACAGCAGCAATTGACGGTGGACAGCGTAAACCGCGATAACAACACCCTAACGCTGGTCGATAAAAACGGTAAATCGACAGCGATTGATCCCAGCAGCAAAGCCTTTAAAGCCGCAGAGTACGCGATCGCTAAACCGGACAATTTACATATCGCCAACGGCGACAAACTCATCATGGCCACAAACCATCAAGACAGTGGTTTGAGCAAACAAATTTATACAATCAACGCCCTGTCCAAAGAGTGGGTCACGCTCAAAGACGAAAGCGGCAAACAACACAGCGTTAAAGCCAGTGCATTGCACCATGCGCCGCTCAATCATGGTTACGCCACGACGCCAAGCAATGCCAGCCCTAATGCAAGTCACCACATCGTCAACATTAAAGCCTATAGCGCCTCAAAAGAGTGGTTACATGACACCCTGACACAAGGCATCAAACACATCGATATCTTTACTGACAAAGCTCAACAATTTGATGACCGGTTAGAAAAAAGTGAGGTGAAACCATCCAGTATTTCGCGCATCATGCAAGCCGCTGACATGCCAGAAAAGTTCGTGAATAGCCAAACCACGGCCCTGCTCACCCAAGATGTGACCGCAGCACTGAATGCCATTGGTGCCCAGCATCAAGACAAAGGGCTTATTCACAATGCCGTGGATTTTGCTATCCAGCACATTAGCGAGAAAGAAGCCGGTTACTCACAAAAAGAGCTGATTGTTAATGCGATCAAGTACGCTTTTGAAGAAAAAGGTGCCAGCATTACCCAAGCTGAAATCATCAACACCCTGCAACAGATGGCCACGCACAGCACAGACAAAAGCGCGCCCTCACTCCTGAGCGCCGAATACCACGACGGCACACGCTGGACAACCCAAGCCGCTATCGATACCGAAGTGCGTATTTTAGACAGACTGCAAGCGGGCAAAGATCAACTTGCGCCCCTGACCAGCATTGAACACGCCGCGCAGGTACTCAGCCAAAATCAAAACCTGACCGATGGCCAAAAAGACGCGACCTTGCTTATCACCACCACCAAAGACCGATTTGTAGGTGTTCAAGGGTTAGCGGGTACGGGTAAATCGACCATGCTTGAAACGGGTATCGATCTTGTTAAACAAAGCGAATCCATTCTCAACACACAACCCAATAAGACACCGACACAATTCATAGGTCTAGCGCCGACACACGCCGCCGTTAACGAACTCAAAGACAAGAACGTCGAAAGCCAAACGGTGCAATCACTCCTAAGCAACTTTTTAAGCCAAGAGGCGAAACCTGACCAATACGCCAACACCGTGTTCTTGCTCGATGAATCCTCGATGACCAGTAACGCCCAAATGGATAAATTTACCCATTTGATTGAGACAACAGGCGCGCGCGCCGTGTTCTTGGGTGACACTAAACAGTTAACGTCCCAAGAAGCGGGTAAACCTTTTGAACTCGCGTTAAACAAAGGCGCAATCAATAGCGTCACCATGAAAGACATTGTGCGCCAACAGAACAGCACGCTACTGAGTGCAGTTCACAATATTGTCGATCGCCAAGGCGAAAGCGCTATTGATAAAATTCAGCAACAATTACCTTTTGACCAATACACCGCGCCCACCGCGAACGACGCGGTAACACCCGAAAAGCAGGCGACAGCTAACATCAATCAAAGCTTGAATATCATTTCAACTTTGCAGCCGCTAACTGATAACCCAAAGAAAAACCAGCAACTGGCGACCGAAGCCCTGCCCGCCACGGTGGCACTGGAATACTTGGCCAGAACACCTAAAGCGCGTGAAAACACGCTGATTATTGCCTACACCAACAAAGAGCGCGACGACATTACCCACGAAATCCGCCAAGGATTACAGCAACAAAAAAGCCTCAGTGCCGAGCAATATAACGTACCAAGATTGCGCGGCGTTCATGCCAGCAAGGCCGAACTGGCGACCATGTTGCCCTATCAGCAGGGGTTAATCCTGACGACCGGCAAAGACAGTTATTTTGAAATTATGAAGGTCGATAAGCTCAATAACATGCTCACCCTCGCGGATATGAAAACCGGCGAGGAAAAGCATTTCTTCCCCAAAAATCATGGCCACAAATTCACGAACCTGTGGGCTAAGAGTGAGCAACCTCTCGCCCAAGGCGACAGTATCATGCTCCGCAAAAGCGATATTGACCGTGAAATGCAGGGCAACAAAACCTATACCGTTAGCCGCATTGACGATAAACAAATGCAGCTCAAATCCACGGATAACCACACATTAACGCTCTCAACCAAAGAGTTGAAAGATGCTCATTGGGATTACGCATACACCCGCACCGCCGATATGGCGCAAGGGGCAACCTATGAGAATGTCATTACTGCGATTAAGGGCCAAGGTGCATTAACTAACGTAAGGCGCGCGTATATCGATATCACCCGTGCCAGTAAGCACGTAAAAATCATCACCGATAACCCGCAAAAAATGATGCTTTCATGGGTCAATAACGATCCCAATAAAGTCTCTGCACTTGAGACAAGAGATAAGTATTACCCTGAACATACCCCGCTATTTAATGACAAACCCTTGCCGCAGGAAAACCCAAAGTACCTCGATGTGAATGGATATGTGGATCTAAAACTGATGGCCACTGAGCTAAATGCCAAGCTTCCGGCCTACAGTGAATCGCTGGCAACGCAGCTTTTAGGTGAGCCGAACCGCGATAAATCAGACAAAGATAACCTGACATTTGGCAAAGAGGGTAGCCTAACATTGACCACAACGGGCCAATATCGTGGCTATTTTAAAGACTGGAAAACCGGCGATAAAGGCACCCTAATTAACCTGATTATGGTCGCTGAAAAATGCAGTTATAAGGATGCACTTTATAAAGCCGATAAAATGATGAACGAACCCGATAAATATAATCTGGTAAAAAACCCACAGCATGAAGAATTAACACATGCCATTCCGGTTAAGCAAAGCCAATTAGAAGCGCGCGCGAAGCAATACTTTAACGAAGCTAAACCTATCGAAAACTCGCTCGCACAGACGTATTTAGCCAAGCAAGGCATTGACGTTAAGCAACATGAAAACTTACGTTTTCACGATGCCGTTTATTCGTCAGAAAAACGTGGAACCTTCCCCGCATTAATCGCGAATATCACCAATGATAAGAGTGAAACCAAGGCAGTAGAAATCACTTACCTTGATAAATCCAGTGGTGACATTGCAGCACTAAAAATAAATAAGCGCATACTCGGCTCTAAATCGGGGAACAGCACGACGATCAACAAAGGCAATAATTCAGACTATAGTATTGTCGCTGTCGGTGTAGAGAATGCGCTTAAGATAAATGCTGACAATAAAAATGGGGCTGACGTTATTGCGCTAAACAATAATAATGACACTAAAACATTCAATACAAATGAATTGCGCGAAAACGTGATCGTGGTACTTGATACTAACAATTCACAAGACACTGCAAAACTGGCTAATGACCTTACCGAAAAATTCAGCAAGGAAAATATACATGCGGTAATTATTGAACCCAGCCTGATACCTGACGGCTTAAACAAAGTCGAAACGACAAAGCAATTAGTCAATGAAGCGGTCTATAGCATAACGACAAAAGACAATACCCTATCTAAAGCCATTCAATCACTGAGTAATGATATTGCAGGCACCAACAATATAACGATTAAAGATGACAGCACTAACGTAGCGACGAATAGAATAAAGCACGATGAACACTATCAACATTTAGCAATGGATAGCCACCGTTCACCCACGAAAGAACATAGTCCCAATATCGACAATCCTAAATTGGATATTGGGGAAAAGACCATGTAATGAATATATAAAGAGGACACTTAGTCCTCTTTATTTTCGCCCGCTAAAATCTGCTCAACTTTTTCCTCTGCCTTTCTCATTGTGTCCTTATGCTTAATACCTGCATTCTGTATATCAACAGGTGCCGCATTGTATGTCTGGTAATAGACCAGACTGCTAGTGTGTTGCGCCTTAACTGTATAGGTCAGAATCACCTCTAACAGTTCGCGAGTAGATAACCCCTCGGCATCATCTTTATGCTCAAGAATACGCAGAGCAAACAAGATCAAATCTCGCGCGGCGGCAGCATCTTTTTCTAAACCCTTCTCTTCTCGATAAGCAACAATCTTGGCATAGAGATCTGCATCGCAGGGGACTTGCACAACTTTACTTCTGGCCATAGTGACATTATCCAATGTATTAAAAGTGTATTAACAACGTATATGTTTGCATTATAACTGTATTAACCAGTGTATTAAAGTTTAATACACTCACAAATTGAGTTAATGAGTAATTCCTTTATAAACATCACGTTAATACTAAATAATACACACGGTATTAATACTGTATTAATCCGCCTGAAACCATTGGTACAAGGGCTTTTAATACGATTGTATTATTTTATTAATACACCTTTAATACGATTTAGTGCAAAAACGAAATGAATTTTCAAAAAAAAATATTTAAACTATTTTGACATTTAAATATTTAATTTCAATAACTTACACCACAAACAACCATAAGAATTGATTTATCAATTCTTGCGTGGGGTGTGGTTCTTTTCTCAAGATTCCAACTTCACTATTCCGCCAGGATTTTGCACTTTTCATTTTTTGGGGATTTTTGGTGGATTTTCGATTTTTGCTAGGCGGCTGCCGTATGAAGCGGCAAAGGTATCGGGGGATTTTCAGGCCAAAAAAAACGCACTCAATGAGTGCGTTTTCTGCAAGCGTGGCGGCTTAATATTCGCTTGGCAATAATGCGGTGGTTCGTGCTCTGTCGGCCTCGGTGATGATCCATATTTCTACACCTTCAAACTGATAAGCTGAAAGGATACGACCGCCCTTAATTAACATCTCATTATTAAGCTGGTAATCTTCATCCTCTAAATCGCCCCAATCTCCGATCGCGTGACGATAGAACAAAGACGCTAACGCTAAACCATTACCATAGCCATTAATGACCAATTCATTTATCCCTTTAGATTTATATAATGCACCAAGCCACTTCTATTTTTTTATCCGACATATCTATTCCTATCTAATAAAAGGCTTAGTAAAAGGCTTAGTAAAAAACTAAGCCTATAAAATTAAGCGGCCTTTAACTGTTCGCATGTAACTTGCATTAAATACTGATGAGCCTTAGACGCGGCACTGGCGGCTTTAAAAATATAGCGCTTATCATTCTTTAACTGTGTTAACCAACTTGCGATATAAGACTCATGCTGAACGTCACCGCTAATATTTAACTCGGCCATTAAAAAACTTGCGCCTAGTTCGGCGATCAACTCTTCAAAGGCGTAATCATCCGAACCAAATCGAGATCCATTTATTCTGTCTAATCGGCTTTTTGCGCCTGTCCAATGCGTTAACTCATGTAATGCCGTGCAATAAAAATCAAGGCAATTTGAAAAGCGTTCACGAGTGGGTAAAACGATGTTGTCGGTGGAGGGTCTAAAAAATGCTTTGTCTCCTTGTTCTACAATATTGGCACCCGTTTTATTAATGAAGCTTTCAACATGATCAATGGCATCAAATGGATCGTTAATGTTGAGACTATTTATTTCCTCAATGTTCAATCCATCTATCTGCTCAACATTAAAAACTGTGAAACTTTTAATCATTGGAATGATTTCTTTTTCACCTTGTTCATTTTCTTTTTCCCAACTCTTATATAAAATAATTGAGGTGCCCTTCTCGCCTTTGCGAACCTGACCGCCTAAATTACTCGCTTGGTTATAAGTTAAGAATTGATTAGATGAAAATCCCGCATCAAATGCCGCAGCCCATAACAATAAAACATTGATACCGCTATAGGCTTTTTTAGTATCAAAGTTAATTGGTAAACCTGCACCGATTGAATTTTGCTGCCACGGACACACCCAAGGCTTTACGCCTTTATCCAATGCCGCAATAATTTGATCAGTGACGACCTGATACATATCCACTTTAATAAATGCTTTTGCACTTTTTCTTTTTGTTTTGCTTTTTGAGATATCGTCTTTGGAGAGCCTGCTTGTCGCTTGTAAGCTGGCTTGCTCATTGAAAGGCTTAGTGTGGCTTGCTGGGATAGTGATTGAGTGTGTCATGGCTGCTTGCTCCGTTTTGGGGTCTATCATCTTCGTTTTCGCCTGACGTCCTGCTCGCTCGCCATCGTTCTGACAGGCAAGGGCGCGCAGCGGCGAAGCTTCCCTTGACGGGCAGGTTGTGGTGAGTGACAGATTTGACGGAAGCGATAAACGAAAGGGATAGCACCAGGAGCGGCCATGATGCCGAACGAAACGACCAGCTTAGCCACACTTGCCGCGCAGTGAGCTAGGCTGTGCTTGGGGTTTTGGGTTTTGCTGTTGCGTTAGGGATTGGCAAGCAGGAACGTAGCGCCACGGCAAGCTTGCTTGCCATCAGTGGCTCACGTTATCGCGGGGAGCGAAGCGAAAAGCCCGACCGGAGGGAACGCCCAAGTTCATCAGTGGTATTTAGATTGGATAGCACCACAGCAGCCAATCGGCACTCAGAGAGAATAGATTAACCAGCACAGTACACTTCACAGCACACTAAGGGGGATGAACAGATAAACGATGCAGGGCGGCGTAGCCGCCGCTTGTTTCGCGTTTTACGGGGCGCTAACAGAGGGGGCATGGTGCAAACTATAACCCCACGCTTTTTTGAACCGCCCTTTTGATAAATTCATTCGTGCTAGTCGATGCCTGAAATGCCGCGATAGAAGCTGCTAAATGCAAGTCATGGCCTAATCGGACATTCAGCGAACCCTTGCAAGGTTTTTCAGGTTGAATGTCCTGTTGGGCACAATCAGCGAGGTAAGCATTAACCGCTTCCTGAAATGCTTGCTCTAACCCTTTGGCGGTTTCGGCTTCATAGTTGATCAACGGTGAAATAAACAACACCTGCCCAAAAAGAATATTATCCTCTGGGCTGATTTCTACAGAGCCGTGATAGCCCTTATATGTCATTGTATTTTGCATCATAGTTTCCCCCATTCGGTTAATTTGTCTCTGACTTGGCGCAATGCGTAAGCCTTCAATTCATTTTTAGGGTGGGGCTTATGCAAGTTGATTAACTCCTTTGGAATACCGTTATCAAACTTCACTCTTGAACCATCCCCCTCGACTTGTTGATAACCGAGCACTTTTAACGCCCCCGCTAATTCATTCCAAGTCAGTGTTTTGGCTGATTTGAGTTTCGCTAATAATTTGTCCGTTTTCGTCATATCGCCCCCGCCTAAATAGGGGATCATTATAACAAATCAACCCCATAGATTGCAACTAAATACAGTTGCACAAATGATAATAAGGGGAACTCATGTTCCCCTGTAAGCGATTAAAAAGGTTTATACAAACTGACCATTCAGATCTTTAATTCTTACAATCGGATAGCGATTTTCACTATCGAACCGTTTAGCGCGAGCCCTTTCGAGCGTGGTCGCTGAATCAATAAAATAGCATTGCTGCTGTGCAATATCGTATTCGGAGTCATAACCAACGATAAAAAAGCGGGGGGCATCTTGGTGCATCATAGCGCCCCCGCGTTATCGGCCAATTCTATACAACTCCCCTCCATCACAAACCAAAGGGCATCAAGTGTATAAGTATCAAATATAGCCCCGTCAGTATCCACCGACACATAGGCCGTTGACTTGATCCCCGAAGGTAGAGACCACATGATTAAAACGTGCTTATTTCGATACTGTTGGCTTAACGCGCTCATGAGTTCATCGAGTGAATGACAAAGCGTGTCATTGCCAAAATCCTTAATCACCACAGACGAGGCAACAGTAATCAGCTTTTTGTTAGTCGAGCACTCGCCTGTATCTGGAATACTGGGTTCAATGCTGTCAGCAATGCCTAATGCGTTGCGCTCGTTGTCAGCGTTAAACGCATTGAAACGCACGCGATAATCAATGCTTGCACCACAGCGGCGCGGTTGGTCTATTGATACAACATTGTGAGCCACTTTTGCCGCGACTAAGTACCGCTCGACCGCTTCAAACAATAACCCTTGTGAATAGGGATACCATGCCTCATTAGCCACCCCTTCAAGTCCGAGGCCGCAGAAGTGAAAGAAATTCATTTCGGTTAAAACAATGATCGTTAACTCGCCTCTGCTTTGCTGTTGAATATCGTCTTTGGAGAGCCTGCTTGTCGCTTGTAAGCTGGCTTGCTCGCTGAAAGGCTTAGTGTGGCTTGCTGGGATAGTGATTGAGTGTGTCATGGCTGCTTGCTCCGTTTTGGGGTCTATCATCTTCGTTTTCGCCTGACGTCCTGCTCGCTCACCATCGTTCTGACAGGCAAGGGCGCGCAGCGGCGAAGCTTCCCTTGACGGGCAGGTTGTGGTGAGTGACAGATTTGACGGAAGCGATAAACGAAAGGGATAGCACCAGGAGCGGCCATGATGCCGAATGAAACGACCAGCTTAGCCACACTTGCCGCGCAGTGAGCTAGGCTGTGCTTGGGGTTTTGGGTTTTGCTGTTGCGTTAGGGATTGGCAAGCAGGAACGTAGCGCCACGGCAAGCTTGCTTGCCATCAGTGGCTCACGTTATCGCGGGGAGCGAAGCGAAAAGCCCGACCGTCAGGGAACGCCCAAGTTCATCAGTTGGGTTTAGATTGGATAGCGCCACAGCCAATCGACACTCAGAGAGAATAGATGAACCAGCACAGTACACTTCACAGCACGCTAAGGGGAATGAACAGATAAACGATGCAGGGCGGCGTAGCCGCCGCTTGTTGCGCGTTTTGCGCAGAACTAACAGGGGATACTAGAGCAACTATTGGCGGCCAACCAAAACGAGTCTGAATGCGGCTGCGACGAAATATATGGCAGACATGGCAATAAACAGCCACATAACCACCAAGAGTAAATTATTAAAGAATGTCATCATCATATCACTCGCTTATTTTATCAATTCAAACACTTTGCGGTTAGCGGCGGTTTTTGTATTGCTGGTCAACGGCCAAATTTCCCACGGGGAATCGACGCCTGTCCGACTCCTTAGAAAATCATCCCCTGCGCGATATTGAAATTCTTCATAATCAATACACCACTCAAACACTTCGCCATGTTTAACTGACTTAAGATCTGATATTTTGACAATTTCAATCGCACGCTGAGACATTATTAATCCTTTTACTGGTATATCGACTTGGCTATCAATGAGTGACTTGCTACCTCCGCACAGCGGCCTTACGTTTCGTCATATTTCCATTCGATGACTTCTTGCTTTGTAAACTCGGGATGCTGGCGCAACTGTTCGTGGACATCAGCAGGGATATAAAAACTAAACTCTCCCGCTTCAATTGAGAACGTGATGTGTGCAAGGCCAGAGTAAAGCGGGGCTGATTCATCAATCATACGGGTAACTTGACTCGCAAGGCAACGATAGCGCCCCCCACCCACCACGATATTGACCGCGCCTGACGGGGTAAACGTCATGGTCACGGGGTAGTGCTGACCGCCGAACAGATTAACGAAACTAAACTCGGCTCTATTGTCTCCCCGAATACAGCTCACAATATTTTTGATATCCATTTATGTATCCTCTAGGGCTTCTATTCCTGCCACAACTAACAGTACGAAACCACTTAAAATAATGCCTAATTAAATCATACACAAAAACACGAAAATTGCAATGTATTCAACCACTTTTAGCCAAAATTTACC
Organism: Shewanella sp. SM71; assembly: GCF_025653905.1. NCBI lineage: Bacteria > Pseudomonadati > Pseudomonadota > Gammaproteobacteria > Alteromonadales > Shewanellaceae > Shewanella > Shewanella sp. SM71. Next base: position 39,626 of record NZ_JAKKRW010000026.1, read on the forward strand.
CTGTAAAGTCAGGGTAAATCGGCGGTATTATGAGGTTTAAAATCCCGCTGGCATTAGCGCATCAAAGTAAGCTTTTTGTGCATCATCCAGCCCCTTGCGCTCGCCATTCACTAAGCTATCAACCTGCGTGGCCAAATCCTTTTTCTTGAGCGTAGCGGCTTGTAATGCCCACTGTTCACCCATGACAGGCTGAGCCATATCAATCAATATCGGCACACTCACGCGCTTAAAGAAGGTTTCCGCTGTTGGACGCCAGTAGTTAGACCATTTCACATCGAGGGTCGATATCACAGCCTCAACCGCTTGATGGCTGCTATCAATGGATGCCTCGAACATCATGGCCGTGGCGTAAGCGACCTGCTTTTCTTTCTCTTTTACATCGAGAACGCAAAAAGCGTTAAAGCGCTCTGCGACCGTGGATAGACCAGCCCACACTAAATTAAAGCTCGCTTTAATATCCTCGATTAACTGCACCGCTTTGTTATCGGTGAGCTGCCCCGTTTTAGGGTGACAGGTGGTGTCGTTCACGCTCAAATGTAGCGGACGACTGCCATAACGAGAATCTGTAAACGCACTCGCGCACACAGAGAAATGCAGCGTATCAAGCGCAACGCTTGGCGCACTCATTAACGCATGTTTAGCGATAATCAACCGCTGTGCGCGTAGGTCGTCATTGAGCGCAGCGGAATAGCCGCTCGCGTCCTTATCTTCAATTTTTTTCACGTCACCATCGTGTAGTGAGTCTACTTGCGCACTGGCTTGTAATTGTGCCAGCGCCTTTTTATCGTCTTTACGCACCAAGCCCATATAGATACTGACGGGCTCACCATAACTTTTTAGCACTAATAAACACCCTGCGAGTGCCATTTCAGCGGCATCATACTCACCCGCTTTTCGGTCTAGCAGCCCAAAGCCTGCAAGTTCATCGTATTCAGATACGAGCTTAACATCCGCCCACTTCCAGCCACGCGCGATTAACTTTGCTGCTTCGATTTCCAATTTTGCGGTCGCTAATGCTTCGAGCAACGCTTTATCATCAAGATAGACTTCATCACTGAATAAATCTGAGGTCACAACCCCGCCCGCTTTTTCGTATTCGTCTTGGCCTACAAACTGAGCCAAATAGTGCTCTGCACTCACTGCGGCCTCTTTAAGCATGTTGCGAAACTGATTTTCGTTGTAACGTCTATCGCCTACCAGCTCCCACACTTCGACTTGTTTTTCGACACTGGCAATGGTGAACACCATTACGATATCAAGCGACACATTTCCCGCTTTGTACGCATCGAGCACAACAGGGGCGACCATGCTTAGCTTCATACGCTGCTGCACGAATTTCGCCTTTACACCAAACCGCGCCGCCACATCAGCAATGCTTGCGCCTTTATTTACCATGTCAGCAAAGGCGTGAAATTCATCAACTGGGTGCATATTGGCGCGCATAAAGTTTTCAGTGAGTGATAGCTCCGTGGCAAAGTTGGCCACATCTTCCGCTGTCAGCAATTTAACAGGCACAAGCGCTGTCGGTTTCAGCTTATTACTTTTAACCGCCTTAATGAGCTGTCTTAGTCTACGGCCTCCCCCAAGCACAGGGTATAAGCCTTGCGCGTTCATGGGCTCAACGATTAAATTTTGTAAAATGCCATGCGCCAAAATAGAGGCATACAACTGTTCATCATCTTCCTTCGCAGCATCCCCTTTACGCACGTTCAGTTCAGATAACACCAACTGATTAATCTGTAATTGCAGTAACACGGGCTTTGCAGTTGTCGCCAATGCCACCACAGCGTTAGCCGATTTTTGAGCGATATCGGGCTTGTGAGAGCCTGCTTTAGTCTTGTGGCTGGTAGGTGAAATGCTGGCTTTAGTGTGAGTTGCTTGCGCTTGAATTGAGTTTGTCATTGCTGGTTTTCCTGTCGTTTAAATATCGTTCTCGTCTTCGCCTAACTTCCTGACTCATTTCACGTTCTGACAGACAAGGGCGCGCAGCGGCGAAGCGAACCCTTTTCGGGCAGGTTGTTAAATGAGACAGATAAGAAGTGACAGCGCAGACGTGAACGGTATTGACAGGGAAACGATGACAAGCGAGAGGCCAGCGCAGGCTTACTCACACTTTAGCCGGCAATGAACCGGACAGTGCTTTAGGCCGTTGCGTTAGGGATTGGCAAGCAGGAACGTAGAGCCACGGCAAGCTTGCTTGCCATCAGTGGCTCACGTTATCGCGGGGAGCGAAGCGAAAAGCCCGACCGTCAGGGAACGCCCAGTTTAAGACCAATCTCCGGTGAGCTCAGCAGTCATATAGTCACGGTATGCGTTAACCACCGGTGCTGGCAATTCGGCCTCAGCCTCGTTTCCGATAAATGCCTCAACAAGACTTTTCGGAAAGCCTAGAAATGTGGGTTCCTGAAAACGCTTTGCTGCCTCAACCAGATTTAAGGCGGTTTCCAATGAAAGGCCAACACTCACGCCCATATAACCGAGTTCTTTAGCCGATTTTATCGCCTTTTCAGTTTCATCAACAAATCCTGTCAATGACTCGATAACTTGTGGTTCTGGCATATCAGGATCAAACATTTTTTAAACTCCGATAGTCTTATCGTTTAAATACAAACCAAATGCCCAATTTACAAGATTCCAACTAATATCAACAACTTGAAATTCATCTACTTCTTGCCGCGCAATCTTTGAGCGTTCGGCAGATCTATTTAGTTATTTTCCGCTCAGTTAACACTAATGATTGAGAAGCCTTTATGCTCCCCACATTCAAGACATGAATCAGGCACTTTGTCCCCTTCAAAATAATGCTTGTTATCACCGCATTTTTCACAATGAGAGCAATAAACAGCATCGTGCATTTTGGCCGCAACTTTATGAAGATCAGACAAATCTACATTTAATTTCATGCTTTATATTCCGTTAATGCTTCGCTTTAAGTGGGTATTTGTCAGGATTCTTGATGCCGTCCAGAGTCAAATCCACATCGAGATCAGGCCAACAAAAACCACTACGGCCTTGTTTTTCAACATTGAACACGGCCTTAACTGGCGCGCTCTGGAACCAAGGGAACTCTTCAAAACTTAAAAAGTGTTCCTCATTATCAGCCAACAGCCAAAGGCCAAGGGGGTTAACCCCTAAAACCCTAACCGAAGTGTCTTTGCCAAGCTGTTCTGATTTCATTTTCATGACTCCTTACGCTCTGTTCGAGCTTGTTCAGCTCTTTAACTGATAAGTTGTAACTCTTGGCTAGCATGATTTCTGGCTCTAACCAAAACTTTGCTTCACCGTCCTCGCCTACAACGTGAACGTGCATGCGCTGTTCTTCGTTGGAATAGAAAAAGAACTTGTAGCCTTTTTCTCTGTAAACCGCTGGACTCATTTTCAATTCCTTACCGCCTTAATACGCAGTTATTATGCGCGGTATTCGCTCAAAAATCAACAAACAATGTGCGATATCCACTCATTTTTTTTGACGAAACTTAATCCCGTCTACGATCAATTCAACTGCGGGGCGTCTCGTTTTCCACCAGTCATAAAACGTGCGCCGAGGCACCTTTGCAATATCTGCAACTTCTTGTGCATCTAGCCCTACCTTAGCGCGGCAGTATGCCGAAAAAGCATCTTTATCAGCGGATTCCGCCATAATTTCCTCTTAAATTTACCAAACTATCAACTTTACAGTGTGCGCTATTCGCTCAGAAATGGCAATAAGTCAAACCCAATCAAGACCGCACATTTCTTCAATCCGCTTTGATTGAATCACAATATAGTCAATGGTTGTTTCGGCGCTGGCATGGCCGAGGATTCGCGCAACAGATTCAATATCAACACCACTGATCACAGCGTTAGTACAAAGCGATTTACGCCCACTATGGGACGATGCCGAGGGCAAGCCGCATTTCTTATAAATTTCACGCATAGCCTGTTCTAGCGAGTCGCAAGCCCAATACTCCCGTACCTCTCCTGATTCGAGCTTCCTTGGTTTCGGCTGTATCGAGTATGGAGCGCCACGTAAGGTATACAGAAAACGTGATTCGGGGATCAACCCCTGATACTCGGAGCGTCCAGAGACACCCCATTTTTTGGTTAAGCGATGATTTACCCACTCTTGGATTATTGCCCTCGATGTGCGATTTGAAAGCCAAACTGTGCGGGGTTTTAAAAATTTACAGATATTGGCGGGAAGGTGGATTTCATCCCTAATTTTGCCGTTTGCAAATAGAACGTGTTCCGTTCTGAGTAGAGCGATCTCAGTCACGCGCATAGCAGCATGTGATAATACCAAGGCGCAGCGTTTAGCTTCACTGTGGGGCATTAAAACACACGTTCTTAGGACTCGGTTTATTTCTGCGGGGGTAAGTGCGTCAGCGCGGCTCATTGTCTGTATATCCTCTTATAAGTGGAATATGCAGACAATGCGATTTAGTCACTGCCTAGTCAGTGTAACACGGCATTACGCCGAACTTTCACGGAAAGCAATTTACACAGGTAAGAGAATAAAAATTCATCAGTGGTAACTTGAGATCCAGCCGAATGCCCATATTTATATCATGGGTAATTTCGCCCTGTCCTAGTACGGTAAAGATCAATGGCTTTAGTTAGAAATGGTAATAAAGATCAAGTAAAAGAGGCCAACACTGAGTCCAACAAAGCTTTCGATAAAATACATAAGCCTGGCGAAAAGTGTGTTCATGAAGGCATCTATAAGTGTGTTGGCTGCAACAAAGAAGTAACCGTTGCCGGAGGGAAAACAATCCCCCCACAAAATCACCATCAGCACACGTCGGCGCAGGGTGATATTCGTTGGAAGCTTTTTGTTTTCGCACAGTAATGATAGAAATCGTCCCCCCTGTGTTCTCTTGACACTCGCGGACAAGACAGAATATCCATACTAATAGCGCGAAAATATGATTATTCAGATAAATAACGCACAAGCGGAACCTTTGGCTCCGCTTTTTTGTACTTTAAATTCATCGTTTCCGTGATGCTTAACCAAAAGTCCAGACACCACGGAATCAAAATTTGATTCCGTGCCTAATTAACATTAAACCCGTAAATTTCATACTTTCTGATTAAACTTCTAAAAAATCAGACAGCGAACCAAAGCCCAGTCGGTCAGAAATAACTGCACATATTAAAAATATAGCCGGTGGTAAATACCACATACCAAGCGTCATACCTGCTGCAATCCACAGTGTTAACTCACAAGATAAGGAAGCAATCAAGGCAATCATACAAATTTTTGTCATATTCAACATGCGTTTCTCTCTAGCTATATGATTAGTAAAATGGTTAGGTTTTTAGTGTGGGTATATCAGACCAACGAGTGGTGTACTGCGGCGACAAAAACTCGCGGCGCATGGACCAATGTTGCTCGCTGCCTTGAGACGCAATATACAACATATCACGGCCATACCGATTATTCAGACTATCAAAGATTTGCATTAAGTTAGAGTCACTCTTTGGTGTATTAAATAAGTCATATTGCACTGACGTTTTATGACAAAGATCAAGCAGGCCTACACCAATCAGGTAATAGCGCACACCAGGGCGATAGAGGTTTGATAGCTCGCGGCTAACCGCGGCGCACAGTTCACGACTGTCATCAGTGGCACAGGCAAACTTAATAACTCTTTTAAAATAAACAGGCTGTGGGTCATGCGGTGAGTTTGCGGCAAACACGACCATCGTTTTACATAACGAACCTTGTTCACGCGCCTTCGCCGCCGCTATGGCGGCATGTTTAGCTAACGCTTGTTGTAAATTATCACAAGAAGTTATACGTTCGCCAAGGCTGCGAGTGGAAAAAATTTGTAATTTATCTGCTTTGGTTTCATCCCATGTTTTACAGATCTGGCCATTGAGCTCCCGCACCGTTCGTTCAACTTCTATCGAAAAATGTTGTCGTGCAATTTTCGGCGCCAGTTGTGCCAAATCATATGCAGTATGCACACCCAGCAATCCCAGTTTTAACGTTAGTTTGCGGCCAATCCCCCAAACTTCATCAACTGGCATCAATTTTAAAATTTCAATCCGCAGTGCATCGTTATCGATCACGCATACCCCCTGATATTGCGGCAGTTGTTTCGCGGCATGATTAGCCAACTTCGCCAGGGTTAATGTCTCACCAACCCCCACGCAAACAGGTAAACGGCACTCACGCCAAACAGCACGGCGCAACAGGGTACAATGGGCGTTTAAATCTGGGATTGCTGCACAGTGTTGAAATGACACAAACGACTCATCAATGGAGTACACGTATTGCTCGGGCGCAAACCGTCCGATCACTTGCATCATTTTTGCCGACAGGTCGGCATAAAGTGCATACAGTTGGCTAATAATTCCTGCTAAAAATAGACGAGTAAGTGATCATCCTTTCTGCTACATAGATGTTGCTGCTCAAAGTAAGGAGCAAATTTCTTCACGCCAACGGACTTGGCCGCGCGGTTGATTGCCACACAACAGCCGTCGTTGTTGCTGAGTACAATCGCGGGAAGTCCGCGCAAGTCGGGCCTAAAGACCATTTCACAGCTTACATAAAACGAGTTGGCATCAATTAATCCGAACATGGTTGACTCAGATATTGTTCAAGTAAGCTTGAATGCTCATGAAGTCGGATTGATTTAATGATCACCCCTTCAACCGAGAAGGTATCCGCATCATCGATAGCAACGGACGTCATGTTTTGCTGTTGATCGATAGAAACCAGTAACCGGCGCTTTTCATCGAGGAGCTTTACTGGCCACGACGATAGCCATGTTGCTACGTTGAGCAGCGCGGTCTATCACTAAAATGTCGCCGTGATAAATGCCGACCCCTTCCATCGAGCGCCCCGCTGCGCGGCCAAACCACGTAGAACTAGGATTCTCAACCAACAGTTGATCAAGACTAAGGGGTAATTCAATGTAATCCGCAGCTGGACTTGGAAACCCCGAAATTCCCGCACTCGCATTGCATGTGATGAGTTTCACAACACTAAACCACTGTATAAATAATCAGTAACAATAGCAGTAAATAAATAAAAATCTAAAATTTCGATCCTGCTGCCAGTTCCTGACTTTTTTCGGTGGGTAATCACCGCGCTCTTTGCGATGTTATCCACAAAAAATCAGGGGTCGGTGGCGAGTGGCTTTTCTCTTAAATGGTAATGTGTGATAGAAAAACGGTAAACAATGGTAGATATAGCCGCTTTTGTTGCATAAATCTGGTCAATACCCGCAGATTATTGGTCACTTGTTGCATATTACTTGGTAAGCTCATGGCAACTGTCTAGATCCACGGTGAACAACTCCTAGACAGCCAGCCCCCTGCAAGGGGGCGCTCCATCTTTATAAACGCCAAAAGACGACAAAGGATACAAATGACTATTAAGAGTGAGTATCTTCGTGTCATTTTGGGATATTTCCGAGTTAGCAATGAAATCGAATTAGAATCTATTCAGCATATGAAGTGGCATAGTGAATTTGGCCACCTAATAAGAAATGTTATGATCTCATTCATAGCGAATTTAGGTGACAAAATGAATAAAAGTCAACGTGCTCGATATAGCGCTGCGATTAAACTCGAAACTGCCCAATTAGTCATTGACCAAGGCTATACACAAGAAGCGGCTGCCAAAGCCATGAACGTAGGTAAATCGACGGTCAGTAAGTGGTTAACGCAACTTCAGGTTGAACGCAAAGGGCTTGCTCCTAAAGCCTCACCCATGACGCCTGAACAGATAGAGATTAGGGCACTTAAACGAGAAATTGAGCGGATTAATCTTGAGAAAGAAATCCTAAAAATACCCAAGGGGCACGCCGAGGCTACAGCTCTCTTGATGTCGGACTCGCTGAACAATTCTCGATAATCGAGAAGCTCAATGAGAGCAGTAAATATCCTATTTCAGTGTTATGCCATGCATTTAGCGTGAACCGCAGTAGTTACCGTTATTGGGTGAGTCATGAGCATATTGTGACGTCAGAGCAGCGACGTTTAAAATGTGAAATCAAAGCGATACATGCACAAAGTAACCAGTCCGCTGGTGCGAGAAACATTGCCACTATTGCTTCTGAACGGGGTTTTGCACTAAGTCGTTATCGGGCTACTAGGCTAATGAAAAAGCTAGGATTAGTCAGTTGCCAACAACCGAAACATCACTACAAGAAGACTGGGAAGGAGCATGTCACTATCCCCAATATACTCGAACGACAATTTGCAGTGGTTGAACCAAACACCGTTTGGTTGTTGGCTGACAAAATAATTCTGAAATGCACAAAATATATCTAAACAGTGACAATAAAGTTCTAAACCACAATTTGATCACACGAGTAAAAATAGGATTATTTTCATGACACTAAATGCATTGATTGATAGCGATTTACATACAGATAATGTTGTGATCAGAACTAAAGTAGCAGTGTATTCTGTACCTGATAACCCTCATAAATCTGACATGTTGGCTTATGATGGGATCATGATGTATGGCTACAGAAAAGTTAGAGAAATCAATGGTATTGGGTTTGTTTTTGCTCACAAAATGAAGTTTGGAAATAGTGATTTATTGAAGCATAAAGGCAGATGGGTCTTAGTTGATGTGTCAGATTATTGGACAACAACAGCGAGAGTCGGCTTTAGTCATCCACATGATGGTGTTCAATACAGCGGAGTACGGTGTAAGGCGCTATCTGTGTAAGTGAGAAAAATATTTCTATTTTAGAATTATTTTGTCATTAAATCATGTTTAAGGCCGTACAAATGCGTCTTACAAATTGATTCACTTTAGAACATTTATGTAAGACAACATTGGTGTGGCGATGTCACTTACATTTTGGTGGGTAATCGCTGGTGCTATTTAGCGGTTGTACTGGACTTATTTTCCAGAAAAGCGGTGGGTTGGGCAATGTCATTTTCACCAGATACTGAGTTGACAGCAAAAGCACTGGAAATGGCATTTGAATCACGGGGTAAGCCTAAAAACCTGATATTTCACTCAGACCAAGGCAGTCATTACACTAGTCTTAAATACCGTCAACGGCTGTGGAAATATCAAATAACTCAGAGCATGAGTCGCCGAGGCAACTGCTGGGATAATGCGCCAATGGAGCGATTTTTCAGGAGTTTAAAAACAGAATGGGTGCCAACGCAAGACTATAAGAGTTTTATTGAAGCTAAACAAGATGTGACTGATTATATTATTGGTTATTACAGCCAAGTCAGACCACATCATTACAATGCAGGATTAAGCCCAAATGAATCCGAGCGAAGATTTTGGGAAGATTCTAAAACCGTGGCCAAATTTAGTTGACCACTTCAATAAGGCTACCTTCGGGGAGTTGTCTAATTTTATCGATCAGCTTGTTTCTGTTAACCTTTTTGTTACTCATAATTGAGTTATCCATAAGACAAATACAAACTTGAAAAACATTTTTGGCTAAATCGATACCAATAACTTTAATATCCATGATGGAAACCTCCTGAACTATTTGTCAGCTTCAAGCTTGGCATAATACTGCAAGCTTAGGTGCTGAGGCGTCCATCACATTACTATCAAGATATTCTCGCCCATATCGCAGAAAGAATGATAGAGTATATCATCTGTTTTTCTGCATGTATTTCAAAACATCTCCTAAACTAATTCTATATTTACTAACAAATTCCATTTTATCTTCTTTAAAATAACTGATTTTTACATAAAGCAGCTGGCCTGTAGATTGTTCTTTATAACTCATTGAATTAGTTATGTCGTATAACCCCTTCAAATTTAGAGGAACACCTCCTGCATCCGTGACTATATTTCCAGGTACAAATGCCGATGCCTGATTGACTGTCTGCACTAGAATATCTTGCAAAGGAAATAGGCCTACATATTTAGCTTTTTTTATATAGTTCGTTACCCCTATATATATATCAGGAAGTTCTTTTATTTTATTCTCAATAAAAACACTAGAGTTTTTCTCCAAAAAATTAAAAACTTGAACGGCGGTACCAATTAGCACAATGGCTTTAATGCCAGCGCCTACTTCTGAAAAGAGATATTGACCTTTACTATCCTTAATTGCCTTAGTCATATCATCTGTAACTTGCATAATAGAGAAGAAACTTCCTTGTATGACAATAGTAGAAGGGTCTCGCCAAAAAGTCACATAATTGACTTGTTCGACTCCACTTGTTCCAGTCGTTACATTGTGATTCATTATTCATACCCTCATTGTGTTGATAAATGGCATTGAACATATTTAGCCACTACTATAACTATTCTGACATTCCCCCCTCCACTAATCGTGATTAGGAACATGTAGTTAAATTTAAATAGTTGTAGTTAAGTAGACTCTGTTGAGCTCTGTTGTTCCGCAAATACTCTGGGAGCCACATTGACGTAAGCGTCAATGAAATCATACTGGCGCAATTTTTTTCCTTCTCATATCTTTCTTATATAACTCGACAATATTTAAATATTTATCTACTAAATATCAATAGACCCACTCCTGAAACGTATTTATATAGTGGTTCCTGAAACGTATTTATATAGTGGTGTTTTTGGATGATTGATGTCCAGCCTAGAGTTCCGATAACTTGACGAAAAACAGCACTGTCATAACCTTTCAACCTACATTAGGTGCTCAATTAGCTTGGGAGGGTGCATAGTATCGTATTCCTGGTCTTCTGATAATTCGAAATAAATAGGCAATCCTTCACTGCTCACTACTGAATAAATTTAGGTTGAACGCCTCGATATTTACCAATAAGCTGCAATATCGAGCCATCAATCAAGAGCAATTCTATATCAGCAAGGTTGGTTAAGGCTTTGAATAAATAAACCAGAATGCCTTTCTTCGACCATAAATAAACCGATTAAAAACCGTACTCAAATGACTAAGCTATTGGGGTAGGCTCGTCAAGGGATACCTGCTAGACGGCGGTAAATAATACCTTCAAGTGTTTGTCTATGTTCCGGTTTATTATAAACGCGTCCAGTGCTTTTTCATTAAATGAAATCGCTTCCCCTGCACATCGGTTAGCATAAGACTTGGCATGGCTCGAAGTTACTTTTTGGCGAAGCAAATTATAATATCTTGCCATACTGTCTAAAAAACACTCTCGAAAGATCAACAAACTCTAGCTTTAGTACCCGTTTCTAACATGACGTCAGGGTTGGTATTAATAATAAGTTCTGCGTTACTGTTATCTATATTACTCGCTTCATTATTATAAAAATCTAAAACGACAATACCGAACCGGTCCCCTTTTTGTTTACGCTGTAAGAATTCTGTAAGCCCTGGATTCATCATGGGATCGACTTTACCTAGCCCGCCGCCCCAACAGTATTGGTAGGGGGTGTGCCCACCTTGAGAGATACTATTATAGGTAATGTGCATGACCCCATCATTAGGGGTCTCTATGGCACGATTAATTGAAGATTCAACTGCCGCCATTTTCTTATGAGTATCATGCTCTTTATATTGATCTTCAATCTCAAAAACCTGGTTTTCAGGTGTTGTTAACGCAAAAGTTTCATCAACCTTCCAGCCATTTGACAAATCTATGCCTGAGCAGCCAGTAAAGCGCCTTAGTAAGACTATCTTACCTTGTGATTGCTGTAATGTTGGTACTCTCCCCCCCAAATAAAACAAATTCTGATATTTATCTTGCCCGACGTAATATTCGAACCTCTCTTGTACGCCTTCAACGCTGCTTGTTGCTGCGTTCATTAGCATTATTATTGTTTCACTTGGGTTTTCAGAGAAAAAACGGAGGCAATCATTAAGCACATCGCCTAGAGAAATGTCACAACTGATGATGCCATGATAAATATTTAGAGGATCAGATTTTGAACCGTTTGCTTTGACACGTATATCGAGAAAACGAATGCCATCACTTAACTGGGTATAAATATCAAAGTTTTGTGTTCTGGCTCCTATTGGTGGGGCCTTTTCTGTACCGGAGTCATGAGTACCGGGTATAGAAATTTTGTCTAATGTTAAACTTTTATCTAGCGCACTCATCCAATTCTTTGTGTTTACATGAGACATATTATTCTCCAATTTTGGCTATCTGTCGAAATAATATCTGATAGACTATGACCCACAGGTAATAGCCTATCAGTAAGTTTATTATATGAATGAACTAATTTAGTATAATAGTTCTAACCATCAGTTCGGCTTTATTTGATAAGACTTAAGGTGCTGCGTACTTACCTGTCATACTTGATTTAGTATCAGAATTGTCCATTTGGAATAAGAATAACTCTACTGTGGTATTTGAACCACTAATTAATGCAGCTATAGAACCGGAACCAACTTGATTGTGCTTTAAAATGTCGAGGATTAGTTGGCCACTCGCAGTAATAGCGCCTACGGGGTTCTCTGTAACTACATTTTTTACAATCTTTAACGTATCTTTCGCTAAGCCTTCAGCATACTTTAGGTCTACAGTGCCCCCCCACGTCACACCGATCATGTCCTTCGAGCCAATCCACCAGTTATTGTGGCTTAAATAACTACCTTGCCCTAAAAGGAAATCGTCGATAATATATTTAGTGCCATTAACGGTAAGGGTTAACTTTCCACGTACTGCAAAATTAAGTTCTGCAGGTTGGTGATCGTTAAATGTTTTAGCTATGACCCCACCTCCATGCGCGTTGTTCATAAACCAATGCGAAACATCGCTTGTTTTATGACGGCCAGCTTTTACTACTAGGGTTTTCCCGTGGCAAGTAACGCCTTCATAAGGTTGGCCATGGCTAATGCAATGGTCCTTTTCAGTAAAGGAAACGTCTGACAGTCCTTCAATGTTAAATACAAACTCATTATCGTGAATTTTAATTCCCATTATATTATTCTCCGTTATTTTTATAACTTTTTAACTAACTTAGGGTGTGAAATATTATTACCGAAAAATATGTTAAACAATTTTTAACGGTAAGTTACCTCAACAACAAAAATAGCAACTCAGCCAGTTAACGCAATACTACTTTAGAACTATTTAACACTATCATTAATATTTAGTGAGGTATGTAAATTTTGTCGCTAACTGAAATTTCGCCGCATTAACTTTATCGTACTAGAACCATTAAATACGATTTAGACTGCAAAGAATGAAAACATTACTACAGTGAGTTTTTTAAGTGCACCTCACCCTGTACCAAGACTATAGTATATTTGCAGCTAATTTAAAAACCCAAGCAAATAGTATGATGTTCTGTAATAGGGTTTAGGATAAATCAATGGATAAGTATAAAGGGATAATAGTTTTTTAAAAAACTGGATATATTGACTAATAACACCCATTCTTAATTTGTGTCATTTGCAGATCATACAGAGTTATAGCTATTTACCTCAGTGCTGATCTTAATCATATTTCATGCAAGCATGTATTACACGTATAAAATATCGCCCAAGGAAGATCTGCTTTGCAGACTAGATAACTAAGGATACACAATGAAAAAATCACTACTCTTCTTAGCTGTTAGCTTAGCCATTGTGACCCCTGTTCTCGCCCACAACACTCACACGAGTACTCCATTAATCGATAACATATCAAACCACCCACAAACGCAACCAGCACCGCTCCCCCCTTCAGCGCCAATTAGTATAATTGAATCACATAGACCGCTCCTGCGAGAGACGCCATTGATGGCATCGCCCAATGATCCGACGATGACTGAACCGCCTAAGATACACTCGCGCCAGAAGCGAGAGATATCGGAGCAACCGCTACTTAAGTTACAGAGTCGCAGCGCTACACTGCAGAGCAATGACTGCAGTGACTTTGTCGGTAAATCGGACCAAGCCCTAGTGGATCAATTGAGCCAATCGACACCCGAATGTGTCGGTAAACTCTATAGCCTCAAAGGCAGTAGCGCGACCGCACTATTTAGCGAGGCCAATGTGATCAGTGTCGCCAATGCCATTGCCACTAAAGCAAAGGGCTACACTGGGGTCGATATTCAGCATCTTGAGTCCCATATTTACTTTATTCGTGCCGCCCTTTATGTGCAGTTTTACAGCCCAAATGATGTGCCCGCTTACAGCAATGTTGCTAAGGTCAGCTTAAAATCTGCCCTTAATGCTTTATTTGCGAACAATGCGATTTGGACTGTCTCCGATGCTAATGCTGGTGTGTTGAAAGAAGCCTTAATCCTGATTGATTCTGCCGAGCTCGGCGCCGATTTCAATCATATAACCATTAAAGTGCTTACGGACTACGACGCAAACTGGCAAGCCAGTTTTGCCATGAACGCCGCTGCTAACTCAGTATTTACCACCTTATTCCGCGCTCAATGGAATAATGGCATGCAAGCACTGTTCGCTCGGGATCAAAGCATTTTAGATGTACTGAATAACTTCCAACTCGAACATCGCGACTTGTTAGGCACCAATGCGGAGTATCTTTTAGTCAACTCAGTCAAAGAGTTATCTAGACTGTATTATGTTGATGCTATGCGTCCGAGAGTAACCCAACTGGTCAAAAATATCCTTAACAGCTCCAGTAAAACCGAACCGAGCAAAGTGCTGTGGTACGCGGTAGCTGAAATGGCCGACTATTACGATCGTAGTCATTGTAACGATTACAATATCTGTGGTTTTAAGGCGCAATTAGAAGCCGATACTTTACCTTTCAATTGGAAATGTTCCGACAGCCTTAAGATCCGCGCCCAAGATTTATATCAAGATCAAGCTAAATGGGTCTGTGATGTGCTAACCAACCAAGAAAACTATTTTCACAGCAAACTCGAAACAGGGATGCAACCCGTAGAGCAAGATAATAACGATGACTTAGAGCTAGTGATCTTTGGCAGTTCGGTGGAGTATAAATCCTTAGCCAGCAGTATCTTTGGTATCAATACCGACAATGGCGGCATGTATCTCGAAGGTTCGCCAGCCGGACTCAAAAATCAGGCACGTTTTATCGCCTATGAAGCCGAATGGCGCACACCGGATTTCCACGTCTGGAACCTGCAACACGAATACGTACACTACCTCGACGGACGCTATAACTTGTTTGGTGACTTTAGCCGTGGCACTTCGGCCAATACCATTTGGTGGATTGAAGGCTTAGCGGAATACATCTCTTACCGTGACGCCAATACAACAGCCATTGCTATGGGTGAAACTGGCGAGTTTATGTTGTCGACTCTATTCAAAAACAACTATGAATCTGGTCAAGACCGCATCTATCGCTGGGGCTATCTGGCGGTGCGTTTCATGTTCGAACACCACAGGGACGATGTGAGACAGATTCTAGTCTACCTACGCAACGATCAATATGCAGAATATCAAGCCTTTATGGATAATATCGGCACACGTTACGATAACGAATGGCAGGGTTGGCTCGCCAGTGGTTTAAGCACTGCTGACGATGGCATAGTCGATAAGGGCCCGAGTGATGTCGACGCTGAGCCCAGTGGCCGGGAAGGCAACTGGATAGGACCAGCAGGCACTATCAGTAAGGATTACTCACCTTGCCAAGTGACTAATGAAGCCTACCGTTATACTGAATCGGCCAGCCTGAAAATTGATGTGCCGATGGAATGTATCGATTCAAAACTCGGCCGCGCCAGTTTCAGCTTCACCAATAGCGATCGCACAGCCCAAGAGCTTTGGATCAAGATTGGCGGCGGTTGGGGGGATGCCGACATTTATTTCGATTCTAGAGGCTGGGCAAGCCCTGAGCAAAACCAAGGCGCTGGTATCGGTAATGGTAATTATCAAGTGATTAAGGTGCAGTTAAACCCTAACGAGTATTGGCACTACATTACCTTATCGGGGGATTTTGGCGGCGTCGATATGCAAGTCAGCACCACTGAGCTATTTGCTGATATCGACCCCGATCTGGGGGATGGCGGCGTGGATCCTGAGCTACCAGCCAATTGCGGCGCAGTGACCTTAGATTACGGTAAGCTCACTCTAGGCAAAAATGAGTGCATCAGTGGCGGGCGTAACAGCTTCTATTTCTGGGTTGAGGAAGATAATACCCAGTTCACTGTCACCACTAAGGGCGGTTCAGGGGATGCCAATATTTACTTCAATGCCAGTCAGTGGGCCGACGCAGATAATGCCGATGCAAAGAGCGATCAAGCAGGAAATCAAGAATCGCTTAGCTTCAGCTCCAATCGTGGCTGGCGTTATATCACGATTGATACTGCCACTGAGTTTAGCGGCGTAACCCTCACCCTAAATACCAGTTCGAGCAATACTCCTAGTCCGGCGCAAATTGCGAATGCCTGTGCAACTCAAGCGCCCTTAAGTCAAGGTGTACTGAGTGCTGGCAAAGCCGTATGCATTGCCGATGGCCGTAGCGATTATTACCTCTGGATACCCGAGGGAACAAGTCAGTTAAGCATCAACTCGGCTCACGGCAGTGGTGATGTCAGCTTGTTTTCTGGAACAACTTGGGCTAATGCGCAACACTTTGATGCCGCGTCTGTAACACCCGGGAATACGCGGGAAAACATCACGGTCAATACACCAAACGAGGGTTGGTATTACATCACAGTGCAAAGTGAGCCCCAAAGTTCGGGTGTCGCACTGCAAATTAATTTACGTTACAATTGACCCAACATTTAAACATAATCATCCTTAACCAATACATAGTACGACACTCTGTAATGAAGCCGCTAACGGGTTAATTAACACAGTTAGCGGCTTAAACTACAGATTCATAGAATCTGTATTCTGGATATTCATCTATTTTGGCAACAACGCGGGTATATTAAAGATCTCGGTCGCTGACCTCTGATGATTTTCTGATAAATAATTAGAGTAGAGTGAACTTGCACCTTAACGTGTGATCAGATGGAAGTGCGAACAAACATCAATCACATGGCATCAACGCGTAAGTATTAACTATCTTAACATCAATATCTCTACCAACATTGTCCAAAAATTAACCAAAACTTACTCAATAGCCTCATGGTTGCTTGCCGAGCACTTATCAACGCGGATTGCCTCACCTTAACATATTTAGGACGGCACATTGATGACACCAGCACACAGACTAAACACTCAATAAAACGCATGGATATATTACTGGGCAAACCGTATCTTCACCATGAAAGACTGGCTGTTTATCAGTGGCATGCAAAGTGGCTACTGGCAGCACATACGATACCGACCATATTGGTGGATTGGTCAGATATGCGTGAAAGGCGGGAGATTATTGCGCCACGCGCCTCTATCGCTATCAAGGGTCGTTCTATCACGCTCTACGAACGAACATTTCCGTTAGTGCTGTAAGGAACTCAACCTGCCCATAATCTGTTTCTGAATAAACTCCATAGAGCACATTGTTCTGGTCTAATCCCATCGGACACTTAATTTTGAGACAGTAGGGTCAATAAATTAAGAGGCCTATATAAGTTTAAAATAAATAATTTCAATAGCCACTGATGATAAATATTGGCTCAAGCCAGAATTCAGATAATAACTGCGACACTCAAATTGAGGTGTAGAAGAAGCAAACTGCTGAAAAGTGGTACGCTTTATCTCGCCAAAGTAAAAGTGTACTGGTCAACCCAAACTGGACACTTTTACTTGAGAATTCTCAAACTCTACAGGTGACAGATCGTCATTAGCAGAATGAAGCCGCTCCAAGTTGTAATATTTCATGTAAGCCGTCACATTTTGCTTCATAAACTCCCTTGTTGGTTGAGCAACTTTAAAAATCCAATCGTGTTTCAAGCTACCAAAGAAACGCTCAACAACGGCATTATCCCAACACGCACCCACATCACCCATGCTGGCTCGGATACCATAAATTGCTTACTGGTATATTGCGAGCCTCGGTCACTGTGAAATACCAACCCTCTGGCCAGTTGGCGCAGGTTGTAGGCTTTTATTAATGCCTTAGATATCAAATCCGTGGTCATGCGTTTGTCTATGTGCCATCCCACAATCCGGCGTGAATATAAATCCATCACCACAGCTAAATACATCCAGCCCTCACCCGTCTTTAGTAGAGTAAGAGGCAGAGCGTAGTTAAACTATTTCTCTGCCTCTCCTCTCCGAACCGTACGTGCACCTTTCAGCGCATACGGCTCTCCGCCTAATTGTGACTAACAGCCATTGCAACATCGCTGTAGTAAGATGTGACCGTGTTTCTAATTTCATCTCTAAGATAGGGATTAGACTCTGGCACTCGCCACCTGAACGGTAATTTAGGACTGCTCACTAATCTAAATAGTGACGCGCCACATAAGTTACCTCGGTTACTTTTGCCAAATAGTACCCAAGTCAAGGCCTGATTTGGTGTCGGTCTTTTGATCCATTTCATCATTAATGACTTGATAGAACAACGATATTTCCTAGCCAACCACTTGGCAAGTTTCCAGAAAACGATACGATCAATTTTACTGTAAACCTTAGCGGTATAATCAGTGTGCCGATAAAATTGCGCCCAGCCCTTTAGTTTGCGACTGAGCTCTTCAACCTTGTCAATCTTGCTACAACTGTGATCACCTGATAATGCTTTACTCAATGAATAAGCAAATACTTTCGCTTTACCATTTGGGATACCAGTCACTACGCGCATATTCCCTTTTGGCCCACGTTTTCGAATGAGTCTATGTCCAAGGAATATAAAACCATCATTTACATGTGTAATATGAGTTTTGTCCATATTTAACGTAAGCTGAAGCTTACCTTCGAGGAAATGGCGACATTGATCCCTAATAGCTTCCGCTTGCTGTTTAGTACCTTTGACTATCACTAGAAAGTCATCAGCATAGCGACAATAAGCGACGGCTGGTTTCCATTGTCTGTCTTCCTCAATCGCAGGTTTGCGTTTGATTTTGATACTGTGATTCCAGTACCAACGGTCCTTACGCGCTTTCTTACTCAAGTAACATTTATCCAGATATTGATCGAACTCATTTAACATGATGTTTGATAATAAAGGAGAAATTACACCACCTTGTGGTACGCCTTCGCTTGTCGCGCAAAATAGGTTACGTTCAACATGACCCGCTTTAATGAAGCGCCATAGCAATTCATTAAATCTGAGACAACTGATCCGTTTACGTACACATTTCATCAGTAATCGATGATGAACAGTATCAAAGTAGCTTGATAAATCACCTTCAACGACCCAGCGGCCTCTTGTCTCATTGGATTCAGTCATTTGTAACTTAACTGTTCTAATGGCGTGATGAACGCTACGCTCAGGTCTAAAGCCATAGGATAACGAATGAAAATCATTTTCCCATATTGGCTCCATGGCCATGAGCATGGCACGTTGTACTATTCTGTCTCTAAGTGTGGGGATTCCTAAAGGTCGCTGCTTTCCGTTGGCCTTGGGGATATAAATTCGTCTCGCAGGTTTCGGTTGATAGTTACCCGATAGAAGGTCATTTCTGATCTCATCAAGGTAGCTTGCCAAATTCGCCTGTAAATGAACTTTTGTTAGCCCATCAACACCGGGGGTTTTAGCGCCTTTAGAAGTAAGCGTTACTTGTGCCGCTTGACTAAGCCAATGCGGCTGACTGATTAGGCGCAGCAGTCGACTAACACGGTGTGTTTTATCGGTTGCTGTCCATGTCGCTAATTTGCGTTGCATTTCGCTGATTATCAAAGGTCTTCACCTCATTAAGGTCAGGTAATTTGCTCTCGCAAATCAATTAAACTGCGTCCCTTCGCCATGTAATGGGCTTTCCCCATCTCAGACTACTACGGACACTCCGCCAGCTTGTTTGTCATCGGGGTCGTGCTCCCTTATCATTCAAAACAAGCCTTCCCCGGTTTACCTATCTGAACTCAAACATATTGGGGTGGATGCCGATCGCAGTCTTTAACCTTATCGTACTGTAAGGTGATGATGCTTAAACGCGAATTGTGATTTGACGTTTATCCATTAATAAGTACTTACCTGTTACTCGTTAATTCGGTAATAGTGCCCATACATTTAGCACTGTTACAGCAACATACTGCCTGTTAATTCGTGTAGGCAGTGGCGACGTTTCAGCCCATAGATGCGGGTTAATCGGTTCATGTTCTTCATCCGTCCAATACTTAGTCTAGAGGAGCATCTTGGCTTAACGAATTCGCCTCACTCCCCGTTGTCAGCGAGTTACATCACCTTATCAGCATACGATAAGTCACTGCCGCTCAGACTCAACTACCTGCACAACCAGGTAGTGCCATAAACTCGTCAGCTCCTGCCGTGTTGTTTATGTATTTCAGATAGACTCGTGGTTCATTAAAGCATTCCTTACTAGTGCTGAACTCCGGGCACACAATAGGTCACGTCACCCGCCCAGACCTCATTAGCCGATACTGGATTAAAGTTCATGTTTAACAGGTTATCAGCCACTGCATCTGAGTGTTTTCGCTGCGTAGTCACCTTGTAAGCGCGTCGTTGGGTTGCTTTGAGTCGAAGGCGGTGCATAATTTTACGAACAAGATAGCGACCAACCTGGTAGCCTTCCTTGCGCAATTTTTTCACCATTTCACGATCCCCTAAGCTGCCTCGACTTTGCTTAAATAGCTGTCGAACAAGGCGATAAAGCTTCAGTGTTTCAAGGCTTATCACGTTTGCAGGGCGTTTATGCCAATCGTAATAGCCTGATTAACTTACACTCATTACTCGACATGACAGTGCTATGGGAAACAGGTGAGATTGCAGTTTGATGAAACGAAATCTTACTTCATTTCTCTCGCAAAGAAGGCGCTGGCCTCGGCGTGCCCCTTGGGTATTTTTAGAATGCCTTTCTCCATGCGTAATTCTTTGTTTTCTTTACACAATCGCTTCAGCTCATCACGCTCAGACTCTTCTAAGGTGATAGATTGTTTCAGGGCTTGGTGTTTTTCCTTCCAGTTGTAAAGCAGACTGGTGTTAACTCCAAGAGACTTTGCCGCATCGGCAACGCTATAACCTTGCTCTAGCACCATCAAGACGGCTTCATCTTTAAATGCCTGCGGATAACTCTTATGTGATTTTTTCAGACTCATATAGACCTCTTAATTTATTGACCATACTGTCTCAAAATTAAGTGTCCGATGGAATTAGACCAGAACAGATTGCCTTAAAGTGTTAACTCAACTTGCTCTTGCTTTAAAAATTTAATGATACTGTGTAATCTAGGCACCCTCTCTTTAAATAAATTATCATACTGAACTAGCTGACCATTGACAATATTAATTTGATTATCTAGTTCTTTAATTTTTTCTTTGTCAGAACTTAAGGAGTTCTGAAGAAACTTGTCATTCGATACAGAAAGTAATGTGTCACCTTGATTCACAATATCGCCTTCCTTTACCGCTATTTGACTAACGACACCGCTTGTATGGGAATAAACTCTAGAAAGCCCATTCGTTGGGACAAGATAACCTTTAACCTTTTCTTTTTTCATAATCAATACAAAAAAGGAAAGTCAATATAAAAACCACAAAAATAGAAATGAAAAACAAAATAATTGAGTAATGTATTGGAGTTATTATTACAGCTTTCCCATAATATGTGGTCTTGTTTTTTCTAAAACCTACCGCCTAAATAACTTTGACATTGTAATTCCGAATATACTAATACGTTCTTAATGTTAAGACGACAAAGGATACAAATGAGTACTAAGAGTGAATATCTTCGTGTCATTTCAATGGAAAAATGCGTAATAGGCCCTTTGCTCTAGCTCATCAGTTTCGGATTAAAATTTCTATGGGTTTAACGTTTGGTTAAGGCATAGTCAATTGCATATATCAATGACTCAACATCTTTAACAAGTAATTCTGTATGTTTTTAGAATGTCTTTCCCCATGCGTAATCCTTTGTTTTCTTTACGCAATCGCTTTAGCTCATCACGTTCAGACTCTTCTAAGGTGATACCCTATTTCAGGGCTTCGTGTTTTTTCTTCCAGTTGTAAAGCAGGCTAGTGCTAACTCCAAGAAGTCATTAGAAAGTATCATTTACATCAATTATATTGCCGTCTTGTAGCGCAGCATCTATTGTCAGTTGTTGGTTGCTTCGCAACTTCAGAGTTTAAATTATATAAAACATCTTCTTTTAAAAAAACTAATATTTACTATTTATTAATATTTACTATTTAAAATGGAGTTATATTATGACAGTTGATTCAAGTTTTTGTAATGTTTTAGCAAATAAGCCTTCTCAAGACTCATCAGTTTTTGATGCGTTTTCTAGTACTTTTAGCGACTTAACTGGCGCTTGGGAGGAATTTGGTAAAACAGGTTATTTAGACCCATTAAACCAACATCTTAAATTAGCATGGGATACCTCACAAAGCGGAACGGTTGATTTTACAGCTTTAGCAAAAGCATCAGTATCTTTGCTCGGGTTGATACCTGGAGTGGGACCTGCACTTCCATTTATTAACATGTTCATAGGTTTTGTTTTTCCTAAAATATTTGGTGGAGCCTCAGGTCAGAATGCAAATCAAGCATATTTTGACCTGATTATGGAACAAGTTAAAATACTTGTAGATAATGAGTTTAGAGATTTTACCCTAAATGATTTAAACAATGACCTTGATGGGATCGAAAAGCAACTATCACATTTTCAAAGTGACATGCAAGTCGCTATTGGGCATAGTGTATCGCCGGATGTCGGGCTCCTAGCACCAGAGAAGTTAAATGAGCAAACACAATTAGACAAATTAGTAAGCGTAAGAGAATCATTTAAAATTGCAAGAAGTACGATTGAAACAGCATTGCCTCATTTTAAAAATCCAAAGCTATCAGCTAGCGATAGTGATTTTAATAAAGAGACGGTTATGTTAACCCTACCAATGTATACCATTGTCGCCACTTTGGATCTTGTACTTCAGCAAGGATATATTTTATTTGCAAACCAATGGGAATCAGTGTTTGAACAACATGATTATGTACAAACACTGCGGAAACAATTACAAGACAATATAAAAAGTTACACAAAAACAGTATCTGATACTTATAATAAATTTTTGCCATCACTAAAAAAAGATAATAAAGATTCTACCTTAACATATAATCGCTATGTTCGTTGTATGAATCTCCAGTGCTTTGATATTGTATCAACTTGGCCCGCATTAGATGATCAATACTACTACAATACAAATTTTAAATCTGATCAAACTCGTTTAGTATTTTCTGATGTCGCAGGGCCATGGGAAGGTAATAACAAGATATTTGCAAACGTTATAGATATTTTCAGTCCAGTACCTGGTGGTATCGGGTTTAAAGAATCTTCAGATTTAAGAACGTTTACATATAAAAAAATGGAATTATCTAATGTTAGGTTTAATAGTTATTATAACAAAGGAAAAGGTAAGAATGATGTAGAGCATGGTTATTGCAATGGAATTGCATTACAATATGGTGGTACATCAATAACGGCTGGAGACAACAATTCAATTCGTGAAGTTTCCTGCCCTATTACTTATCTTAACATCCGCTCTCAAAACTCCATGTATTTGGATTTAAGCATTGTGTACGTTGATAATAGAGTTGTGGCGGGCACAGCCCCAATTGGACCATCTCAAGTATCTACCAATACAGCATTCAGCAACCAAAAAATAAATGCGATATATCCTATTCAATCAGACGATAAGCCTGAGAAGCATGCAGATACGCATTCGAAATGGGGATTTATGAGTAGTCATGTTCCTTTTGATCTCTTCCCCGAAAACTATATTGGAGATATAGATGAAAAATCTAATAAAGGAATATCTATTATTAAAGGTTTCCCTTTAGAAAAGGGACATCTTAACAGTGGTGAAATGTTATATGTAAGCGAACCAGCCAACAGCGCTTCTGCTATAAAACTTGTTCATGGTCAGGAAGTTGCGTTGCCAATTATTAATAATCTTACTCAGAAATACCGAGTGAGAATTCGTTATTCCTGCATTAAAGATGTTAAATGTAATTTTAACATTCGATCTGGTAACTCTAGTATTTATAGTGGAAACATAATGTTTTCGAACACCACAGATCCAGCACATGACACCCCGTCTAGAATGTTTGTCCCTGGGAACAGTGGAAACTTCGTTTTAATGGAGTTATTTAAAGAAGGTATGTTATTCGAGAAAGGTAGTATTAGTATTAGTATATCTAATCTCGATGCAAATGAAGTTTTCTTAGACCGAATTGAAGTGATTTCAATGCCATAAATCTAATTAAATATCACTTTAAAACTGGATGATCATAGCCCGATTTGTTTATTTAAATGCTGTACAAGTCGGGTGATAATGGTTGGAAAGTGTTGAATTAATTGAGTTTTGGTAACCAGCGATGGTATTTCACCAATTAACAGCTTAATTGCCTAGTGCCCACTTCATAAGCACCTTGGTAAGGGTGTTTATGAAGGAGTTGCTCTGAGTTCGAGCCTCAGGTGGGTCGTTGCTTGATTTTATGCATGCTAATGCATTATAAATGCTCGACTAACCATAGCTTTAAATCAGCGATTTTCATCGGTTTAGCAAAGAAATACCCTTGTAAAAAATGCACTCGACGACTCAAATAATCCACCTGCTCCTGCGTCTCAACTCCTTCTGCAACCACCACATATTTAATCTTATGATAAAGTTGGATAATTGTTCTGATCCCATCGGACACTTAATTTTGAGACAGTATGATCAATAAATTAAGAGGTTGGGGTTGTAAGTGGGAAGCCGCCAAAATTTTGCGGGCTTGACTCCATGTATTTACATTATTCCAATTGCCTTCATCTATACTGATGAGAGCAATCTGATAATTACACGTATTTTAACATTCATCAATCACACTGGTAACATTGTGATTTTAATTTAATTAACCGTGATGCTGAACCATCATGTCCATGCATTCATCACAAGACTATGGCGTATAGGCTGCGATAACGTCAGGATTATCCATAAGCTACGCTTTCACCTCTGAGAATGGAATACCGGTTACTTTGCCCATATCAATCTCCCAATTTTGAACACGATCTTACTGAGTTTGTACTGGTCAACTAAATTTGGCCTATCGTTCAAAGTGAATCGTCACCGATACAGTTAGCTTCTCATCTACATTCGGCATCATCCCAAATTAGACGAGCTACGCCATTGTTACAATGTGTTCAAATCCCGAACGAAAAACCTCTTTCTATTGATACACCGTACACCCTGTTTGCTGAAAAATTTGCTTAGCAGTAATAATCTTACTTTTTTCCTTCGGCTTCAAGGTATGGTACATGTCGACTAACCCCATAGCATAACCGCCACCATAACTCATAGCTCCCAGTGCTCTTTCTTGCCCTTCTGAATGATCAATACTTTTTGTCATTTTCTGTTGTTCGATTTGAATATTAGCAATTTTGGAGAGTCCCGCACACATACCAAGCTTACTGTTGTGATCAAATGTAAGAGTAGAGGCATTAACCTGAGAAGCACAGCATATCAGTACTAACGCCAATACATTTATTTTGAACATATGAACCTACCTAAAAATGAACTTTGAATCGCCACCATCACAGTAGCACCTTGTAGCATTACAAAAATTGGGGCAACAAGTATGACCTAGGTGCAATCAGAGAACGGCATTGAAACAAGCAAAGTGGCAAAAGTGCGTTAGCTAAAAACGAATGCTGAATGACAGCTTTATGCGCGTGAACGAGACTTACCGAGAGTGATTCAATAGAACTTTTAAACACCTCTGGCCAAAAAATACTGGACATGCCACACGTTGACTGTACCTCTTTTGCTGATTGTTATATTCCATCTTTACTTTGGTACGTATTGAGCGTTTTAATAAAAAACAGAACTGTAATTGCGCCTAGCATTACAGATGGCAAGTAAAAGAGCCAAGAGAAATGTTCAAATACAGCCGTAATGTGTGTGGATGGCAGCGAGCTTAAACCACGTGCCCACATAGCTGCCTTGTATGAACAGAATGCCAATAATGCCGTGACGACGGCGCCAATCTGCCAAAAGTATCCAGTGAATTCAAAGAGCTGTTCGAATGTAGAATTTCTGCATCCCATGCAATTTAGTCCTTAGTGTTCAACGATTGAGTTTAGCTAATTTTTTGCAGCTTTGGAATTGCTTCTCGCTCGCCACTACTATCATGGTAGAAAGTTAACCTCTCCAGTAATTATGGATACTTTGAATCATAAATAAAATTTGATCAATAAGAACGAGGTTTACACTTTTATTTAGTAAGCACAGTAACAAGCTTTTGGCAGAAATTGCTTAGGATAATCGCTCTAACACTTACCAAGCCAAATCATGCAAACTTAATACGCCACCTTTAACTAAGTCTGCATTGATCCAATATGATAATAAGATCGATTCATTTAGGGCATACCCCAAGCAAACTAGCCACATCTCATTGCTAATAGGTTCGCTATATATTGATTTTAAACCCTACTCGCACTAGCATCGTAAACCACATCCTAAAAACACCAAATGAGGCAAAATGTTTATTCGGGCCTACCTGCGCGCATCAACAGATGAACAAGATGCCAATCGAGCTAGAAATGAGTTGGTTCAATTTTCAGACAGTAAAAATGTTCGCATAGCCAGTTTTTATACTGAGACGCAATCAGGGGCGAAAATTGAACGGCCTGAACTTGGGCGCTTAATCATGGACTCTCACCCTGGCGATGTTTTACTCATAGAAAAAGTCGATAGATTGTCTCGCCTCCCCTTCGAGCAATGGAAGGTCCTAAAAAGTAAATTGGTAAAAGCTAATATTCATATTGTGGTCGTTGACCAGCCAATGACACATGGGATCTTAAGTGGCACAGAAGAACATACCATGATCGCAAAGGTACTGACTGAGTTCATGATTGATTTAGCCGCGGCAATGGCCAGAGATGATTACGAGACAAGAAGAAAGCGACAAGCGCAAGGCATCGAAAAGGCCAAAACCTTAGGAAAATACCTTGGACGTCAGCCTAACCATGGATTGAGGCAAAATATTCGGTTACTACTCGATGAAGGGAAAAGCTGGTCACAAGTGCAGAGTCTGCTTAAATGCAGTCGTTCTACCATTGCCAAAGCAGCTAAGTTGAATGAGCTAAAAACCGATGAATCAATTCTCTAAAGATTTGATTCATTCTAAGGCAAAAAAAATGCCCCGTTGGAAGGAAGATACGGGGCGAAATGGGTCTGTTTTAAGGCCAGCTTGAATCAGTCTGGTGTAGAGTGATTCACTGGCTCATTTTTGGACAGAATCGACTTAGAGTGTTAACTCCAAGTCATTCTCTTTGGATAACCATTATTTGGGCAAAGCGAACTAGACGATATTTTGGCAAAAACTTTAACGGCACTGGGCAAGAAATTGCGCTATGCCTCTTTTTTATCAACAAGTCCCCAGAGTTCAGCAAGATCAACATCATCACTAGCAGGGCGGCTTTCTTTGCTCTCGATGTAATCTACCTGCATTACAATCGGTAAATCGAAAGCAGTGCCAGTTACAACACATGCTCCTTTAGATAGGTTCGGTATCAAACTTTTAGACATTCGATCTAGCGTGCTAATCGTATTGTCTATCAGGAACAAGTCCTTGTCATTGACAAGCCTATGGATAAAAAAGTTGTGAAGCTGAGACATTATCGTTGGTGAAATGTCTGCTGGTCTTTGACTTGATAGTGTCAGATACATCCCAAATTTGCGCCCCTCTTTGATGATCTCTTCGAACATCTCCAGCCTGTAATCTTTCCAGATCTCATGCTCACGATTTGACTGTTGCGACAAAATGTTATGTGCTTCATCAATGATGAAGTGCAAAGTATTTTTAGGGGGCGTATCGACATTATCTCTGTGTTCTTGATAAAACATCTTCGCCAACAGCAAAGGTACAATTTTCTTAGTTGCTTGATTACATCCTCTCAATGAAACAACATTCAGTAGCTTGAACTCATCTTTTACATTTTCTTTGATGATAAAGATTTTCCGTAGATCATTCACAGAGCTTTCAACTCTCTTCAAAAGAGGTTGAATATGTTCGAATTGAATATGCCCATATGATAAATCTCTAAGCAATTGAACGTTAATCCTCACTACCAGTTCATCTAGTGCGTCAATTTTTGATATATCTAAACCATTTAAGATTGGTCTTAGATTGCGATCAAAATCCGCCGTTGTATCAAAAAAATCCCAGGTTGCTGCCCCTGCAACTTTGCACGCAAACTTTGAATTATTACCATACCAAAATATGCCACTTAATTTATCTTTCAGAGGGGTGCTAGAAAGGTGCTCTGCGATTACTCTAAGATGGACCAAGGAATCTCTATTTTGTGCTGGATTGACAAAGCATAAGTAAAACGTTCCTATAATGTAGTCCTTTAAGCTGTCACCTTTATCTTTGTCTTTTTTCCTTCGCTCAATAACACGGTTGATAAACGGTGTCTGTGTGTTCGAAGTTGCCTGAAATAACAAGGCTAAGATTTCAGTATTCCAAAGCTGATCACTAGCCAACGGCAACTTTTCACCTACTTTTTTACCAGTACTTAGGTTGAATGTTCTCTTATTGTCAGGATCCTTGATAAGTTGGTTACCAGTGTATTCACCGTTAAAATCAATTAAGAGAAACTGACTTTTATCTTTCAGATTTTCTTCAAAATTGGAAAATAACTCAGTATAAAGCCTAGTGAGCGTGTTGGATTTACCACTACCAGTGTTGCCAAAAATACCAATGTGGCTATTAAAAACCTTGTTCCAAGGAAGCGAAACAGGTAAGTCCTCTTTCAACATTTTTCCAATATTGAATGTTCCATCTGTTCCCTGACTAAAAATGCTGACCACTTGGCGCTCGTTGAGCAAGTAAGATTTGTCTTTGATCATCGGCATTAGTTTAATACCGTCTTTGAACTTACTCCGTTCAAAGTAGCCTATGGGTTTGGCTTCTACCTTGCGGATATATTGAATTTTGTTGTCTTCTAGTTCAAATCGTTTCTCATCTAGATATTCACCCTCAATGATGCACACAATGGTGCAAAAGCCACGCTTAACGCCAATATATTCACGTATAGAAACACCCCTGTACTTCTTTCCATCGTGATACATAGTTTCTAAGCTTGATTCATCATAGATGCGTAGAGTGACTTGAGTACCTCGAACCGAAACGACTTCACCGACGTTAATACTCATTTAGTCATCATCCCTAAGTAAATCAGCATTGAATACTTCTTTGTTGAACTTAGTGAAGTCTAAACTTTCACCGTCGAAATTGATTAATGTAACGTTTTTGTAACCACCAAAGTAGCCATACATAGTTTCATGCTCTTTGTCATTAAAGCAACAAACGAATACTTGTAGTTTGTGGTTAGACAGTGAACGTTTAATCAAGTTACGGATGTGCTCGTCAGCGAACGAAAAAGCGAAACTAATTAAAATCGAATTTTTATCTTCCAAATGATAACTGAGCAAGCGAAGCATTTGGTAATAATGTTCCTCAAAGACAGTTTCATGAAACTTCCACTTAGTTGGGTTGACAATAGGGAGCTTATCGTAAGAATTCCAAAAAGCAGCTCGGATGCCTTCATTAATCTCCACCTTAAGGTCGAGTAAATCTTGTGTTGTTTTGGTTTCATCATTCAGAATTTCACTTAGCTGCTTAAGGCTGTCGCGAGCTTCTTCTGGAATTACCACAGCAGTATCAAGGAAATTGTATTCTACCTTGATAGTGTCCTTTAATTTACGCCAATAAGCAGAGCCATGCAGATTGATAAAGTTGATTTGTGGTATATCAGATGAGTTTCGTCCGAATACCCCTGATTGACAAACGTAATTATTGAAGTTGCGTGCTGATAGGGTTCTTTCGAGGAAGCCACTTGATCCGTCATTGATGTTGAATTCAAGATTCCCTTTCTTAATCATCTTGTCTGCTACTAATGGTACACAGCCATCGTAGTTAGTAGTGAAAAGGTTACAACGTCTTTGAAAGTCACTCTTCTGTTGTAACAGCCTTACGATAGAGTCAATGAAAATTTCATAATTTCCGATAGTCTCTTTTCTTAGTTCTATTTTTTCACAGACCTTACACTGATCGTCGTTCGTACATTCTTCATCATGAGGAATATGGATGTCACTCAGCTGAAACTTACATACTGGCTCGATAATGTTTTCGTAGTAGTACATAAACAGCAAAGTGTGATGACTCTTATACTGATCCCCAAGCTGATCTAGCTTAGTTGCGAGCGTTTCAATCGTTTCGTTCTTTTTTTCATCATCTGAGTCTTTGAGGGGCAGCCATAGCGTCGGAAATAGACCACTGGAGGCTCCTGCACCGATAAGAAAGTTAAGTTTGTGTTGGTAGATTTCGTTTAAAGGTATAGTTGCCATTTAGACTTGTTACTGAATTGATAAACGTATTTTTCATAGTAAATCTATTAGATAAACTCAGTCAAAGAGTAGCGTGAATAAATGGTGTATATATCCGCTGAAACACGGAATGGGGCAAAAATTAGTTATCCCGAAACTGCAAAAATGACGGCGTTCAGCCCGCAAACCAGACTAGGCAAGAGTGATTCAGATAGGGGCAATTTAAAGGCCCAAGAAGGGCCTTTAAATAATTTTAGTGAGCGGCAAGGGCTGCGTAGATTTTAGGATCTTGCTGAATCGTCGCAAGCACTTTAGCTGCTAATCCTGCAGGATTGCGGCGTTTACCTTCCCAACTTTTAACTGTGTCTACACTGACCCCCATCGTGGCAGCAAATTCGGCCTGCGTCACTTTAAGCAGATCTTCACGGATTGACTTAACATCAGCAACTTCATAACGAGTTACTCGAGCGGGCTTTTTGAGACCATGATGAATTTCTACCGCTTCTTCAAGGGAGGCTTGAAGTTCGTTAAATATACTCATTTGCTCTCTCCTTTAAGTGATTGAACGATTAGTTTTAATTTGGCCTTTTCTTCCGCAGTTAGACTATCTTTAACTGCTTTTGGATAAGCGAGCACCAGGTAAATTTTATCGGCCAGAGCAAGGACATAGAGCACTCGTATACTGCCACTCTTCCCTTTGTTGCCTACAGCCATTCTAACCTTTCGTAGGCCACCTGTACCTTTGATCATATCGCCTTTATCCGGCTGAGCAATAAGCTCTGCTTGCAAATCCTTTAGTTCGTCATCTGTTGCAAGTTCCTTGATCTGTCTTGTAAAGATCGAGGTTTCGACAAACTCAATAGCATAGCTCACTAATTAAAATCCTTATACCCCAAGGTGTACATTGTACACCTTAAGAATATGGTAATCAACACAGCGTTATTTGCCATTTTTTTGATACCACACACTCGTCAAGACTGCTTTATTGAATCACTCTGTATTAGAGTGATTCACTCGCTCATTTTTGACAACGCCCGCATTTGCGGCTGATTTGGAGCGCAGCGGAAAACCAGTATCAACATGCGTTTGTTAGGGCTAAAAGACTGACTTATTGAGGATGACATTTGCATCATAACCCGTACTAAAAGGACGGAGTTCCTCATAAATTGCTTTAGCTAAGTCTGAAACTTCATTTGTAAGAATTTCTAATGCTTCAGTCTTATTTTCTTCATTAAATATTTTTCGGCTACC